>JBGPOZ010000106.1:0-15425 GCA_041488295.1 Allostellaceae bacterium
CCACCCCTTCGGCCGGCACAGCGCCGCGCTGCAGGCCCTCCTCGACGTGATGTATCGCGCCGAGAATTGTCAGAACCTCCTCCTCGTCGGGATCGGCTCGGGGCGTTGGGTCCTCGGCGAGCGCCTGCCCGATCGCCAACCGCCGCGCCTCTTCCTCGATGAGGCGTTCACCAGCCTCGAAGCCGGGCAATGGGCGGCCTTTCGCCGCCGCTGGCGCGCGCTCGCCGGAACCGAGCTCGACCTGCCGTGACGATCCGCGCCGAGACGCCGCAAATCATGGGTTATGTCGACGCGCTGACGGCGCGGCCGGGCGAGCGCGTCACGGTGCGCGTCAGCGTCCTCGACCCAAGCCGGCGCTATCGCGCGGGGCTCGTCCGCCTCATCTGCGGCGAGACCGGGCCGAAGGGACCGGGTCTCAAGGAAGAGAGGGTGCCGAGCGCGATCGACGGCGAGCACACCGGCGTCGAGCAATACACCGATGTCGGCTCCTACGCGCTCGTCGAGAACCTGCCGCCGCTCGGCACCCTCGCGCTCGAGATCCTCGCCTGGCCGAGCCTCCCCGGCGCCGGCGTTCAGACGATCATGGCGCTGGGGCCGGTGCGGCTTGCGCTCGATGCGAGCGGCGCCGCGGCCCTCTTCGTCGGCGATCAGATTCTATCGACCGGGCGACCGTTACGGCGGCGCTGCTGGCATCGCCTCAACGCCGCCTACGATCCCGCCACCGGCGTCGCCAAGGTCTCCAGCATACCGTTACCCGGGCTCCATGCCGATCGGGCAGCCGAGGCGAACGGCACATTGGCGCCCGGCATGGCATGCGACGGCACCCTCCTCTTCGCCGCCGAACGCGTCGCGCCCGGCCGCACGACGCGCCATTTCGAGGGCAAGCTCGAAGCCCCGAGCCTCGTCTCGGGAGAGCTTTCGGCGCATTGGGATTTCTCGCGTGGCATCGGCACGCGGCAGATCGAGGATCGCTCGCGCCACGGCCTTCACGGGGAAACGGTCAACGCGCCGAAACGCGCCGTCACGGGCTCGCGCTGGGACGGCGCGATCCCGCCCATTACGCGGCGATCCATTTCCATTCCGATGATCTCTACGACGCCGGCTGGCCTGTGAGCCTCGACTTCACCCTCCCGACCGAACTGCGCAGCGGCTTCTACGCGGTGAAACTCGAGGCGCCGTCAGGGCCGCCCTTTTACGTCGGCTTCATCGTCTCGCCGCCGCGGGGCGGCACAAATGCGAAGCTCGCGATCCTCGCCTCGACGATGACCTACCTCGCCTATGCGAATTACCGGCGCCGCATGTCGCCGGGTCCTTACGAGCTCACCATGGGCGCGCTGCCGACGGTCGACATGACCGATGTCCTTCTCGCCGGGCATCCCGAGCTCGGCGCCTCGACTTATGACGTCCACCCCGACGGATCGGGTGTCAGCCACGCCTCGGCGCGGCGGCCACTTTTCAACATGCGGCCGACCGGGCGGTTCTGGAATTTCTCGATGGATCTCTGTCTCATCGATTGGCTCGACAAGGAAGGCATCGCCTACGATGTGATCGGCGATCACGATCTGCACGAAGCAGGCGTGGCTATCCTCACGCCCTACCGCGCGGTTCTCTCCGTGAGCCACCCGGAGTACCACAGCCTCGAGATGCTGCAGGCGCTCGAAGAATATATCGGCGGCGGCGGGCGCTTCATGTATCTCGGCGGCAACGGCTTCTATTGGCGCGTCACGGCGGACCCGGCGCATCCAGGCCTCATCGAGCTTCGCCGTGCCGAGGATGGGACGCGCGCCTGGGCCGAGGCGCCGGGCGAGTACTACCACGCGACCGGCGAATATGGCGGGCTGTGGCGGCGTCTCGGGCGGCCGCCCAACGCGCTCTTCGGCGTCGGCTTCATCGCGCAGGGCTTCGACGCCTCGACCTATTACCGCCGCACCGCCGCCTCGCGCGATAGCCGCGCGGCGTTTCTCTTCGCCGGCATCGAGGGCGACATCATCGGCGATTTCGGCGCCTGGGGCGACGGCGCCGCCGGCCTCGAGATCGATTGCTTCGATGTCGCCCTCGGCTCGCCGCCGCACGCCCTCGTCGTCGCCTCCTCCGAGGGCCACTCCAATTCCTTTCTCCTCGTCAACGAGGAGATGCTCTCGAACTCGCGCGGCCTCGACGGCACGAGCAATCCGCGCGTCAAGGCCGACATGGTCTTCTTCGAGACGCCCCACGGCGGCGCCGTCCTCGCCACCGGCTCGATCGCCTTCATCGCCAGCCTCGCCCATGACGACCACGACAATTCCGTCGCGCGGCTCATGCGCAACGCTATCGCCCGTTTCCTAGACCCAACGCCGTTCAACCTACCGGTTTGCTCCTAAAACGCGAAATTTCTTGAATCTTCTCGCCGTTCTCGCGTAGACTGCTTGAAAGACGACGGTCAGAGGCAAGCACGTGATTGACGTACGGTCGTCGCTTCTGCGGCGCCTTTATAGCGACTGGTCCACATGGCGCGGCAGTCGCGAATTCCCGTCGCGCCGAAACTTCGATCCGCTCGATACGACGTACATCATCGGCAAGCTGTCGCTGCTCGACGTGCGGTACCAGCCGCTGCGCTTCCACTATCGCGTGCACGCCACCGAATTCGCGACGCGCCTCGGCTTCGACATGACCGGCAAGGGCCTCGACCAATACCCCGACGCCGAATATCGGGCGATCGTCGAGGAGCATTTCGTCTCGGTCATCGAGCGGCGCCAGCCGAGCGTCCGCCGGCGCGAGCGGCAACGCCGGGACGGCCGCATCTGGAGCTATGAGGTGCTGGTCCTCCCGCTCTCCGCCGACGGCGCGCGGATCGACATGCTGATGTCCGCGACGGAATTCACTTAAATCACAGAAGCGACGCCTCGTTGCGCCGCAACAGACGGTAGACGAGCATCAACGGGACGATTGTGACGACCGTCAGGATCGTCGCGGCGGCCGAGGCGATGCCCGGATTGTTGCCTTCGAGCGCCTGCAGCATGACGACCGTCGTCGTCGTCCATGTCGGGCTGTAGAGCATGATCGTGCTGCTGAGCTCGGAGGCGACCGTGACCCAGGTGAGCACCATGCCGCCGATGACGCCGCCCATCATCAGCGGCACCGTCAGCTGAATGAAGGTCCGCGCCGGCGAGACGCCGAGGTTGATCGAGGCTTCCTCGAGGCTGGGATCGAGCTGGTGCAGAATGGCGCTGCTCGCCCGCACGTTGAACGGCACCTTGCGAATTGCGTAGGCGACGACGAGGATGAAGCTGCCGCCGGTCAGGACGAGCCAGCCGCTGTTGAAGCAGATGACGAGGCCGATGCCGAGCACCGTGCCGGCGACGGCGAAGGGCGCCATCGCGACAACGTCGAGAAGATGCGAGAGCCGCGAGCGGTGCCGCGTCACGACATAGCCGATCGGCACGCCGACCAAGGCCGCGACGAGTGCCGCCGCGGTCGCGAGATAGAAGGTGTTGAGCAGCGGCCGCTGCGAGCGCTGGAAGAACTGCGCGAAATTACCGAGGCTGAAATCGGGATAGATCACCGGCCCGCGAAACTTCATGAAGGAGATGACGACGACGCCGATGAACGGCACGAGGGCGAGGATGATGACGCCCCAGCAGAAGATCGCCGCGGCGGCGCGCCAGGCGGCGCTGGTCTGAAGCAGGGGCGGCACGACCCGGGCGCCGGTCGAAAAACGTCGGCGCGACAGGTAGAAGCGCTGCAGCAACAGCGCGGCGGTGGTGCAGGCGACGAGAATGATCGAGAGCACGGCGGCCGAGCTCGGATTGCCGCCGAGCTCGCCGACGAAGAGCTTGTAAGCCTCGACCGCCAGGATCGGCTTGTCCTCGGCGAGGACGAACGGCACGCCGAAGCTCTCGAGCGTATCCATGAAGACGAGAAGCGCACCGGCAAGCACCGCCGGAAGCACGACCGGGATGATCACCGTCCGGAAGGTGCGCCAGCGCGGCGAACCCAGATTCTGCGCTGCTTCCTCGATCGATACATCGACCGCCTTGAAGGCCGCGATCGTCGGCAGCACGACGTAGGGGAAGAGCGTCAAGGTGTAGACGGTGACGAGACCCGGCGCGCCATAGAGGGACCCGAACGGGATGCCGATCGCGCGCAGCGCCTGCGATATGACGCCCGACCGCCCGAACATCAGCACGAGCGCGTAAGCGCCGACGAAGGACGGCAGGATGAGCGGAAGGACGGTCAGCGCCGTCAGCACCGATTTTCCGGCGAGCGGCATGCGCGCGAGACAAAAGGCAAAGGGCACGCCGACCGCCGTCGCCGCGAGCGTCGCCATCGCACCGATCGAGACGCTGTTCCAGAGGCTCGCCTGATAGAAATGCGTCGTCGCGATCTTGGCGTAGTTCGCGAAAGTGAAATGCGTCCCGCTCGGATCGAAGAAGCTGACCCACAAGACGCTGGCAAGCGGCAGCAGCAGGAAGAGGCCGAGAAAAGCGAAGGCGCCGCCGCTCACCGCGAGCGGGAAGATTGCCGACGCGCGGATACGTCGCTGCTTCATCGAAAGACCGCTCGGTTGGTATCGGACATACTTGCCGCTCGGCTGCGCTCCACCGGCGTTGAAGATACTGCATCGGCGCTGTGCGTCCTTCGACTTCGCTCAGGATGAGGTCGATTTGCGTGTGGCAGTAGAGGTTTACCTCATCCTGAGCGAAGTCGAAGGACGCACGAGACCCAATCCAAGGCTCAATCTTATTCCTTGCCGTCCCTAACACGCCTCATTTCGTGCCGAAGAGGCGGTCGCCGGCGTCGCCCA
Organism: Allostellaceae bacterium; assembly: GCA_041488295.1. Taxonomy (GTDB): domain Bacteria; phylum Pseudomonadota; class Alphaproteobacteria; order ATCC43930; family CGMCC-115725; genus URHD0088. The sequence goes on from JBGPOZ010000106.1 coordinate 4,784, forward strand.
ATCCGGGGACGATATAGGCGTGTTCGTTGAGGCGCTCGTCGATCGCCGCGGTATAGATCGGGACGCCGGGATACTCGGCGTGGACGGCGGCGATGCCGGGCGGCGCCGCGACGAGGCAGATGAATTTGATGGTCTCGGCGCCGAGATCCTTCAGCCGGCCGATCGCCGCGACGGCGGAGTGCCCCGTCGCCAGCATCGGATCGACGACGATGACGCTGCGCGCCGAGATGTCTTCCGGCATCTTCAGGTAATATTCGACGGCCCCTAACGTCGTCGGATCGCGGTAGAGCCCGATATGGCCGACGCGCGCCGACGGAATGAGGTCGAGCATGCTGTCGACGAAGCCGAGCCCGGCGCGGAGAATCGGTACGAAACACAGCTTCTTCCCCGCGAGCACCGGCGCCCGCATGCGCGCGAGCGGCGTCTCGATTTCCGTCTCGGTCAGGGGCAGATCGCGCGTCGCCTCATAGAGCATGAGCGGCGCGATCTCGCGCAGGAGCGCGCGAAACTGCCCGGTCGAGATGTCCTTCGAGCGCATCAGGCTCAGCTTGTGCTGAACCAGCGGATGGCTGACGACGACGACATTCTCACCCATTTTCGCCCCCGCTATCATTTCAAAAGACGGTGCCGTCGCTGGCGATCGCGAGCGGCGGCCCGCCACCCGCTCGACGCTCGTGCGCGATGCGCCGCCCCGCCGCCCAGGTCCCGCCTTCGAGCACCTTGACGAGCGGCAATTGCCGCGAATTCATCCCGAGCCGCAAACGCAGCGCCTCGGCGGTGCGATCGAGCAGCGCGACCGTCAGCGCGCGCCATTCGACCACCGCTTCGTCATCGACCGCAAGGCGCGTCGTCGCGAGGGCCGGATCGCGCGGTTGCAACACGCCGAGATCGAGGAACAGCCCGCCATTGCGATATTCGGCAAGCCCGGTCAGCGCATCGCACGCATCGACCGCGATCCCGGCGGCTTCGAGCGGCTCGATCAGCGAATAAGAAAGCCACTGGCTCAGCTTGTGAAACGGGACGAGGCCTCGGCTCGGACCGTCGGCGAGGATCGCGGAGTGGCGCCAGACATCGCCGAGATTGATGCCGGCGAGGCTGTGCCGGCCCGGCCAGATCGCGCCGAAGCCACGCAACACGGCGGCGAGGATCGCCGATGCCGGCAACCGGCCATCGACCGCGCGCGCAATCAGATGATCGGCGAGGCGGCCGAGCCGCGCCTGGTCGCCGAACATTGCCGGTTGCCGAGCGAGCGCGTCGCCGAGACTCCGCAGCAATTGGACGCGACCTTCGAGGCCGACCAGCGGATTCTCGCCCGTGACCTGCATCCCGGCGGCGAGGCGATCGGGATCGAGGCCCCGCAGCGCCGCGGCATCGACTCGCCAAGGCCGTTCCGGATCGCTCGAGAAAAGGCCGGAGCGAAAGAGGTGAAAGCTCGCGACGGCAAGGCCCTCCGAGCGCGCGTATTCGCCGCCGCCCGCCTCACGATAGCGCCACCCAGCACCGGCGCCGGCGTCGAGGAGGACGCTCGTTACCGCAAGATCGAAGCGCACCCGCGCGATCTCCGCGGCGGAAGCGCCGGCGAGCTCCGCGGCCAGCATCGCCCAGCGATCGCGGCTGCCGACTGCGAAGTGACGCCAGCGGCTGTGAAAGGGAATTGCAAGATCGGGGTAGTTGGCGCGGATCGTCTCCAATACATATTCGACCGCGGCCGGAAGCCGGTCGAGATGAAGGGTGAAATGGGCGAGCGCCCCCTCCTCCGCGCGATGCAGCAGGAAATGCGCGCGCTCGCGCACGGCTTCCGGGGTCAAGAGCCATGCGGCGGCATCCGCGGCGGAGCCGGCGCCGGCAGAGCCCCTACTCGTTGAGCCCACGGCCCTTGCGCAGGGACATGTCGGGGTCTCCAGGCGCCTCTTTCGTGAAGTACCCTGCCGCCTTCTTCGCATCCATCTCGACCCGCGCCTCAGCGGAAATGAGCCCCTCGGGAATCTCGATGCGCTCGACCACTTCGATGCCGCTCTCGACGATCGGCTTGAACTTGACGCCGCTCATCGAGACGAAGCGGTCGATCCGTTTGATGCCGAGCCAGTGGAGCACGTCCGGCATCAGCTCCTGAAAACGCATGTCCTGAACCCCGGCGACGCATTCGGTGCGCTCGAAATAGGTCTCGGCCCGGTCGCCGCCCTCCTGGCGCTTCCTTGCGTTGTAGACGAGGAATTTCGTCACCTCGCCGAGGGCGCGGCCCTCCTTGCGATTGTAGACGATGAGGCCGCAGCCGCCCTCCTGCGCCGTCGCGATCGCCACCTCGATGCCGTGCACGAGATAGGGCCGGCAGGTGCAGATGTCCGAGCCGAAGACGTCCGAGCCGTTGCATTCGTCATGGACGCGGCAGGCGAGCTTGCGCGTGGGATCGCCGATGGCGCCGAGTTCGCCGAAGAAATAGACCGTGATGCCGCCGATCGGCGGCAGGAAGACATGCAGATCGGTCCGCGTCACCAGCTCCGGGAACATGCCGCCGGTGTGCTCGAAGAGATTGCGGCGAAGCTCGGACTCGGCGACGTCGAAGCGTTTGGCGATGCCCGGCAAATACCAGACCGGCTCGATCGCCGCCTTGGTGACGCGCGCGGCGCCGCGCTCCAGCAATACCTTGCCGTCGGGTTTGAGTCGCCCCGCCGCGATCGCCTGCTGCAGCTCGGGCAGCTCGATATGCGCCTTGGTGATGGCGATCGTCGGCCGCACGTCGAGGCCGGCGGCGCGATGCTCGGCAAAGGCTTCGGCGACGAGGTGGCCCCAGGGATCGAGCGAGACGATCCGCTCGGGATCGGCCCATGGCGCGAACGGGCCGAGCCGCTCGACCGGCGCCGTGTTGGTGAGATCGGGGATGTGGATCGGGCTCAGCTTTCCGGCGGCGATGGCAAGCGCGCGGTAGAGCGCGTAGGAGCCGGCGTGGGCGCCGATGACGTTGCGGCGCGGATCATGCGATGCGGCGACGAGCGGGCCGCGCTCTGCTGCGCTGGGCGCGCCCCAGCGGATCGGCTGCGACGCCTTCCCGCGCGTCGGGTGGGAGGTCAGGATGACGTGCTTTTTCAATCGCGTTCTCGCGCTGACGTCAAATATCAGTATCGAAACTTCCGACAATATGGTCAATTTTTTGCAAAGATCGGCCGGTTCATCTCGTTCGCCCCCGTATACGGGTGCGGCTCCCTTCTTGTTGCAAGCACAGCGGCATGGCAGAAATCACCGATCAGCTCCGGGAAGGAAGCGCCGTGACCGACACCGTCGATCCGATCACGATTTCCGTCGTTCAGCACCGCCTGCTCGCAATTGTCGAGGAGATGGGCGAGGCGATGCTCCGCACCTCTTATTCGCAGATCCTCAATTCGAGCCGCGATTTCTCCACCGGGATCTGCGGCCTCGACGGGCGCCTCATCGCCCAGGCCGAGCACGTGCCGATCCATGTCGGCGCCCTCCCCTGGGCGGCACGATCGGTCACGGAATTCTTCGGGGCGGACATTCATCCGGGCGACGTCTTCCTCCTCAACGACCCCTATCACGGCGGCAATCATCTTCCCGACCTCACCGCTTTTGTTCCCGTCTTCCACGACGGCAAGCCGCTCTTCTGGTCGATCAACCGCGCGCATCAGAGCGATATCGGCGGCGCGACGCACGGCGCCTACAACGCCGCCGCCACCGAGATCTTCCAGGAAGGCATCCGCATCACGCCGCTCCGGCTCTACGAGAAGGGCGAGATCCGGCGCGACGTCATGGAGATGCTGGCGACCAATGTCCGCCATCCGCGCGACTTCCGCGGCGATCTCGCGGCGATGATCGGCTCGGCGCGGGTGGGCGAGCGGCGGTTCCTCGCGCTTGCCGCGGAGTTCGGCTGGCCCGTCACCCTGGCGGCGATCGAGGCGGTGCTCGACGGCGCCGAGCGGCAGACGCGCGCCGTCATCGCCGGATGGAAGGACGGCGTCTACAAGGGCGAAGCATTCCTCGACGATGACGGGCACCGCTTCAAGGACATCCATATCCGCGCCACGGTGACGAAGCGCGGCAGCGATCTCGTGATCGATCTCACGGATTCGCACGAGCAGGTGGTGGGCTTCGTCAATTCCTCATATCCCAACATGCGCTCGGCGGTCGCCGTCGCGCTCTCTTACCTCATCGATCCGCAGACGCCGAAGAATGACGGGACGTTCCGGCCGATCGAGGTCATTGCAAAGGAAGGCACGATCGTCTGGGCGAAGCCGGGCGCGCCGGTGACGCTCTGCACCAACCATTGCGCGCAGGAGATCATGGAGGCGATCATCAAGGCACTCGCCCCCGCCTGCCCCGACCGCGCCATGGCCGGCTGGGGACGGCGCTTCCGCATCGCCATCCAGGGCAAGGACCCGCGCAGCGACAAGCCTTTTATCTGGCACCTCTTCCAGGCGCGGCCCGGCGGTGGCGCGTCGCCGGCCGGCGATGGCTGGCCCGGCGGCGGCGAGTGGCAGGCGGCGGGCGGCATCAAATTCGGCAGCATCGAGGTGACCGAGGTGCGCTTCCCGCTGTTCTTTCGCCGCCACGAATTCCGCCCCGATTCCGGCGGCGACGGCGAATATCGCGGCGGGCCCGGCTGCAGCCTCGAGCTTGCCGTCGAGATCGCCGAACCCGCGCTCGGCAACACCGCGGGCGATGGCGTCAAATACGGCGCCTGCGGCATCCTCGGCGGCGCCGACGGGTTGCCGCATCACTATGTGCTGCACTCCGAGGGTCGGCCGCCGCGCGAGATCAAGACGAAGGAGGTCGGCATCACCATTCGCCCGGGCGATGTCTTCATGGTCGAGTCCGGCGGCGGCGGCGGTTGGGGCGATCCGAGAAAGCGCGACACTGCGGCGCGCGCGCACGACATCGAGAGCGGGTTCGTGACGGCAACGCGGCACGGGAGCTGAGCCATGTACCGGATCGGCATCGATGTCGGCGGCACCTTCACCGATCTGGTCGCGGTCGACGCGAAGGGCATCTCGACCCTCGCCAAGGTCGCTTCGACGCCGCAGGACCCCTCGATCGGCGTCATGGCGGGATTGGAGCTGCTTGCCGAAGTGCTCGGCCTCCAATTGCGCGCGCTCCTCGCCGAGACCGAGCGCATCGTTCACGGCACGACGGTCGCGACCAATGCCCTCCTCGAAGGCAAGGGCGCGAAGCTCGGCCTGCTGACAACCGAAGGCCACCGCGACGTCGTCGAGATGCGCGAAGGGTTGAAGGACGACCGCTACAATCTGCGCATGCCGCCGCCCGAGCAGCTTGTGCCGCGCGCGCGGCGGCTCGGCGTCCGGGAGCGCATGCGCGCCGACGGCCGGGTCGAGACGCCGCTCGATCCCGCCTCGCTCGAGCATGCGATCGCGACGCTGAAGCGGGAGAACGTCGAGGCGGTCGCCGTTTGCTACCTTCATGCCTGGCGCGATGCCCGGCACGAGCGCATGACGGCAGAGGCGCTGGCGAAGACGCTTCCCGACGCCTATGTCTCGCTGTCTTCGGAGGTCTTTCCGCAGATCAAAGAGTTCGAGCGCGTCTCGACGACCATCGTCAACGCCTATGTCGGCCCTGTCCTCTCGCGCTATCTGAAGCGTCTCGGCGAGCGGGTCGCCGCGGTGGGATATCGCGGCCCCGTCCTCATCATCCAATCGCATGGCGGCGTCGCGCCGATCGTCGAGGCCGCGCGCCTCGCCGCCGGCGCGGTGCTCTCGGGTCCGGCGGGCGGCGTCGCCGGCAGCCGTTACGCGGCAAAGCTGCTCGGCCATGGCAACCTCATCCCCTTCGACATGGGGGGAACGAGCACCGACATCTGCCTCATCGTCGAGGGCGAGGCGACGCTCGCCGCCGACCGCAAGGTGGGACAGCACCGCATCGCGCTGAACAGCCTCGACATCGTCAGCCTCGGCGCGGGCGGCGGGTCGATCGGCCGGGTCGATGGCGGCGGCATTCTCCATGTCGGCCCGGAAAGCGCCGGCGCCGATCCCGGCCCCGCCTGCTACGGCAAGGGCGGCACGGCGCCGACCGTCACCGACGCGAACCTCGTGCTGGGCTTCCTCGACCCCACGCATTTTCTCGGCGGGCGGAGCCGATTGGACCGCGCCGCCGCCGAGGCGGCATTGGACGGCCTCGCCCGGACCTTGAAGGTCGACCGCGTCGCGGCGGCGGAAGGCGTTCACCGCGTCGTCAACACCAACATGGCCGAAGGCATCCGCCTCGTCTCGGTGCGGCGCGGCGTCGATCCCCGGCGCTTTGCGCTCCTCTCCTTCGGTGGCGCCGCCGGGCTCCACGTCACCGATGTCGCCCGTCAGCTCGATCTGACGCGCGTCATCGTGCCGCGCGTCGCCGCCGTTCTCTCTGCCTGGGGCATGCTCGCGACGGATCTGCGCGTCGAGGTGACACGCACGCATATCGGCGATGCCGGCGGGCTCGACGGCGCCGCGGTGAAGCGCCTCTTCGCCGAGATGGCCGAGGAAGCGACGCAGCGCCTCAGAGCGTCCTTTGACGGCGAGGTGCGCCTCCAGCATTCGGTCGACATGCGCTATGGCGAGCAGATCTTCGAGATCAACGTGCCGCTCGACGACGTCGATTGGACGGCGGCCGACCCCTTGCCGCAGATCGTCGAGCGCTTTCATCGGCGTCATGAGGCGCTCTACACCTATGCCATGCGCGACCAGGAAGCGGTGCTCGTCAATGCGCGGATCGCCGCGATCGGCATCCTGCCCGACCTGCCGCAGGAACCGCGCCTGCCGGCGGGGAAGCCGAGCCCGATGCGGGCCGAGCGGCGGATCTATCTCGGCGGCTGGCGTGCGGCGCCGGTCTTCGATTTCGAGGGCCTGGCGCCGGCGCAGGACATTGCCGGGCCGGCGATCGTCGAATCGGCGATGACGACGGTGCTGCTCCGCGAGCACGACCGGGCCAAGGTCACGCCGCATGGCTGGCTCGACATCGCCGTCAAGCCGCGCTGAGCGCTCATATTTGAGGCGGCGGGAAGGGCGTCGGATCGGCGAAGCGGCGGAGCACGTTCCAGGTGAGCTTCGCGATCGGATTGTCGAAATTCCGGTGGCCGAGCGCGCCCGCATAGGCGATCGAGCCCGTCGAGAATACCGCGCCGCCATTCGGCGCCTCGAAGAAGGTCATGTCGGCGTGGATCAACGGCGAGTTCAGGCCGTCGGTCATGCCATGCGCGACCCGGACCTCCTCATTGACGAGCTCATAGGTGTTGGAGTGGTTTTCCGAGCGCGCGACGACGAGAGCGTGCGGCGGCGTGCCGAGCGCCGGATCGACCGCGTCGATCTCGATCCCGGCGGCGCCGCCCTGCAAGAGCCCGAAATCGCCGAGCAATTCGCCGTCGACGCCGGCGAAGATGAAGGCGGCGCGCTTGTCCTTCGCGGCCGCGGTGCGGCGATAGGCCGATGAGTGGTCGAAGCCCTGGCTGATGAAGCCGATTCCGGCGAGCGCATTGGGCGCGCGCCCCTGGCGGCGCCAGAGCCCGCCATATTCGCCCGAGAAGCTGTGATGATACTCGCCGACCTCCGCGTCCCAGGCGCGCGTCCCATCCTCGCCGCGCCGCACCTCGATCACGCCGGGCCGCGTCGGATGATAGGCGATCCGCCAATAGAACCCGTTGCCGCCGAGATACATCAACCGACCGCCGCGCCGCACCCAGCCGTCGAGCGCATCGAGCATCGCGAGCGAGGCGTATTCGGGATGGCTGCCGGTGACGAGCACGCGGTAGGGGCGGATGAGATCGAGCCCCTCCTCGTGGAGGTCGTCGTCCGTCACGACGTCGAAGGCGAGGCCCGAGCGGTCGAGCCAATCGACGATAAGGAGATCGCAGCAATAATTCCAGAGCCGTCCGGTCGGCCGGATGTTGGTCGCGGGACGAAGCCGCGAGGAATAGCAGATGCCGCTGCCGTCGCGATGGCGGTCATAGGTCGAGAAACCCAACTCCGGATGCTCGATCAGAAGCAGATCGACGGCATCGAGGATTGTGAGGCGGCCATGCAGCACCTCGGTCATGACGGAGCGGAAGCGGCCGATATTGTTGCAATAGACGGTGTAGGTCGCGGTCGAGGCGAGATAGACGATCTCCGCGCTCGCCTTTCCTTTCCGCGGCCGGACGAAGAACGGAATCTCGAAATGCGCCTCTTCCGAGGTGAGAAACGCCGCATAGCAGCCGCTCTTCAAGCCGTCCGGCACGGTGAAGGCGAAATCCGTCGCCCAGCCGGCATCGGCCATGTCGTCGTCATGGAAGTGGATGGCGCCATAGTGCTGCGGCGCGTTGCGCCAATTCAGCTCCGAGCCGTCCCAATTGTGGCCCGTCATGGCGCGGGCCGGGAGGTTTTGCGTCGTGCCGTCGAGCCGATTGGGCGAGGCATCGCGGATCGCATCGCCCGTCATGTCGCGCGCGAAATCCCAGGCTGCGACGACAGAAGTTTCGAGCCCAGCAGGTAAGGCGTCGCCGCAAAGCGCCGCCATCTCGGCGCGGCTGAGCGCGCGGTTCGCAAGGCGCGGTCGGTCGATCTTGCCGTTGAAGTGCCCGCCGGTGAGCGGCCGTCCGGCGATCTCGGTTCCGTCCGAATCGCCCAAATGCCACGCGGCGAAGAGAAAGGGGCCGAGAGACGGCACGAAACCGCCGGGGAAAACCGCTGTTGTTGCGATCGGCACCGCAAGCGTCATCGTCTTGTCGGCGACGAGCTCCTGGTAGAGGCGCGCCTCGCCGGTCGCGGCATCGTAGCTCGCCGCGACGAAATACCATTTGCGTTGCAGGAGCGCGCTGCGGCTCGACAAAAGCTTGCCGCCGCCAAGGCGCAGCTCGAGCGCGCCATCCGCATCGAGCATGAGGCCGAAGCCCTTTTGAAGCGCCTCGCTCCAAGTGCCGAGGATCGCCTGTCGCCCCTGCCCCGGAAGGGTCGGCCAGATGAAGGCCTGGAGCGAGAAGCTCTCGAGGCCGGCGATCGGCGGATGCGCCGGCACCATCGCCCAGGAGCCGCAGCGCAAGGGCTGCTCGCGCGCGGCATACTCGCCATTGGCCGGCGTGTCGATCCGCTCGGTGCGGAAAGGCGGCGCCTCGGGTCCGGCCTCCGGGCTGAGAACGCGCCGAATTTCGGCGCGGTAACGCGGCGCCCCGCCGCAGCTCACCTTGAACCTGATCGTTTGCCCCGGCGCAGCGCTGATGCGATCGGCGTAGCCCATGAGAACGGTCATCGCCTCACCCGCTCAATCGATCTCGAGAGGAGCGCCGGCAAGCGCCTCCCAGCGCCGCTTGAACACCGCCCATTCCGCCGCATCGAGGCTGTCGAAGGTGAGGTTTGTGAGCTGCGGCGGCCCGAGATTTCCGTCCGTGAGGCGCGCCAAGGTCCATTGCGCGTGCGGCCGCGTCATGACGAGCACATGGCGGCCGTCGGTCTCGCGGCTGCGCATCAGATTGAGCAGATATTGCAGATCCGGACTGTGCTCGCCGAACGGCTTCGCTTTGAACTCGCGCGCGAGGTCGAGACGGCTCGGGTCGAAGGCGAACAAGCTTCACTCCTCGGCGCTGATCAGCGTTCCCTCAGCTCTTGCTGATATTCCAGAAGACGACGACGCTCGCCGGCAAGACGCCCTCCAGACTCTTGCGCCAGACGAAGGGCGGGTCGAACTGGCCGAGCAAGGTCAAGGGCTGCACTTCCATGAGACGGCGATGATAGCCGTCGAGGACCGCCTTCCGGCCGGTCTCGTCGGCGGCGTGCAGGAACTGGTCGCGCATCTTCTCCGCTGCCTCATCGCACGGCCAGCCGGCCCAGTTCTTGCCGTCGCACGGCATCGGCGCGCCGATGTTGCTGAGCGGATGGTGGAAGGTCGAGCCGGTGCCCCATGAGGCGAACATGTTCCAGCCGCCCTTCGCCGGATCGTCCTTCATCACCTGGCGCTGCACGACATTGCCCCAGGCCATCACCTGGAGATCGACATTGGCGCCGATCTTCTGCAAGGTCCCCGCCGCGACGCGCGCCATCAAGCCGATCTGTGGCAATTCGTCGGTGGTGATGAGCGTCAGCTTCTCGCCCTTGTACCCGGCTTCGGCGAAGAGCTGTTTCGCCTTCTCGAGATCCTGCGTGCGGTAGGGCTCGGACCCGGCCTCGGTGCCGTAAGGCGCGCCGCAGATGAAGTACGAATAGCAGATCTTCCACCATTTCGGATCGCCATAGGCGGCGCTCATGAAGTCGCGCTGATCGAAGGCGTAGGCCAGCGCCTGCCGCGCCTTCGGGTTGTTGAAGGGCGGGAAGAGATTGTTGACGCGCAGAAAGCCGAAATTGCCGTAAGGCGCGAGCTTGCCGACGGTGACGTTCGGGTCCTTCTCGAGGATCGGCAGCACGTCGTTGCTGGGCGAATCCCAGAAATCGGCATCGCCCTTGGCGAGCGCGAGCGCCGCGGTGTTGGCGTCGGGCATGACGAGCCATTCGACGCGATCGACCTTCACGACCTTGCCGCCCGCGAGACCATCGGCCGGCTCGACGCGCGGCACATAGTCCGTGTTCTTGTCGAAGACGACCTTCGAGCCGGGCTGCCATTCCGCCTTGTTGAACTTGAACGGTCCCGAGCCGATCGTCTCGGTGATCGGCGTGAAGGGATCGGTCATCGCCACCCGCTC
>JBGPOZ010000107.1:0-15356 GCA_041488295.1 Allostellaceae bacterium
CCAACGCCGAGGACTGAATCCCATGGAGACGATTCGCATCACCGCCGGCCCGTTCCGCTTCCTCGCGCGCTTCGAAAGCGCGGCGGCGCCGAAGACTTGCGCGAGATTCGCCGGCCTCCTCCCGTATCGCGAGCGCATCATCCATGTGCGCTGGAGCGGCGAAGCGTGCTGGATCCCGCTCGGCGAACTCGATCTCGGCCTCGGCTACGAGAACCACACGAGCTTCCCGGCGCCCGGCCAGATCATTCTCTACCCGGGCGGCATCAGCGAGACCGAGATCCTCCTCGCCTATGGCGGCGTCCGCTTCGCCAGCAAGGTCGGCCAACTCGCCGGCAATCATTTCCTGACCATCACCGAGGGGATGGATCAGCTCCTGCCGTTGGGTAAGATGACCCTTTGGGAGGGAGCGCAGGACATCGTCTTCGAGCGTGACTAGCTCAACTTTCCCACGGCAGCGATTTTCAGAAGGAATCCGTGATGACGATCCGCGCTCTCGTTTTCGATGCTTACGGAACGCTTTACGACGTGCAATCGGTGCGCAGCCTCGCGACGCGTTTGTGCGGCGACAAGGGCGAGCTCGTCACGCAAATCTGGCGATTGAAGCAGCTTGAATATACGTGGCTGCGTGGGCTGATGCGCGACTATGAGGATTTTTGGCCGGTCACAAGGGCGTCGCTCGAGTTCGCGCTGGAGAGCGCGGACGTCGCCCCGACGCCGACGCTCTGCGAGCCTTTGATGGAGAAGTATCTCGATCTCGACCTCTACCCCGAGGCGATGGAGGCGCTGGCCGCCCTCAAAGCGTACAAGCTTGCCATTCTCTCGAACGGCAGCCCGAAGATGCTCGACGCGCTGGTCAAGGCATCAGGCATCGCGCCGCTTCTGGCCGACGTGATCAGCGTCGACCGGGCAAAGACCTTCAAGCCCGACCCGCGATGCTACGAGCTGGCGACCCCGGCGCTCGGCGTCGCCAAGGACGAGGTGCTGTTCGTTTCCTCGAACGGCTTCGATGTCATCGGCGCAAAGCAGTTCGGCTTCAAGGTCGCCTGGATCGAACGCGGCGGCGGTCCGGCGGCGCCAAAAAACTCCGATGTCGGGCCCGCCGAATTCTACCGGCTGCTGCGCGGCCGCGCCGAGAGACTGAGACACCAGGCAGATTTTCGTATCAAGGCGCTGACCGATTTGCCGTCCGTCGTGTCCCGCCTTGCCGCATCATGAGCTCGGCGTCGGCGCCGATGACGAGGCCGCCCCGGCGCGTTCATCGAGCAGGAAGAGGCCTCGCCAATTCGCGACGTGACGGAACTCGATAAAGCGATAGCTCAGAGCGGCGATACCGAGGCTCGACAGCAGGAATGCCGCGACGGCTCCGGCAAAAATCGTCCATGACATGGCGCCGCGATCGGGCGCTACGGCCATGAGCACCGGCCAATGCCAGATGTAGAGGCTGTAGCACATCATGCCGAGAACTTGGAGCGGCGCCCGGCTCAGCATCGCTGCGAGGCGACCGCCGCGCGCCAGCGCCGCGACGATGATGGCGGCGAACCCGGCATCGAGCACGTCGTTGAGTGGCGCCCGCGTCACCGACGGCCATACGTCGTGAAGGCTGAGGTCGAACCCTATCCAAGCCGCACCGACGAGCGCTAGGCCGGCGATGCCGAAGAGGGTCGGGCGCTCGGGCAGCCGATGCTCGGCGTAAAGCTTCGCCAGCATCATGCCGAGCACGAATTCGTCCAGCCGACAGCCGATGTTGTCCGTGTGATAGGACGTTATCGGAGCTGCGGTCGGGTGCGAGAGATAGCCGAGAACGCGCAGCGCGAGCGCCATCGCCAGCGCGGCCCAGAGCCAGCCGGCCAGTCGCTTGCCGCCCGCGCGCAGGGCAATGATCGGGAAAACGAGGCTGAACATCATCTCGACGCCGATCGACCAGAGCGGAATATCGAAGGGCGGTCCGAAGCTGCCCGGCGTCAGCGTGAAGGCGAGGGTCAGCAGCAGGACGGCCTGGGTCACCCACGCCCAGGTGATGCCGTGGATCGCTGCCAGCGCCGAGACGGCGATGGCAGCGACCCAGAAGAGCGGCAGAAGGCGGCGGCAGCGCCGTCGATAGAAGGCAAAGCCGTCGCCCCAATCTGCCATTCGGCGCCCGCCGGCGACATGCGGCAGGTACAGCACGAAGCCGGACAGGATGAAAAACAGGTTCACCCCGGTCCATCCGTTGGTGATCAGCGGCGACAGCGGGATTTCGATGCCTGCCAGCGACAGATATGGACCGGAGAACGGCACGGTGCCGAGGGTGATGTGGTGAAAAAGCACGCCCAGGATGGCGACGCCGCGCAGGCCGTTGATGACGGGAACACGATCCAAGCGAGGCCTCCAACCGCTCCTGCGAGGAACCGAGGAGCGCCTTGGATGCTAACGGCGTTGCGACAACGGAACGTTAACCCTGCGGGTCGGCGACGGCGCCGAGCCGGTTATGTCGGATTTTCACTTTCTGTGTCGGAAAACGGCAGCTCTGTTGTCACACGTCGAGATTGGCGACCTGGAGCGCGTTCGTCTGGATGAACTCGCGGCGCGGCTCGACGAGGTCGCCCATCAAGGTCGAGAAGGTCTCCTCGGCGCTGTCGGCGTGGCTCATCTTGACCTGGAGGAGCGAGCGCGCATTGGGATCGAGCGTCGTTTCCCAGAGCTGGCCGGAATTCATCTCGCCGAGCCCCTTGTAGCGCTGCACCGTCACGCCCTTGCGCCCCAATTCCATGATCGCGTCGACGAGGCCGGCGGGGCCGGTGATGACGAATTCCTTGTCCTTGGCGACGAGCTTGCCGGGTGCGGCGTAGATCGCGCGCAAGCTCGCCGCGCGCTCGGCGAGCTTGCGCGCCTCGCCGCTCTTCAGCGCCGCGGCGCCAAGGGTCCGGTACTCGGCAACGCCATGCACGGTGCGGCTGAAGGCATAGCCGTCGCCTTCGATGATCTCGCCGACCCAGCTCTTTTCGTTCTCGGCGGCCAGCGCGTTGAGGCGCTCAGCTACCTCGGCGACGGCGGGCGCCGCCCGCGCCGGATCGGTGAGGAGCGCCGCATCGAGCGCGCCGACGATCGCCGCCTGCTCGACGATCTCGAGGCGCTTCACCTTGCGCGCCAGCGGCTGAAGAAGGTGCCGGCAGAGCCGCGCTTCGTCGACGAGCGCGGCGAGATCCCCCATGGCGCGCTGCACCCCGTCATGCTGATGGAAGACGGCGTCCTTGAGCCCGGCCGCGGTGAAGAATGCCTCGAGCTCGGGATCGCCCTTCAGATAGTCGAGCTTGGCCGAGCCGCGCTTGATGCCGTAGAGCGGCGGCTGCGCGATGTAGAGGAAGCCCTTGTCGATGAGCGCCGGCATCTGACGGAAGAAGAACGTCAGGAGCAAGGTGCGGATGTGGCTGCCGTCGACATCGGCGTCGGTCATGATGATGATGCGGTGGTAGCGCGCCTTCTCGGCGTCGAAATCCTCGGGACCGATGCCGGTGCCGAGCGCGGCGATCAAGGTGCCGATCTCGGCCGAGGACAGCATCTTGTCGAAGCGCGCGCGCTCGACGTTGAGGATCTTGCCCTTCAAGGGGAGGATCGCCTGGTTGCGGCGGTCGCGCCCTTGCTTCGCCGTGCCGCCGGCGCTGTCGCCCTCGACGATGAACAGCTCGGATTTGGCGGGATCGCGCTCTTGGCAATCGGCGAGCTTGCCGGGCAGATTGGCCATGTCGAGCACGCCCTTGCGGCGCGTCAGGTCGCGCGCCTTGCGTGCCGCCTCGCGCGCCGCCGCCGCCTCGACGACCTTGGCGACGATGCGCTTGGCATCGGAGGGGTGCTCTTCGAGCCATTGCTGGAGCTTCTCGGCGATGACGCCCTCGACGATCGGCCGGACCTCGGAGGAGACGAGCTTGTCCTTCGTCTGCGAGGAAAATTTCGGATCGGGTACCTTGACCGAGAGAATGCAGGTCAAGCCCTCGCGCATATCCTCGCCGGTGAGCTCGACCTTCTCCTTCTTGGCGATGCCGCTTTCGACCGCGAATTTGTTGATGGAGCGCGTCAGCGCCGCGCGGAAGCCGGCAAGATGCGTTCCGCCGTCGCGCTGCGGGATGTTGTTGGTGAAGCACAGCATCGTCTCGTGATAGCTGTCGGTCCAGGCCATCGCCGCCTCGACGGTGACGCCCTCGCGCTCGCCGATGACGGCGAGCGGCGGGCTGTGCAAGGGCTGCTTCGAGCGGTCGAGATAGTTGACGAAGGCGACGAGACCGCCCTCGTAATGCATCTTCACTTCCTTGGGCTCGACGCCGCGCGCATCGGTCAGCACCATCGAGACGCCGGAGTTGAGGAAGGCCAATTCGCGCAGACGATGCTCGAGCGTCGCGAAATCGAACTCGGTGCGCGTGAAGGTCCTGACGCTCGGCAGGAACGTCACCTCGGTGCCGGTCTTCGGCATGCCGCGTTTCGCATCGAGCAACGCCGGTCCGACGATTGCGAGCGGCGCTTCCGGCACACCGTCGTGAAAGCGCATGAAATGCTCGGTGCCGTCGCGGAAGATCCGCAGATCGAGGCGCGATGACAACGCGTTGACGACCGAGACGCCGACGCCGTGCAACCCGCCCGACACCTTGTAGCTGCTGTGATTGAACTTGCCGCCGGCATGGAGCTGCGTCATCACGACCTCGGCCGCCGAGACGCCCTCCTCCTCGTGGATGTCGACCGGGATGCCGCGGCCATTGTCGGTGATCGTGCAGGAGCCGTCGGCGTTCAAGCTCACCGTCACGGTGTCGCAATAGCCGGCGAGGGCCTCGTCGATCGCATTGTCGACGACCTCGTAGACCATGTGGTGCAGGCCCGAGCCGTCATCGGTGTCGCCGATATACATGCCGGGCCGCGCGCGCACGGCATCGAGACCGCGCAGCACGGTGATCGAATCGGCGCGGTAGTCGCCGTTGGGATCGGCCGGCGGCGTCAGGCCGGGCAGTTCGGGCGTCGTCTCGGGCATCGGTTCGGGATGAACTCCGGTCATGGCATGGTCAGATCCGGCATTGCGTCAACTCTAGAGCTCCAAAAATCATGTCGCCGCGACCACGGCATCGCGCACGGTGAGAAACTGCGCCGTGCCGCGCAGATCGGCGAACAGCTCCTCCTCCGTGCCGGTGAGCCACGACTGACCGCCCAACGCCTCGAGCTCGGCGAAGAGGGCGCGACGCCGGGTGCGGTCGAGATGCGCTGCCACCTCGTCGAGCAGCATGATGGGCGCGGCGCCGCGCGCCGCTGTCTGCAGCCGCGCATGGGCGAGAAGGATGGCAATGAGCAGCGCCTTCTGCTCGCCGGTCGAGCATTGCTCGGCGGGCGCGCCCGAGGCAGCGTGCCGGACGCGCAAATCCGAGCGATGCGGGCCGAACGCGGCGCCGCCGCTCTCGGCATCCTGCCGCCGACCGCCGAGCAGCCTCTCGCGCAGGCGCTCTTCGACGGCGAGCGCCGGTGCTTCGGCGAGCCACTCCTCGACCGGTCCCGCCACCGCCAACGCGGCGCGCGGAAACCCGGCGACGCCGTCGGCGCATGCCATATCGAGCCGCGCTGCGACCTGCAACCGCGCGACAGCAATGGCAATGCCGTGCCCCGCCATGTTCTCTTCGAGCGCGCCGAGCCAGGCACCGTCATAAGGGCCCTCGCGCAGCAGCTTGCCCCGCTCGCGCAGCGCCTGCTCATAGGCGGCGCATCGTCCGGCATGTGCGGGATCGAATCCGTAGACGAGACGGTCGAGGAAACGCCGCCGCGCGCTTCCCCCCTCGATGAACAGGCGATCCATCAACGGCGTCAGCCAGACGAGGTTCACATGCTCGGCGAGCGCCGCCTGGCTCTTCGCGGCGCCGCCGTCGATGCGCACGATCCGCCGCTCGCCCCCGGACGCCGTCGCCTCGCGGCCGGTGCCGATCCGTACCGTGCCGCGCGGCGAGGCGACGCTCGCGGCGACGATCCACGCACCCGCCGACGCCAGCGCCTGCGGGCTGGCGCGCCGATCGATCTCGCCGAGGCGCGCTCGCCGCAAGCCGCGACCGGGCGCCAGGAACGAGATCGCCTCGAGCAAATTCGTCTTGCCGGCGCCGTTCGGCCCGGTGAGCACGACGGAGCGCGGCTCGACCGCGATCCGCGCGTCGCCATAGCAGCGAAAATCGCCGAGCTGCAGCCGCGTCACGGCAAGACGCCCGGCGTCGAGCGCGACGCTCGGCTCCTCCAAGAGCATGTCCGGCGCCATGCGCGTCATATGGTTATCGGCGGCGGCTGCCGCCAGGCGGCAAGCCCCCGGGGCGCCCTCAAAACTCCGCGGCCCCGATTGCCGCCGTCATTGCGAGCCCCAGGCGAAGCAATCCAGGGGCCGGAGCTGGTTGCCTGGGTTGCTTCGCTATGCTCGCAACGACGGTTCCGAGGTGCCCTGTACCTCAATGGGAGCCAACCATTTCGCGCAATGACTCAAACGCGCATCGGCATGAGGACGTAAAGCGCGCTCGTGCCGGCACGGTCGTGGACGATCGTCGGCGAGGCAGCGTCGGCCATCTCGAAGACCGCGCCCTCGCCGCCGATCTGATCGGTGATGTCGAGAAGGTAGCGCGAGTTGAAGCCGATCTCGATCGGCGTCGCGCTGTAGCGCACCTCGATCTCTTCGGTCGCCGTGCCGTTCTCGGGGCTCGTCGCGGAGAGGGTGAGCGCGCCGCGCTCCAACGACAGCTTCACGGCGCGGCTTTTCTCAGTCGAGATGGTCGAGACGCGATCGACCGCCTCGGCGAATTCCTTGCAATTGACCTCGAGCACCTTGTCGTTGCCGGTCGGGATGACGCGGTCGTAATCGGGGAAGGTGCCGTCGATCAGCTTCGAGGTCAGGATGGCGTCGCCGAACGCGAAGCGGATCTTCGTGTCCGACAGGGCGACGCCGATCTCCTGCTCGGTCTCGTCGATGAGCTTCCGGAGCTCGGCGACCGTCTTGCGCGGGATGATGACGCCGGGCATGCCCTGGGCGCCCTCGGGGAGCATCATCTCGACGCGGGCGAGGCGGTGGCCATCGGTCGCGACGGCGCGCAGCACCGATGAGTCGCCGCTTTTGGTCGCGTGCAGGAAGATGCCGTTCAGGTAGTAGCGCGTCTCCTCGAGCGAGATGGCGAACCGCGTGCGGTCGATCAGCGTCTTCAGCTCGCTTGCCGCGAGGTTGAAGCGATGCGGCAGATCGCCGCCCGTCATCAAAGGGTAATCCTCGGGCGGCAGGCAGGCGAGGGTAAAGGTCGAACGCCCCGAGCGCAGGGTCATCGCACCCTTGTCGCCGGCTGCGTCGAGCTCGATCTGCGCGCCCTCGCGCAGCTTGCGCACGATCTCGTAGAGCGTGTGCGCGGGCGCCGTCATCGCACCGTCGCGGGCGACTTGCGCCGCCGCCGTCTCGACGATCTCCAGATCCATGTCGGTCGCGGACAGGGAAAGCCGTCCGCCCGAGGCGCGCAGCATGACGTTGGAGAGGATCGGAATGGTGTTGCGCCGCTCGACGACGCTTTGCACATGACCCAGGGCTTTGAGCAGGGCGGCGCGTTCGATTGTCAGTTTCATGGCTGCAGCGGATTCTTGCTCGTGGTGGCGGATTGCTCAATATCCGCCAGACCCGAAATCGCCGGCGGGGACCCCGCCACGCCTTCGCCCGAAAGGAGCGTCCGCGGACGGGACGACCTTATAGCATAAGTCGGGAGTGCCGACAGCTATTAGCTTTTGGGCCGCGCACGGTCTGATCTTGACTGCTTGGTCGTCATTGCGAGCGCAGCGAAGCAATCCAGCTCGCAGCCCTCCTCTGATGGATTGCTTCGCCTCCGGCTCGCAATGACGTTCTCCAGAACATCGAAGAACCCCGCGGCCAAATGACAATCTTAGGTTTCGAGCATGCGCCGCAGCAGCTCGACATCCTCGGCAAGCGTGCGGTCGCTGGCGCGCAGCTCTTCGATCTTGCGCACCGCATGCATGACCGTCGTGTGGTCGCGCCCGCCGAATTTGCGGCCGATCTCGGGGAGCGAGCGCGGCGTCAGCTGCTTGCACAGGAACATCGCGACCTGGCGCGGGCGCGCGACGGCGCGGGCGCGGCGCGCCGAGTGCATGTCGGACAGGCGGATATTGTAGTGCTCGGCGACGCGCTTTTGGATCTCGTCGATGGTGACGCGGCGGTCGTTGGCGCGCAGGAGATCGTGCAGCACCTCCTGCGCGCTCTCCAAGGTGATCGTGCGGCCGACGAGCTGGGCGTGGGCCAGGATGCGGTTCAGCGCGCCCTCGAGCTCGCGCACGTTGGAGGTGATCTTGTGGGCGAGGAATTCGAGAATCTTCGGCGGGATCGCCGATTTGCGCTGCTCGGCCTTGGCCTGAAGAATGCCGAGACGGAGCTCGTAAGTCGTCGGATGGATGTCGGCGACGAGGCCCCAGCCGAGGCGGGAGCGCATGCGCTCCTCCATCCCTTCGAGGTCGGAGGGCGATTTGTCGGCCGAGATGACGATCTGCCGGTTCTGGTCGACGAGGGCGTTGAAGGTATGGAAGAACTCCTCCTGGGTCGAGTCCTTGCCGCTGATGAATTGCACGTCGTCGATCATCAGGAGGTCGACCGAGCGGAACTGCTCCTTGAAGGCCATCGTGTCCTTGAAGCGCAACGCCCGGATGAACTGATACATGAACTTCTCGGCGCTGAGATAGATCACCTTGCGCGCCGGCGCTTGAGTGCGGATCTGCCAGGCGATCGCATGCATGAGATGCGTCTTGCCAAGCCCGACGCCGCCATAGAGGAACAGCGGGTTGAAGGGGACCGTGCGAATCGAAGCGACGGAGGATTCGGCGACGCGACGGGCCGCCGCATGTGCCAGCTCGTTCGGCTTGCCGACGACGAAATTCTCGAAGGTGAAGCGCGGATCGAGCGGCGCGCTGAAATCGGCCTTGTCCTCGCTCGCCTCGACCGGCGCCGCCGGCCCCTCGGCGGGGCGCGCTCGCGATGATTGGGGTGCCGCCGGACGGCCCCGGACCGTCGGCGGATCGACCGCGGTCGCGGTACCGGTCGTCACGACGAGCTCGATGACCGATACCGCTGCGTTCTCGGCGCTCCACAGCGCCCTGATCCGCTCGGCGTAATGCGCCGCCACCCAGTCGCGCAGAAAGCGCGTCGGCACGCCGATCCGCGCCCGCTCCTCGACCACCTCGAACAAGGTCATCGCACGGAGCCACGACCGGAATGCGGCTTCGCCGAACTCATGGCGCAACCGCGCCCGCACGCGTGCCCATTGTGCCTGGATCTCAGCGTCCGTCGCGGGCGTCTGCCCGGCGCTTTCCCTTACGCTTGGATCCGCGCCGCTCCGCTCACGTCGCGCCAGGGCCTCTTCGCTTTTGGCTTGCAATGCCGCCCCCACCACTCGAAGAAGACAGAATTCCCCTGAGACCGATCAATAATCGGTCAAAATTTACAAGTTCAGAAGAGATTATGAGTCCGAAATGTACAGTCGTCAGCGTGATTTTATTCTATCTTTGACGCATCCCGTACTGCAACTTTTAATGGCGGCCCGCTCCCGCAGCGGGCTGAATTCTTACCCTCGATAGTCGCCATCGCTCTGCCATAAATTTGACTTTATCCGCCTCCGCGAGCGCTTGCAACGAGATCGAAAAGGGAACGGTGCAGATTCTTCGGAGTGTGGCAGCGGAACCCGATCGACAACCGAGCGATAGCGATGCGACCGCGCGGGCCGACCGCGCCGCGAGTCTTCAGAGGGCCTTGATTCGACCGCTGAGGCGCGACAGCTTGCGCGCTGCCGTGTTGGCGTGCATGACGCCCTTGCCGACGCCGCGATGCAGCTCAGGCTGCGCCGCGGCAAAGGCCGTTCGCGCCTCTTCCTTGTTGCCGCTTTCGATCGCCGTCTCGACCTTCTTGATGAAGGTGCGCAGTCGCGACACGCGCGCCTTGTTTTCCGCACTCCGGCGCTCGGTTTGCCGGATCCGTTTCTCGGCAGATTTATGATTGGCCATTGCCGACCCTTGCTAGCTCGCTCGATCCCGTGGGAGCGCGGGTTATAGCGATCCGGCACCGGCGGCGTCAAGGGCGCGGGCGTCGCAGCATGAATAGTGCGGCGGAGAGCGGCAGAATCGCGATCATCGCAAAAGCCAGACGATAGCTTCCGCTCGCTTCGACGCAGGTCGCGAAGGCGGCGGGACCGACGACATAGCCGATGAAGGTGAGAAAGGTCGAGCCGGAAGTGGCGTCGCCCACCTGTCCCGGCGGAGCGACACGCGCGATTTCGGCAAGGTAAATGCCGTTCCAGCTCGTCGCGGCAAAACCGATCGCGACCGCTGCCGCGAGGACCGCCCACCACGGCCATTGGGGCGCCATGCCGGCGGCGAGGAGGGACGCTGCCGTCGATCCCACGGCGAGCGCGCGGAGCGTGCGCAAGGCCGAGCCGATGCGGTCGGCGATCCAGCCGACGCAGATGCGCGCGACGATTCCGGTCCCTTGCAGCACCGCGAAGGCGCGGCCGGCATCCTCGAGCGAAATGCCGAGCCCGTCGACCAGGGCCGTGACGTAAAAGCCGAGGAGACAGCCTTGCACGAAGGCGAAGGCGAAGCCGAGATAGCTGAGGCGCGGCAGATCGGGAATAGCGGCAAGCGCGCGAAAGGGCCGCGTCAGCGCCGCCGGCGCGACAAGCGCGCCGACGGAAAGGCGATGCCCACGGTCGCGATCGGCGTCGATCGCCGCGCGCCATGGCTCGGCGAGGAGGATCGTCGCGGCGGCGAGAAGGCTCGCGACGATGAGCCCGGTGCGCCAGCCATAGAGCGTCGCGAGCGGCGGCACGATGAGGCCGCCGATCATGCCGCCCAATGGCACCGCCGCCTGCTTGATCGAGAAGACGATCGCGCGGCGGTGGGCCGGCGCATGACGTTGCAGGATGTCGCTGCCGGCAGGCGGCGAGGGACCGTAGCCGACGCCGACGAGGAAAGCCGCAAGCAGCATCGCCGCCCACCAACCGATCAGCGCCAGGGCGAGCGAGGCGGCGCCGAGCAGCGCGCCGAACTGCAAGAGGCGCACGGCACCGAAGCGCGGCAGCAAGGGATTGCCGAGAAGCAGGAACAGCATCGTGCCGAGCGAGCCCAGCGCCGTCAGATGTCCGATGCGCTCGGGCGGAACGCCGGCCGCGGCGGTGACGGTCGGGCCCATGACCGGCAGGGCGTTGGTAAGAAAAGCGCTCGTCGCCTGCATCAGCGAGGTGACGGCGAGCGCCCACAGCCAAAGCGGGCCGCGCGTCGCGGCCCGCTTTGCCGCGCCGCTCAGATCACCCATTGGAAGCCGTCGATGACGAAATCCTGCCCGGTGATGAAATTGGGCTCGGCCGTGGCGAGGAAGACGACGAGCTGGGCGACGTCCTGCGGGCTGCCGAGCCGACCGAGCGCGATGCCTTTGACGAGCTCGGGCTCGCGCGCCTTCGTCAAGCTGTTGCCGAGCTCGGTCTTGATCACGCCGGGACAGATGGCGTTGATGGTGATCGTCGGCGCCAATTCCTTGGCGAGCGCCCGCGTCATGCCGAGGATGCCCGCCTTCGCCGCGGCGTAGGCGAATTTACTGACGGCACTGGTGACGCCGCCGGTATAGGCGTTGAGCGACGACATGCTGGCGATCCGGCCGCCGCCGCGCGCCAGCATCAGCGGCGCCGCCGCCTTGATGTAGTTGAAGCAGCTCTTGAGATTGATGGCGATGGTGCGGTCGAACTCCGCCTCCTCGATCTCGAGGATCGGCTTCGGCATCGACCGGCCGGCATTGTTGAGGAGAAAGTCGATGCCGCCCCATTCGGCCGCGACCGCCGCCGCGATCTCGAGCGCGCGAGCGTGATCGGCGACATCGGCCTCGAAAGCGAGGGCGCGCCGCCCGAGTGCGCGGATTTCTTCGGCAGTGCGCGCCATCTCAGGGGCGAGAAGATCGACGAGCGCGACGTCGAAGCCCTTCTCCGCGAGGGCCAAGGCGCAGCCGCGGCCAATGCCGCGCGCGCCGCCCGTGACGATCGCCGTCTTGCCCATGCCGCCCTCCCCGCGCGGCGCGAGCCGGCCGCGTGGCGATTGTCGGAGGTTGCGGCCGTCCCGGCAATCATGAATGATTGCCGCGGCGGCGCACGCCGCTCTCCATCCTCTCGCCGAAGAGACCGCCATATCATGCCGAAGGCACCGCGACCCTCACGCCGCGCGCCGCCGAGCGCCGGACCGGGCAAGCTCGACGACGCCGCCCGCCGCGACGCGGCGCAGACCCAGGCGGCGATGCGCGAGCTGCTCGCGCGCCGGCCGCGCCGTTTCACCTATGCCGACGAAATCGACTTCGTCTTCCGGCCCGACCATGAGAATTGATCCCGCCGCCACGCCGCTGACGGCGGCAGCGGCAAGCCGCGCGCTCGCCGCCGGGCGCATCACCTCGACGGCCCTCGTCGAGGATTGCCTCGCGCGGATCGCCGCCCATGACGAGCGTTTGCACAGCTTCGTCTTGGTGCAGCACGAAGCGGCTCTGCGCGCGGCGCGAAGGGTGGATGCCGCGCTGAAGCGCGGGCAGCGCCGCGGCCCGCTGCACGGCATTCCATTCGCGCTGAAGGACATCTACGAGACCGCGGGGCTGCGCACGACGGCGCATTCGCGCCTCCTTCTCGATCACGTGCCGAGCACCGATTCGACGGTAGCGCTGCGCTTGAGGGAGGCGGGTGCGATCCTCATCGGCAAGCTCGCAACGCACGAATTCGCGATCGGCGGCCCGGCCCACGACCTGCCGTTCCCGCCGGCGCGCAATCCGTGGAACACCCAGCGCTTCACCGGCGGCTCGTCGAGCGGAGCGGGCGCGGCGGTCGCCGCCGGCCTCGTGCCGCTGACGATGGGCTCGGACACCAGCGGGTCGATCCGCGGTCCCGCCGGCTATTGCGGCATCGCCGGGCTGAAGCCGACCTACGGCCTCGTCCCGCGCACCGGCGTCATCCCGCTCTCCTACTCGCTCGATCACTGCGGCCCGATGACCTGGACGGTCGAGGATTGCGCCCTGCTGCTCGACGCGGTCGCCGGGCACGATCCCGCCGACCCCGGCAGCGCCGCGCGCCCCTACCGCTCCGTGCGGCGCGGCCTCAAAGGCGGCATCGCCGGCATGCGCATCGGCATCGTCCGGCATTTCTACGAGCGCGACCTCGCGATCGACCCCGCGGCGCACCGCGCGATCGAGGACGCGCTCAAGATCCTGCGAAAGCTCGGCGCGAAGCTGGTCGATGTGACCCTTCCGCCGCACGATGATTGGGACACCTGCTGCCGCATCATCCTCTACGGCGAGGCTTACGCCATTCACGAGCACGACCTCGAAGAGCGCCCGGAGAAATACGCGGCGATCACGCGGGCGCGGCTCTTCGCCGGGCAGGTACTGAGCGCCGCCGATTACGTCAACGCGACGCGCTGGCGGCGTGCGCTGCGCCGGCGCTATGCCACGGCGATCGACGGGCTCGACGCGCTGGTGACGGCGTCGACCTTGGCGCCGGCGCCGCTGCTCGACGAGGTCGCGAAGCCGCCTTTCTTTGCGGTGCGCGGACGGCTGGTGGTGGCGCCCTTCAACCTCGCCGGTGCGCCGGCGCTCAGCCTCTGCTGCGGCTTCAGCGGCGACGGGCTGCCGCTCGGCCTGCAGATCGCCGGGGCGCCCTTCGCCGACGCGACGGTGCTGCGCATCGGCCAGGCTTACGAACAGGCGACACCGTGGCGCGAGCGGCGTCCCGCGCTTTGACCCGCGATACGCGTTGAAGGCGCCGGGACCATTCGTTAGCGTTCTAAGGATTACGGGCTCGGGAGGCGGTCATGCGGGTGAACGGTGTCGGGCGGCTCACGCTCGCGGTATTGCTGGCGATGGCGGGCGGCGCGTTCGACGGTGCCGGCCGCGCGGCCATCGCGGCCGATCCCTACGAGCTCGAGACCGTCCTCTCGCTGACCGGCGGCGCCTCCTTCCTCGGCAAAGCCGAGCAGCAGGCGCTCCAGCTCGCCGAGAAATGGGCCAACGAGAATGGCGGCATCGCCGGGCGCCCGCTGCGTTTCATTTTCCACGACGATCAATCGACGCCGCAGAACGGCGTCCAGCTCGCAAGCCAAGTGGTGGCCCGGCATCCCGCCGTCGAGATCGGCGCGAACCTCGTCGCCATCTGCAATGCGATGGCGCCGCTGATGCAGAACGGCCCGCTGATGTATTGCCTCTCGCCCGGGATTCATCCCCCGGCGGGAAGCTACGTCTTCACCTCGAGCGTCTCGACCGTCGATCTCTCGCGCGCGCTCATCCGCTTCTATCGCTCGAAGGGCTGGACGAAGCTCGCGATCATGACGAGCACGGACGCCAGCGGCCAGGATGCCGAGAAGGGCATCGACGGCAATCTGGCGCTGCCCGAGAACAAGGACGTGACGGTTGTCGCCCGCGAGCATTTCACGCCGGGCGACGTCAGCGTCGCGGCGCAGATCGAGAACATCAAGGCGGCGCAGCCGCAGGCGTTCATCGCGTGGAGCACCGGCGCGCCGATCGGCACGATCTTCAAGGGCATCATTCAGGCCGGACTCGATGTGCCGGTCGGCACCACCGACGGCAACATGACTTACGCGCAGATGAACCAATACGCGGACTTCCTGCCGAAACAGCTCTTCATCCCGGCGGCCGAGTGGTCGACGCGCGCAGCGAAGACCAAGCGCGACCCTGCCGTCATCGCCGCGCAAGAGCGCTTCAATGCGGTCTACAAGGCGGCTGGCATCGAGCCCGACGTCGCCGCCGCGCTCGCCTGGGACCCGGCGATGATCGTCATCGATGCATTGCGCCAACTCGGCCCCGACGCGACGGCGACACAGCTTCGCGATCATATCGGCCATCTGAAGGGCTATGCCGGCATCAACGGCGTCTATGATTTCACCGCCGTCGCGCAGCGCGGGCTCGACGTCAACGATGCCGTCGTGACCCTGTGGGACCCGGCGAAGAAGGTCTGGCAGCCGGTGAGCGAAGCGGCGGGCGCTCCGCTGTCGCCCTAGCGTGCGCACGGGCGGTGATTGGACAAAGAACGCTTTAGCGCGGAGGACGCAGAGGATGCGCCATGGACGCGAGGGATGACCGAGAACGAGATCGGTCATGCGATCATCGCGTCGGCGATGAAGGTCCACTCGGCGGTGGGGCCGGGCCTTCTGGAAAGCGCCTACGAGCTCTGTTTGGCCCATGAGCTAAGGCACCGTTGGAAAATAAGTGAATCAACTCAATGGCCGTCATTCCCGCGGAGGAGGGGGTGGATTGATGCACTTGTTTCCGGACGACCCTAACCTCGGCACGAATCTTGGCCTCGGCACGA
>JBGPOZ010000108.1:0-15125 GCA_041488295.1 Allostellaceae bacterium
ATAGCGCCGAACCGAGCGCCGGCCGGTCACCAGCTCATGCCAAGGCTGCGCACTGGGGTTGCTTGCAAGAGCGGGCGAGGTGTTCGTTGACGGTCTCATCATCCGTTTACATCGTCAGACAAAAGTCGGAGCATCGTGTGGCAGGTGGTGCGTGCAAGCAAGGATGCGTTGCGACGAGCCGCGTATCGAAGACGAGGGGAAGCAGTCCATGGGACAGAAGTCGCTTCGCGTGCAGAGCGTCGCGGAGGCTTACCTCGCACTGCTGGCCGAGCGCGGCGTCGAATTTCTTTTCGCCAATGCCGGCACCGATTTCGCGCCGATCATCGAGGCTCTCGCGAATGCGGAGGCAATGGGAAGGCCGGTACCGAGACCGATGATCGCGCTGCACGAGAATCTCGCCATGTCGATGGCGCATGGCTACGCCATGGTGTCCGGCCGCATTCCCGCGGTCATGGTCCATGTCAGCGTCGGCACGGCGAACGCGATATGCCCGGCATTGAACGCGGCGCGCGAGAACGTGCCGATCTTGCTGACCGCGGGACGCACGCCGCTGACCGAAGAAGGGCTTCGGGGATCGCGCGACGCCTACATCCATTGGGGCCAGGAGATGTACGACCAGGCCGGAATGTTGCGCGAGTTAGTAAAATGGGACTACGAGCTGCGCAACGCCGAGCAGCTCGAGACGGTGATCGATCGCGCGCTCAGCCTCGCCGCCACCGAGCCGTGCGGTCCGGTCTACCTGACGCTACCGCGCGAAGTGCTCGCGGCGCCGCTTGCCGAGATCCGCTACGAGCAGCCGTCCCGGCGCGTCGCCGCCTCATCGCCGCGCGCCGACGAGGCGGCGCTCGCGCAAGCCACGGCTATTCTCGCCGCGGCGGAGAACCCGCTCATCGTCACGAGCAGCGCCGGGCGCGACCTCGCAGCGGTACCGGCGCTCGCAGCCTTCGCCGAGCGCTTCGCCATCCCGGTCGTGCAGTTCTCGCCGCGCCATATGTCGATCCCGGCCGATCACCCGATGCAGCTCGGATTCGACCCGTCATCGCTGATCGCCGATGCGGACGCGGTCCTGGTGCTCGAATCGGATGTTCCCTGGATTCCGAGCCGCGTCTCGCCGCCTGCCGGCGCCAAAATCATCCATATCGGCCTCGATCCGCTGTTTCAGCGTTATCCAATTCGCGGCTTTCTTTGCGATCTCGCGATCACCGCACGGGTCGGCCCCGCGCTGGGCGAGCTTTCGGCGAGCCTCGACCGCCATATCAATGCGACGCGGGTCGAAGCGCGGCGGAGCCGGGTCGCAAAGCAGCGCGCGGCGCTTCGCCAGGAATGGCAGAGCTTGCGCGAGGGGGTGCAGAACGCGCGGCCGATCCACCCCGCCTGGGTCAGCCATTGCATCGAGGCTGCGATGGGCGCGGGCGCAATCGTCGTCAACGAGTACACCCTCATGCCGCAGCATTGCGGGTTCACGCGGCCGGGCAGCTTCTTCGGCTCCAGCGCGGCGTCCGGCCTCGGTTGGGGCTTCGGCGCCGCGTTGGGTGCCAAACTTGCAGCGCCCGACCGCCTCGTCATCGCCACCTTGGGCGACGGTGCGTATCTTTTCTCCAACCCCGTCGCCGGGCATCATGCCGCGAAGGTGCACGATCTCCCCATCCTCGTCGTCGTCTTCAACAATGCGATGTGGAACGCGGTGCGCCGATCCACCCTCACCATGTATCCCGATGGCGGGGCCGCGAAGAGCAACAATCCCGCCTTCATTCGGCTCGACGACCTGCCGGCCTTCGAGCAAGTCTGCGCCGCCGCTGGCGGGCATGGCGAGCGCGTCGAAGATCCGGCGGATTTGCCGGCCGCGCTCGAGCGCGCGATCAAGGTCGTGACACAGGAGCGCCGACAGGCGCTGCTCAATGTGATCTGCGAGGCGCCCGGCGGACCGCTTTGACGGGAGCGAGCGCTTACGCCGTGCGCCCCCCTGACGCGACGAGCCGTGCGATCCGCGCGGCATCGTACTCGGTCTCGAGGCGCGCCGCGGCGCTTGTCGCTTCGGCTTCGAGATCATCGCCGCACGATGTCGGCGCGCCGCGGCGCCACTCGGCGAGGTAGGCGTCGGTGCCGTGCGCGCCGGTTCGCATCGCCGCCCGGTCAATCGCTTCCTGAAAGCGCGGCGCGAGCTCGCGCTTGGCGGTCTGGCGTCCGGCCTTGACGATCACCTGGGCCGGAATGTCGCGCCAATAGACGATGAACAACTGTGCCATGGCGGCTCGCGGATTGAGGGTTGCGGATCGGTCTCGGTTCCTTAATCGAATGAGAGGGCATATTCTGAGGGCCGCTTTCAAGGAGATTTGCGATGAGCCTCCCGGACGCAACGCCCGCGGCAAGCGGTGAGCCGGCGCGTCAGCGGGGCGGCAGGAACCGAACGCGAAGCGCCGGTGGCGGCGGCGGGGACGCGCCGGCGAGAACCCAGCCGCGTCTCCTCTATAAGCCGGTCGCGGCGGTGTCCGAAGACGAGCTCGAAGCGATCCACCAGGCATCGCTCGTCATCCTCGAAGAGATCGGTATCGATTTTCTCCATGAGGGCGCGAAGGCGACCCTGAAAGAGGCTGGCGCTTCGATCCAGCCCGGCGCCAATCGCGTGCGCTTCGATCGCGGCCTCGTCGAGAGCCAGCTCGGCAAGGCGCCGCCCCGGTTCACGCTGCACGGGCGGAACCCGGCGCGGAACGTCGAGGTCGGCGACAATTTCATCGTCTTCTGCTCGGTCGCGAGCGCGCCCAATTCGGCCGATCGCGACGGCGGGCGCCGCAACGGCAACCGGGCCGACTATCAGAATTTCATGAGACTCGGCCAGATGCTCGACGCGATCCATGCGTGGGGCGGTTATCCGGTCGAGCCCATCGACATTCACGCCAGCATCCGCCATCTCGACGCCCTCTTCGACACGTTGACGCTTTCGGACAAGCCGCTCCACGCTTACAGCCTCGGCCTCGGCCGCAATCTCGATGCGCTCGAATTGGTGCGGATCGCGCGCGGCATCGACGCGGCGACGCTCGAGCGCGAACCCTCGCTCTTCACCGTCATCAATTCGAGTTCGCCCTTGCGCATCGACACGCCGATGCTCGAAGGCATCATCCAGATGGCGCGGCGCAACCAGCCGGTCGTCATGACGCCCTTCACCCTCGCCGGCGCCATGGCGCCGGTGTCGATCGCCGGCGCCGTGGCGCAGCAGAATGCCGAGGCGCTGGCGGGGCTCGTCTTGACGCAGCTCGTGCGGCCGGGCGCGCCCTTCGTCTATGGCGGCTTCACGTCGAACGTCGACATGAAATCGGGCGCGCCCGCCTTCGGCACGCCCGAATACATGAAATCGGCGCTGCTCGGCGGCCAGCTCGCGCGCCGCTACCGCCTGCCGTATCGCTCCTCGAACACCAACGCCGCCAACACGCTCGATGCGCAAGCAGCATATGAAAGCGTCTTCTCGCTGTGGGGCTCCGTCATGGGCGGCGTCAACATGATGATGCACGCCGCCGGCTGGATGGAGGGCGGCCTCCATGCGTCGTTCGAGAAGATGGTGCTCGACGCCGATCTCCTCGGCATGGTCTCGGAATTCCTGCGGCCCGTTGTCGTCAACGATGCCGAGCTCGCGCTCGATGCGATCCGCGAGGTCGGCCCGGGCGGGCATTTCTTCGGCGCCGCGCACACCTTGGCCCGCTATCGCGGCGCCTTCTACGCACCGATGATCTCCGATTGGCGCAACTACGAGAGCTGGAACGAGGCGGGGCGGCCCGATGCCTACGACGCCGCGAACCGGCTCTACAAGAAGATCCTCGCCGAGTACCAGCAGCCGGCGATGGACCCCGCGATCCGCGAGGAGCTCGAGAGCTTCGTCGCACGGCGGAAGGCCGAGGGCGGCGTGCCGACGGATTTCTGAACACCTGGATTTTGAACGCGCTGGCGTCCGTTCCGGCCTTTCCTCTGAAAAATCGAAGCAAATCAAGGGCTGGCGCGTTACCTCGTCATCGGGCGATCCCCGCTTTGACAACTGGGCGGTGCCCCGAACCCCGTTGAAAACGCTGGATTTACGTAGCGATAACCCCTCCCGGCCTATGCTCGCGGGCCAAAGACGGGGGCCGCCATGTTTCAATTGTTCGCGAGCGGTATCGAGGCCTACAACCAGGTCGGCCTGTTCCTCATCGTGCTGTTCTGCCTCGGCCTCGGCGGGCTCATCCTGGGCAATGCACTCTACTGGCGGGTGCACGCGATCCGCGCGCCCGGGACGGTGATCGGGGTCATGACGACGAATGGCATGTACACTCCCGTCTACCGCTATACCTTGCCCGACGGACAGAGCCACGAGGCGCGGTCGGACACCAGCTCCAGCGCGACAAGCGGCAAGGAGACCGGACGCGTCGTGCCGCTCCTGATCTCCGCCCATGATCCGACATCTGCGCGTGTCGCCAACAATTACCTGTTCGACATCATCGGTCTCGTGCTGATCGTGCCCGGAATCGTGCTCGGCTACATCGCCGTCACCGCCTATCCCGTGACGCCGATGACGTGGGTCATGGCGGCTGCGATCGTCATCTACTTCCTCGCGCGCGGGCGCCGGGTCATCATTCCCAAAGGACAACGCCTGTCGATCGAGGAATGGAAAAAGCAGCACGGGACGAGCGCCGCCGCGATCGATCTCAAGCAAGTCAAACCGATCGAGGAGATCGTTCCATCGGCCGAAACCGAGAAGAAGGCGCAAGCACAGCGGCAGCAAGCGAGGAAGTGGGCGCCCGTCATCGGGCTTTTCGCCGTCGTCCTCGCTGCCGTCGGGGTCTATCAGAGCATCAGGCTCGCCCACCTCGAGGCGGTCGGCCTTCGTGCTCAAGGCGAGGTCGTGCGCTTGAAAGGAGAGTGGAGCTCCGGCTCGGGCGCCAGCCACTACACCTACTACCCGATCGTCAGGTTCCGCACGCAAGAGAATGCGAGGGTCGAGTTCAAGGACAGTCTCGGCACCAATCCGCCGAGCTACCAGCCCGGCGACAAGGTGATCGTGCTCTACCTCGCCGGCAATCCGCGCGGCGATGCGATGATCGACCGCGGCCTCATTTGGAACTGGGCGATACCCGGCGTCATCTTTGTAGCGGCCGTCGTCGTCATCGCAATATTGATCGGGGTGCTGCGCGGTGGCGCCGCGCGGCCCGCACTCGCCTCGACCTGACACGTCAGCCGACGGGCGGAGCGGCGCCCAGAATGTCGCATTTAAGCAAGAACGCGTCCCAAATCGTGCTGCCGATTCGGGGCCGATGGCCTAGTATGACGGGTTGAGTGCAAGAAAAGGTGCCGAGATGGCCGATGGTGACGAGCTCGACCTCAAGACGCTCAGCGATGCCGAGCTGGTCGAGCAGATGCATGACGATCTCTATGACGGCATGCGTGCGGAAATCGTCGAGGGCACGGGTATTCTCCTGGAGCGCGGCTGGTCCGCCGAGAAGGTGCTGAACGACGCGCTCGTCGAGGGCATGCGGATCGTCGGCATCGATTTCCGCGACGGCATCCTGTTCGTCCCCGAGGTGCTGCTCGCCGCCAACGCCATGAAGGGCGGCATGGAGATCCTCCGGCCGATCCTCGCCAAATCCGACGTCGAGCCGATCGGCAAGGTCGTCATCGGCACGGTCAAGGGCGACGTGCACGACATCGGCAAGAACCTCGTCGGCATGATGCTCGAGGGCGCCGGCTTCGAGGTGATCGATCTCGGCATCAACAATCCGGTCGAGAATTACCTCGCGGCGCTGGAGAAGCACCACCCGGACATTCTCGGCATGTCGGCGCTTCTGACGACGACGATGCCCTACATGAAGGTCGTCATCGACACGCTGAAGGAGAAGGGCATCCGCGAGGACTACATCGTCCTCGTCGGCGGCGCGCCGCTCAACGAGACCTTCAGCAAGGCGGTCGGTGCCGACGCCTATTGCCGCGACGCGGCGATGGCGGTCGAGACGGCAAAGCAGCTCATCGCCGAGCGCCGGCAGGCGCCGAGCCTGCGCAAGGAAGCGGCGGCCCCTTGAACGCGATCTTGCCGCAACGCGCCCGTATCCTGCTGATCGCCTGCGGCGCGCTCGCCCATGAGGTGATGGCGATCCTGCGCATGAGTCATCTGCAGGCGATCGAGGTGCAATGCCTGCCGGCGAAGCTGCATAACACGCCGCAATTCATCCCCGACGCGGTGCGTCAGAAGATCCGCGAGAACCGCGCGCTGTTCGAGCGCATCTTCGTCCTCTACGGCGATTGCGGTACCGGCGGGTTGCTCGACGAGGTTCTCGCCGAGGAGCGCGTCGAGCGCATCGCCGGCGCGCATTGCTATGAATTCTTCGCCGGCGGCGCGGAATTCACCGAGATGGCCGAAGCCGAGCCCTGCACCTTCTACCTCACCGATTTCCTCGTTCGCCATTTCGACCGGCTGGTGATCAAAGGCCTTGGGATCGACCGCCACCCGCAGCTCCTGCCGATGTATTTCGGCAATTACAAGCGGGTTGTCTATCTGGCGCAGATGCCGACGCCGCACCGGATCGCCGAGGCACGCGCCGCCGCCGAGCGGCTCGGCCTCGATTTCGAGTACCGCTTCACCGGCTATGGTGATCTGAAGGCGGCGATCCATGGGGCCGCCGCACCGGCCGGCTTCGTCGAGGCGCAGGGAGCGGCGGCCGCTTCGGGAGCCTGAGAGCGATGCACCGGTTGCGCTTGTGGTCGACGCGGCACGCGCGCGGCCTCGAGACTCTGTATCAGGGCTTCGAGCGCGCGATGGTGGCGTTGCACCCGCTGTGGCGGCGGATCGGCTACGACCGGTTGGAGCGGCCGGTGACGGCGGTGGAGCGGCGCGTCAAGGGCCTGCTTTTCGATTGCCGGATGTGCGGTCAGTGCGTCTTGAGCGATACCGGCATGACCTGCCCGATGAATTGCCCGAAGAATCTGCGCAACGGCCCGTGCGGCGGCGTCCGCGCCGATGGCGGCTGCGAGATCGTGCCAAGCATGCGCTGCGTTTGGGTCGAGGCATGGGAGGGCAGCCAGCGCATGCGCCGCGGCAAGGACGCGATCCACGCCGTGATGCCGGCGCACGATGCAAGGCTGAGCGGCACATCGTCCTGGCTGCGCGTCGCGCGCACCAAGGCGGAGCGCGTCGCATGATATTCGACGACGAGCCCGAGCCGGGCCAGCCACTGCCGATGCTGCCGGGTCATAGCTCGACCGGGCGTTTCGAGCGCGTGCTGCGGGCCGGCGGTTTTGCCGTCACGGCCGAGTTGGCTCCGCCTGATTCCGCCGATCCCGCGGATGTCTATGCGCGGGCGCGCGTCTTCGACGGCTATGTCGATGCCATCAACGCCACCGACGGCAGCGGCGCCAATTGCCACATGTCGAGCGTCGCCGTCTGCGCGCTATTGACGCGGGTCGGCTACTCTCCGGTCATGCAGATCTCGTGCCGCGACCGCAACCGCATCGCGATCCAGGGCGACATCCTCGGCGCCGCGGCGATGAGCGTCGCGAATATCTTGTGCCTCACCGGCGACGGCGTGCAGGTGGGCGATCATCCCGAGGCGAAGCCGGTCTTCGATCTCGACAGCCTCTCGCTGCTCGGCCTGGCGCGGGGTTTGCGCGATGAAGGCCGGTTCGAGAGCGGCCGCGCGTTGACGAGCCGCCCGCAGATCTTTCTCGGCGCCGCCGAGAACCCGTTCGCGCCGCCCCACGATTGGCGCCCGTCGCGGCTCGCGAAGAAGCTCGCCGCGGGCGCACAATTCATCCAGACGCAATACTGCTTCGATGTTCCGCGCCTGCGCCAATTCATGGCGCGGCTCGACGATCTCGGCCTCATCGGCCGCATCTTCATCCTGGTCGGGGTAGGGCCCCTTCCTTCGGCCAAGACCGCGGAATGGATGCGCCGCCACGTTCCCGGCGTCCACATCCCGGACGAGATCGTGCAGCGCCTCGCCGGCGCAACGAGCCCGCGCGCCGAAGGACGCAAGCTCTGCGTCGAGCTCATTCAGCAGATCCGCGAGATCAAGGGCGTCAACGGCGTCCATCTCATGGCCTACCGCCAGGAGGCGTCGGTCGCCGAGGTGATCGAGAGCTCGGGCGTCCTCGCCGGCCGCGTGCCATGGTACCCCGGCCGCGGCAACAAGCTGCAACCGCAACAGAAGGCCGCTTCATGACCGACACGATCATCAGTTCAGCCACCAAGGAAGTCATCATCGGTTTCGAGCGGCCCTTCGTCATGATCGGCGAGCGCATCAATCCGACCGGGCGCAAGATCCTCGCCGAAGAGATGGCGGCCGGCGACTTCAGCCGGGTCGAGCGCGACGCCTTGGCGCAAGTCGCGGCCGGGGCACAGATGCTCGACGTCAATGCCGGCATCCCGCTCGCCGACGAGCCGGCGATCCTGGCGAAGGCGATCCAGCTCGTGCAAAGCATCACCGACGTGCCGCTCTCGATCGATTCATCGATCGTCGCCGCGCTCGAGGCTGGTCTTGCCGTCTACAAGGGGAAGCCCCTCGTCAATTCGGTGACCGGCGAAGACGAGCGGCTCGAGAGCGTGCTGCCGCTCGTCAAGAAATACGGCGCCGCGGTCGTCGCGGTCTCGAATGACGAGACCGGCATCTCCGAGGATCCCGACGTGCGCTACGCCATTGCGAAGAAGATCGTCGAGCGCGCCGCCGATCACGGCATTCCGGCGAGCGACGTCGTCGTCGATCCGCTGATCATGCCACTGGGCGCCATCAACCTCGCGGGCGTTCAGGCTTTTCGTCTCATCCGGCGCCTGCGCGAGGAGCTCAAGGTCAACACGACCTGCGGCGCCTCCAACATCAGCTTCGGCCTTCCGGCGCGCAACGGCATCAATGGCGCCTTCCTCTCGATGGCGATCGCCAGCGGGATGACCTCGGCGATCACCAATCCTTGCCATGAGGAGATGCTGCGCGCGGTGATGGCGGCCGACGCCTTGATGGGTCGCGACCCGTCCTGCATGCGCTGGCTGCGCCGCTTCCGCGAGGCGCCGCCGGTCGGCGCCGATGGCGAGGTGGGGCGCGGTCGGCGCGAGAGCCGGCGCCGCCGTGGCTGAGGACGCGCTCATCATCTTCACGCCCTCTGGCCGGCGTGGGCGCTTCGCGCTCGGCACGCCCGTCCTGCAAGCGGCGCGGTCGCTCGGCGTCGACATCGATTCGGTGTGCGGCGGACGCGGCATCTGCGGGCGTTGCCAGGTAAGCCTCGCGGAGGGCGAGTTCGCCAAGCACGGCATCGTCTCGCGCGCGGAGCATCTCTCCGGCGTATCGCAGGTCGAGAAGACATACGGCAAGCGCAAGAATCTGGCGGTCGGACGCCGTCTCTCCTGCTCGACGCACCTCCAGGGCGACGTCGTCATCGACGTGCCGGAGGAGAGCCAGGTCCATCGCCAGATCGTGCGCAAGGCGGTCGAGGCGATCTCGATCGAGCTCGACGCTGCGGTGCGCCTCCATTACGTCGAGGTCAGCGAGCCCGACATGCACGCGCCGGCGAGCGACCTGCGGCGCCTTCTCGAAGCGCTCGAGCGCGAATGGCAATTGACCAACCTTGCCTGCGACATCGAGGTGGTGCGGAGCCTCCAGACGAGCTTGCGCAAGGGCGGCTGGAAGGTCACGGTCGCCGTGCACGACCAAGCGACGATCATCGCCATCTGGCCGGGCTTTCACGAGAAGGTCTTCGGCATGGCGGTCGATGTCGGCTCGACGACGATCGCGGCGCATCTGTGCGATCTCTCGAGCGGCGAGGTGGTGGCCTCGGTCGGCCGCATGAATCCGCAGATCCGCTTCGGCGAGGATCTGATGAGCCGGGTTTCATACATCATGATGAACCCGGGCGCCGAAGGCGAGCTCACCGCGGCGGTGCGCGGCGCTATCAACGAGCTTGCCGCCGAGGCGACCGCAGTCGCCGGCCTCGCGCCCGACGACATCCTTGAAGCCACCTTCGTCGGCAATCCGGTGATGCATCACCTCCTGCTCGGCATCAACCCGGTCGAGCTCGGCGGAGCACCTTTCGCACTCGCGACCGAGCAGGCGACGATGCTGCGCGCGAGCGAGCTCGGCCTCGCGCTCCATCCCGGCGCGCGCGCCTTCGTGCTTCCTTGCATCGCGGGCCATGTCGGCGCCGACACGGCGGGCGTCATCCTGGCGGAGCGCCCGGATCGTTCCGAGAAGCTGACGGTGCTCGTCGATGTCGGCACCAATGCCGAGATCGTGCTCGGCAACAAGGATCGCCTTCTTGCCTGCTCGAGCCCGACGGGTCCCGCCTTCGAGGGCGCGCAGATCAGTTGCGGCCAGCGCGCGGCGCCGGGCGCCGTCGAGCGCGTGCGCATCGATCCCGCGACATTGGAGCCGCGCTTCAAGGTGATCGGCTGCGATCTCTGGTCCGATGATCCGGGCTTCGCGGCGGCGACGAAGAAGACCGGCGTCACCGGGCTGTGCGGCTCGGGCATCATCGAGGCGCTGGCCGAGATGTTTCTTGCGGGCATCATCCGCCGCGACGGCACGATCAGCGGCGCCATGGCCGCGCGCAATCCGCGCATTCACGCCGACGGCCCGACTTTCGCCTATACGCTGCACAAGGGCGCGGTCACCTTGCGGGTGACGCAAACCGATGTGCGCGCGATCCAATTGGCGAAGGCGGCGCTCCATGCCGGCATTCGCCTGCTGATGGACCGCATCGGCGTCGATCACGTCGATCGCATCCGCCTCGCCGGTGCCTTCGGCAGCCATATCGACGTCAAATACGCGACAATCCTCGGCATGCTGCCGGATTGCGATCTCGCCGAGGTGAGCTCGGCCGGGAATGCCGCCGGAACCGGTGCCCGCATCGCGCTTTTGGATCGCCGCGCGCGCGGCGAGATCGCAGCTTTGGTGCGGCGTGTCGAAAAAATCGAAACCGCGGTCGAGCCGAAATTCCAGGCGCATTTCGTCGAAGCCATGGCGATCCCGCACCAGACCGCGCTTTATCCGCATTTGAGCCGGGTCGTCACATTGCCGGTGCCGGAGCCGGCCGAGGGACGAGGGCGCGGCAAGCGGGCGCGGATGCGCCAGAACGCGGCATCGATGGAAGGCGTTGCTCAAAACGCCGGCTTGGCGGCCGAAGACTGATAGGAACACCCTCGTCCGGCTGAGCCGTCGAATGGATGAGCACCGAGCAGAAGGAAAAGGGAGAAGCGCGATGACGGATCAGGAAGCACCCCATCGGTCGCGACGCGGCGCCGGACGCGAAGCGAAGCGCGCGGCGCGACTTGCCCATGCCGCGGAGACCATCCCCTTCATCACGCGCAAGATTCCTTATTACGAAGTGCTGAGCGAAGAGGGGCTGGCGCTCATCGAGCATAACGCCGACCTCGTCCTCGAAGAGATCGGCATCGACTTCAAGGGCGACGACGAGGCGCTGAAGATCTGGAAGGAGGCGGGTGCCGACGTCCAGGGCGACCGCGTCCATTTCCCGCGCGGCATGTGCCGCCAGATCGTCCAGAAGAGCGCACCGCGCGAATACATCCAGTATGCGCGAAATCCCGCGCGCAACGTCGTCATGGGCGGCAAGAACACCGTCTTCGCCCCGGCCTATGGATCGCCCTTCGTGCGCGACCTCGATCAGGGGCGCCGCTACGGCACGATCGAGGATTTTCGTAATTTCGTGAAGCTCACCTACATGGCGCCCTACCTCCACCATTCGGGCGGCACGGTGTGCGAGCCGGTCGATCTGCCGGTCAACAAGCGGCATTTCGACATGGTCTATGCGCATATGCGCTACAGCGACAAGCCGTTCATGGGCTCGGTAACGCACCCCGAGCGCGCGACGGACACGGTCGAGATGTCGAAGCTTCTCTTCGGCGCGGACTATACCGACCCGCTGACCGGCCGGCCGAGGGCGGTGACGACGAGCCTCATCAACGCCAACTCGCCGCTCACTTGGGATTCGACCATGCTGGGCGCGCTCAAGGTCTATGCACGCGCCGGTCAAGCCTGTCTCGTCACGCCCTTCATCCTCGCCGGCGCGATGGCGCCGGTGACGGTCGTCGGCGCCTGCACGATCACGCTTGCCGAGGCGATGTCCGGCATCGCTTTCATCCAGCTCCTCAATCCGGGAGCGCCGGCGATCTTCGGCAGCTTCGCCTCGTCGGTCTCGATGCAGTCCGGCGCGCCGACCTTCGGCACGCCCGAGCCGGCGCTGGTGCTCTACGCCATGGCCGCGTTGGCGCGCCGGCTTGGCGTGCCGTTCCGCTCCGGCGGCGGGCTCTGCGCCTCGAAGGTCGCCGACGCGCAGGCGGCCTACGAATCGGCGCAGACGATGCTTCCGACCTGTCTCGCCGGCGTCAATTTCGTGCTGCACGTCGCCGGCTGGCTCGAGGGCGGTCTTGCGATGGGGTACGAGAAATTCATGATGGATCTCGATCAGGCCGGCATGTACCAGACCATGCTGGCGGGGATCGATCTCAGCGAGAACGGCCAGGCGCTCGACGCCATCCGCGAGGTGGGGCCGGGTAAGCACTTCCTCGGTTGCGCCCACACGCAAGCCAATTTCGAGAACGCCTTCCACCGCTCCGCGCTCGCCGACAACAACAGCGCCGAGCAATGGGAGGCGGAGGGCAGCAAGGACATGGCGCAGCGCGCCAATGCCGCCTGGAAGAAGATGCTGCGCGAGTACGAGCCGCCGCCGATCGATCCCGCGGCCGACGAAGCCGTTCTCGACTACGTCAACCGGCGCAAGGCATCGTTCCCGGACTCGAACGTCTGAGCCTTTCGCGTCACGGCCCGCGTCGTGCGCTCGCCGCGAGGCGGCGCTCGGCGCTCGGCGGATGTCCGAACAGATCCTTGTAGCACCGGCTGAAATGCGGCGCCGATTGGAAGCCGCAGGAGACGGTGACCTCGGTCACCGACATGTTCGTCTGCAGCAGAAGCTGGCGCGCGCGATTGAGGCGCAGCTCGCGGTAATAGCTTGCCGGAGGGCGGTCGAGATGGCGCTTGAAGAGGCGTTCGAGCTGACGGCGCGACAGCCCGATGCGCTGCGCCACGGTTTTGAGGCTGAGCGGGTCCTCGACATGCGCCTCCATGAGCGAGGCCGCGTCGATGATCTTCTGCTGTGCCGGACCGACGCGTGCCAGCAGGGGAATGCGCTGCTGGTCCAGAGGCTCGCGGATCCGCTCGAGGATGAAGCCTTCGGCGATCGCGACCGAGAGCTCCGACCCCACGCGCTCTGCGATGAGGTTCAGCATGAGATCGAGCGGCGCGATGCCGCCCGAGGCGGTGTAGCGGTCGCGGTCGATGACGAAGAGCTCGTCCGAGAAATCGACGTGTGGAAACTCGTCGCGTACCGCGGCGATGTTCTCCCAGTGAATGGCGCAGCGATAGCCATCGAGGAGCCCGGCGCGCGCCAGGACATAACTGCCGGTGCAGAGGGCGCCGAGCACGAGAGGCGCGCGCGACATGCGCCGCAAATAGGCGAGCGTCGCTTCGTCATACGCCGTGGTGACGTCGACGCCGCCGCAGACGAACAGCATGTCGAGGCGGCCGGCGGTGCCGGCGGCGATCGTCGGGACGACCGCAAGACCGTTGCTGGCGGAGACGGGTTCGCCGGTGAGGCTCAAGGTCGACCAGCGGAAGAGCGTGTCGCCGCTGAGCCGGTTCGCCATGCGCAGCGGCTCGACGGCGTTCGAGAAGGCGATCATCGAGTAGTTGGGGAGCGTGAAGAAGCCGACGTGAAGCGCGTCGGCTGCCAGGCGATGCACGATCTTGTTTTTGGTCATGAGTGTCGCGCCGCGCGGAAGGCGCGCATGTGAAAGGACGATTGAGCGGGGCCATAGCGGTGCGCGGCGCCGATCGGGCAGGCGCGGCGCGCGCGGCAGCTGAGCTCGATGCAGTCGGCGCCGGCCGGCGTGGAAATGTGCGCCGCGCAGGCGGCGACGTCGTAGCCGTCTCGCGAGAACGCGCCGACCGGACAGGTCGAAAGGCACGGTTTCTCGGCGCAACTCTCGCACGGGCTCGCACGCTCGTCCGGCGGCGGCACGTCGAGCCGGTCGGCGAAGGCGAGGGCGCCGCGATAGCCGTGCCAGAGGCCCCAATCCGGATGAATGAGAATGCCGAGCGGCGAGGAATGGACCGGTTCGGCCTTCCGCGCCCAGCGTTGGAACGGAAGAAAATCCGGTTTCGTAAAGGGGTAGAGCGCGAAGGCGTCGAGGGACATGGCGAGGCCGTCGATGAGGCGCCGCGACCAACGGTCGAACGGATCGGGTCGTCCATCCGTCGCTTCGGGCGATGCGGCGAAAGCGCGCCATGACTCTCCGCCGACGAAGCCGATCAGCGCCAGGGTCAATGCGGGTGCGCCGTCGGGGAGCAGCGGCACGCCGTCGTCACGTTCCGGATGAAAGGCGCCGCGAAAGGCGAGGCCTCGTTCCGCGGCAAGCGTTACAAACCGCGATCGCGCTTCAGCCATCGCATCAGCTCTTCCCGGCGCGCGTCCAGCAATGCCGCGCCATCGCGCCGGGACCAATCATAGATGCCCTGGCCGCTCGGGAGGCCGCGCTTGCCTTGGCTGACAAGGCGCGCTATCTGCGGCGGCGGCAGCGGAGTGGCGTCAAGGTCGGGTTGGAGAAAGCAGGCGAAATTGTACATGGTGTCGAGCCCGCCGACATCGGCCGATTCGATGGGTCCCGTGATCCCGAGACGCCGACCGATCGAGTTGCGGACGACCGCGTCGATTGCTTCAGCCGAGGCGATGCCGGCCGCCCACAACGACCAGGCTTCGCGGAGCGCCGCGAACTGGATGCGGTTGCCGATGAAGCCGGCAACCTCCTTGTCGATGACGACCGGCTCCTTGCCGACCGCACGCAGAATCGACGACACGCGCGCGCAGAGATCGGGCGCGGTCTCGGGCCCGGCGCACACCTCGACCAGAGGGATGAGCTGCGGCGGGTACCAGAAATGCGTTGCGATGACGCGCTCGCGGCGGCGCACCTTCTCGACAAGCTCGCTCGCGAGATGCCCGCTCGACGAGGCGAGAATGCATTCGCGGCTGCAGAGCTCGTCGAGCTGCCCGAAGATCGCGCGCTTCAACGCCATGTCTTCCGGGACCGCCTCGATAACCAGGGCCGCCGGAGCCGC
>JBGPOZ010000109.1:0-15012 GCA_041488295.1 Allostellaceae bacterium
CGCATGGCGCATGAGGGAATATGCTATTATTGCAATTGACCGATTCGAGGTGAGCCATTCACCCCTTGACCGAGAACTGGATCCCGACCAAGCAGGCGAAGGTGTCGCCGGAAGGGATCGTCGTCGCCCAGCACGCCGTCGCAGCAACGGCCGGCGCTGAAACCCTGGCAGCGGGCGGCAACGCCGTCGACGCCGCGGTTGCAACCGCCTTCGCGCTCGGCATCGTCGAGCCGTGGATGAGCGGCGTCGGTGGCGCCGGCTACCTCCTCTACGGCAACGCCAAGACCGGCGCGGTGCAGCTCGTCGATTTCGGCCTCGTCGCCGCGGCGGGCCTCGACCCGGCGCGCTACAAGATGACCGGCGGCGTCAGCACCGAGCTCTTCGGCTGGCCGCTCGTCGAGGGCGACCGCAACCTCAAGGGCTATCACTCGATCTGCGTGCCGGGCTCGGTCGACGGGCTCGGCCTCGCCCTCGAGAGCTTCGGGCGCAAATCGCTGGCCGAGGCGATGGCGCCCGCCATCCGTCTTGCCGAGCAAGGTCTGCCGATCAGCTGGCACACGACCTTGTCGATCGCCGTCGCGGCGCACGAGCTCGCCGAATTCCCGAGCTCGCGCGCGGTATTCCTTCCCGATGAGTTGCCGCCGCCGCCGGCTTCCGACGGCTCGCGCCGCCACTTGCCGCTGCCGA
Source organism: Allostellaceae bacterium (assembly GCA_041488295.1). Lineage (GTDB taxonomy): Bacteria > Pseudomonadota > Alphaproteobacteria > ATCC43930 > CGMCC-115725 > URHD0088. The sequence continues at coordinate 688 of JBGPOZ010000109.1, forward strand.
AGCTCGCCGAAACCTACCGGCGGCTTGCCGCGGCCGGACGGCGCGATTTCTACGAGGGCGAGCTGGCATCGGTGCTCGTCGCCGATCTGCAAGCGGGCGGCAGCGCCATCACGGCTGCCGATCTCGCAGCCTATCGCGCCCAGATCGTGAAACCCCTGACGCTCGACTATCACGGCGTCACCCTCCACGCCGCGACTGCACTCAGCGGCGGCCCGACCTTTCTCGACGCGATGGCCGGGATCGCCGGCCGCATGGGTTGGGAGCCGCAATCCTTTCCCGACACGCGGTCCTTCCTCATCTACGCCGAGGAGACGCGCCGTGCCTTCGAGGAGCGGCTGCGGCTCCTCGGACAAGCCAACCCGTCCTCGCACACGACGCATCTTTCGGTCGTCGACCGCGACGGCAACATGGTGGCGCTCACCAACACCCTCCTCTCGCGTTTCGGCTCGAAGGTGGTGCTGCCGCGCACCGGGATCACCATGAACAACGGCATGATGTGGTTCGACCCGGCGCCCGGCCGGCCGAACTCGCTCGCCGCCGGCAAGCGGCCGCTCGCCAATATGTGCCCGGTGCTGATCACGCGCGACAGCACGCCCTGGGCGGCGCTCGGCGCCTCGGGCGGGCGGCGCATCATTCCGGCGATGATCCAGCTCACCTCCTTCATCGTCGATTTCAGCATGCCGCTCGAAAGGGCGTTCGCCGTGCCGCGGCTCGACGCCAGCGGCGAGAACGTGCTGTGCGACAACCGCTTCCCGCCGGAAGTGGTCGAGGCGTTGGCGGCGCGGCTGCCGGTGAAGGTGGTCGAGGAGGGAGTTTATCCCGGGCAATTCGCCAACCCCTCGGCGGTGATGCGGCCGGTCAGCAGCGGGCTCAACACCGGGATGGCGCATATCCACTCGCCGGCGGCGGCGGCGATGATCGCGGGAGACAAGTGAGCGTCACCGGCGGCCGGGACCCACGATGAGGCGCCGCCGCGGCCGCGCCCAGCCGAGCATATGGGCGAGCCTCGTCGGCATTCTCGCCGCGACGCTCTTCCTCCTGGCGCTCTTCAGCCCTGCGAGCGAGCCCGAGAACCACACGCTCCTCTTCAATCCCCGACCGGCGCTCGAAATCCTCATCCTGGTCGGCGCCGTGGCGCTGCTGGCGCTCCTCGGTCGAAGCCTTCCCACCCTGATCCGCTACGCCATCGCGCTCCTCGTCCTCCTCGCGGCGGCGCTCAACCTCGCCGACGCCGTGATGCCCGGGCTCTTCGGCCGCGAGGTCGATCTCTATTGGGATTTTCGGCAAGTGCCGGGGCTGCTCGGCCTCTATGCGAAATCGGCGGGCCTCTGGCACGCGATCCTCGCCGTCGCGCTCGCCATCCTCGCCGCGACCGCAGGCTTTTTCCTCATCGCTTCGGCCCTTCGGCTGATCGCATGGGCGTCGACGCGGCGCAGCGTCGCGCTCGCCGCAATCGCGCTTGCCGTTGCCGCGACCGGCGCCGCGGCACTGCCGCGCGGCGAGGAGGCGGAAGCGCCGGTCAGCACGGCGCTCTCGCGCGAGATCGCGCGTGAAATCGCCACCTTCTATCGCGCCTGGCAAGTGGCACGCGGCCATCTCGGCAAATACGCCGGGGTGTTAGCCGCACCGCAGCCGGTGAGCGCCGATCTCGCGAAGCTGAAGCATCGCGACGTGTTCCTCATCTTCTTCGAATCCTACGGCACCGTCGTGCTCGACAATCCGCAATACCGCGCGCATATCGCGCCGGCGCTCGCTCGCTTCGAGGAGAAGATGGCGAAATCGGGGGTGGGGCTTCTTTCGAACCGCATCCTGTCGCCGACCTTCGGCGGCGGCTCGTGGGTGGCGCATGGCACGATGTTGAGCGGCATCAAGCTCGACCCGTTCCTCTCGCGCCTCGTCCTCGAAAGCAAGCGCAAGACCCTCCCCGGCTACATGGCGGAGGCAGGCTACCGCACCGTCAATCTCCAGCCCGGCATCAAGAACCCGCTCGCCGAGAGCCGGTTCTGGGGGTTCGAGAAGAACTATTACGGCGCCGATCTCGATTACCGCGGTCCCGAATTCGGCTGGTTCGGCATTCCCGACCAATTCACGCTGAAGAAGCTCGCGACCCGCGAGATGCGTGAGGCGGAGAAACCGCTCTTCGCGCAGATCGTTCTCGTCTCGAGCCACACCCCCTTCTACCCGCTCCCGCCCTACCGCGCCGACTGGGCCGATGCCGGCGATTATGTCGGCGTCACGCCCCAGGAATGGGAGGAGATCTACCGACAGCCGGATTGGAACCACCTCGAGGGGCCGTTTCTCGATTCGCTCGTCTATGATTTCGACGTGCTCGGCGATTTCGTCGCGACGCGCGTTGCCGACGGCGCCCTCGTCGTCATTCTCGGCGACGAGCAGCCGCCCGCCTTCCTCAGCGGCGCCGGCCAACCCTGGACCGTACCGATCACAATCCTCTCGCGCGATCCCGATCTTCTTGCCCCGTTCGCCGCGCGCGGCTACACGCGGGGCGTCATCCCCGACCAACCGGCGCCGTGGCAGGGAATGGAGAGCTTCATGCCGAATTTTCTCGAGGATTTCAGCACGGCGACGCCGCGCCTCGCGGCACAACCCGACAACGTGCCGCCGAAGGCCGAGTGACGATGGCGCCGGCACATCGGAACCATTTGTCGCCGACCGACGCCGCATCGCGGGCGGAGCGGCTCCATCTTGTCGGCGGTCGACTCTGCCTCGATTTCGCGAATACGATGAGCGGTCGCGGCACGGATCAACTGCAAGAGCATCTGACGAGCTACCCTGCGCTGCTCGCCTGGGCGGCACATACCGGGACCCTCGGCGGCGAAGACGAGGCCGCGCTCGAGCGGCTGGCGGGTCGGCAGGCAAAGCTTGCCCAGGAGGTGCTGCGCCAGGCAATGGAGTTGCGCGACACGGTCCATCGGATCTTCGGCGCGATCGCCCATGGGAGGGAAGCGGAAGCGGCGGACATCGACACGCTCAATGAATGGCTGGCGCGCGTGATGGTGCATGCCCGCCTCGCCCCCGCCGAAGGCGGCTTCGACTGGAGCTGGGCGGAGCCGCGGCGATCGCTCGACAGCGTGCTGTGGCCGATCGTCCGCTCGGTCGCGGAGACGCTGACCGTGGCGCCGCACAGCCGGATCCGGCAATGTCCCGGCGCCGATTGCGGCTGGCTCTTCCTCGACACCTCGAAGGCCGGACGACGACGCTGGTGCGACATGAATGTGTGCGGCAACCGCAGCAAGGCGCGCGAGCATTACCGCCGGACAAAAGGCGCGGTGCAGCGCCCGAAACTCGTCGGCGGAACGATCGTGTCGCGCTAGGACTCGCCGTTGCCGGCAGACGCTGACCTCACACTCATTCGGGCCACAGAGAGCGACATCGCGTTCGTCATGGCGACCGAGCGGCTCGACGGCTATGAGAGCCTGGTCGGACGATGGGACGAAGCTCGACACCTGTCGGCTCTCTCTGACGGCCGTCATGCCTACTTTGTCGCGCGAGCCGACGCGCTGCCCGTCGGCTTCGGCATCGTGCGCGATTTCGCCTCCTCGGAGCAGGCGGCCGTTATAAAGAGAGTGGCCGTTCTGCAACCCGGTCGAGGCCATGGCAAAGCCCTCTTGCGAGCCCTCGTTGAGGCCGTTTTCGAGCAGACGGACACCTACCGTCTATCTTTGGGCGTGTTCCCTGACAATCTTCGGGCCCGCCGGGCCTACGAGGCGGTGGGCTTCATTGCCGAGGGCGTTGCCCGAGGATCTGCTTTCTTCGGCGGCGTAAACCGAGACGAGTTGATCATGTCTATCTTGCGACCCGAATGGGTCGCGCGGCGTTCCGTCAGGCCCGATTGAATCTGGACCCTCGGAAGAGGACAGGGCTCACCCCGCCGCGCGGAACTCCACCTTCAGCGACGTGACGCCGCGCAGGATCATCGAATCGAGCCATTCCGGCTCCGGCTCCACCGGGCGGATCTCGGCGAGGCGCCGCAACAGCGTCGCAACGGCGATCTGACCCTCGAGGCGGGCGAGCGGGGCGCCGAGGCAGAAATGAATGCCGGCGGCGAAGGTGAGGTGCTTGTTCGGCGCGCGGGCGATGTCGAAGCGATCGGGCTCGGCGAAGGCTTCGGGGTCCCGGTTGGCGGCGTTCATCATGGCGAAGACGCGCTCGCCCTGCCGCAGCCGCTTGCCGCCCAATTCGTGATCGGCGGCGACGAGGCGGACGAGGGCATGGCTCGGCCCGTCCCAGCGCAGCATCTCCTCGATCGCGGGCTCGATGAGATCGGGCTCGTCGCGCAGGCGCCGCATCGCCTCGGGATGGCGGCACAGCGCCCAAATGCCGTTGCCGATGAGATTGGTCGTCGTCTCGTGCCCGGCGAAGAGGAGAAGGCTGCAGGTCGCGATGAGCTCGTCCTCGGAGAGCGCGTCGCCATCGGCGTCCGGCTGCAGCATCGCGCTGATGAGGTCGTCCTCGGGCTGCCGGCGCCGCGCCGCGATGAGATCGCGAAAGCACGCCGCCATCTGGAGCATGCCGTCTTGCGCGCGGCGGTATTTGTCGGTGGAAAGACGCGCGGAGCCGACGAAGAGCGCCATCTCGTCCGACCACCCTTTGACGCGGCCCAGCGCCTCGAGCGGCACGCCGAGCATGACCATGACGACGCTCGCCGGGATCGGATAGGCGAAATCGGCGATGACGTCCATGGCGCCGCGCGGCGCCGCCGCATCGATGAGGCGGTCGACGATCGCCGCGATCTTCGGCCTGAGCCCGGCGACGGCGCGCGGCGTGAAGGCCTTGTTCATGAGGCGCCGCAGCCGGGTGTGGCCCGGCGGATCGAAGAAGACGGCCCATTGCGTGATGTAGCGCTCGAGGTCGGGGTAACGGCCGCGTTCCTCCTCCGGCAGGCGGCGGAAGAACGGGCGGATGCGGTCGGCAGTGAAATGCGTATCGAACATCGCAAGGCGCACATCGGCGTAGCGCGTCAGCACCCAGCCGCCGAGCGTCTCGCTCCAATGGACGGGATCCTCCGCGCGCAAACGGCGAAAGAGCGCGAACGGATCGCGCCGCGTCGCGAGGTCGGTCGGATCGTAGCGCAGCATCGGCTACGATCGTATCAGCGCCGGGAGAACGCGGCCATGGATTCAAAGAATCCGACAGGAAGCGGCGGCGAAGGAAGCGATATAGGGGATGTGGGGATGATCGGGAGATCAGGGGATGTGAATGTCCGGCGCCTTCGGCGCCCGCAACAATGGTCCCCTCATCCCCCAATCATCCCCCTCATCCCCTTGCCCTCGACTCGGTACGCTCCGCGCCGGTGAATATCGTTAACCATACGCCGTTATCGTCGGGATAGCATCGAACCCAACCGGCCATGCTCGACCAGGATCACATCGCCGCGGCGCTCGCCGCCTATCGCAACGAGGGCTACGCCGTTCTGCGCGGCGTCTTCTCGGCCGCCGAGATCGCCGAGATCGCCGCTGCCTTCGACCGCCACTGGTCGCGCGGCCTGGCGCTCGGCGCCAGCTTCCGCCACGGCAATCTGCACTACCGCATCGGCGAGGATGCGCGCCTCGGCAAGCTCGTCCGCATGGTGCAATGGCCGTCCTACGAGGATGGCGTGCTCACCCGCTACCGCACGCATCCCGCGATCTTCGCCGTGCTGAATGGGCTCCTCGGCACCGACATCAGGCAGATCATCAATCAGCTTCACTGGAAGCCGCCCGGCGCCGCCGCCGCCGAATTCGCCTTCCATCAGGATGTCCGCTTCCGCCGCCCGCGCGAGGCGTTCCGTCATCTCGATCGCTCCTTCGTGCAGACCGGCATCGCCATCGACCGCCACACCGAAGCGAGCGGCGCGATGAAAATCTATCCAGGCTCGCATCGCCTCGGCGAGATCGACCTCGCCATCGCCGGCCGTGTCATGGACGGGGCGATGGCGGAGGAGAGCTTGCGCCGTGCCGGGCTCGATCCCACGCGGATCGTCGATCTCGAGCTCGAGCCCGGCGATATCGCGCTGTGGAACGCCTTCACGATCCACGGCTCCGGGCGGAACACCTCGCCGCACGATCGGCGCTTTTATCTCAACGGCTATGTCCGCGCCGCCGATTGCGACCGCGGCGAATGGGCATTCCGCGACGGCCAGCCCTGCGCGCTGGGCGACCCGGTGCTCGTCCACTACGAGGATCTCTTCGAGCGGCCGGAGCCGCATTTCGTCGGGCCCTAAAGCCCGCACTCCCTTACGCCGGAATTTCCGCCAAGACCCGGCCCAGCGCCTCGCCGAAGAGCCGGCGCTCCTCCACCGTTCCAACGCTGACGCGGATGCAGCGGTTGAGCGGCGCGACGCCCGGCATGCGGATGAAGACGCGCTCCTGCTCGAGGAGCGCCGCGAGGATCGCCTTGGCACGCTCCGTCGTGCCGCAATCGATCGCAACGAAATTCGTCGCCGAGGGCAGCGCGGTGAGGCCGAACTCGGCAGCGATGCGCCCATAGTGGCGCTTGCCCTCTTCGACCTCGCGCCGCACCTGGGCGATGAAATCGGTGTCTCCCAAAGAGGCGAGTGCGCCCTCCTGCGCCACGCGATTGACGCCGAAATGATGGCGGATCTTGTCGAAGGTGCGGATCGTCTCGGCCGGCGCCACCGCGTAGCCGATGCGCGCCCCGGCCATGCCATGCGCCTTCGAAAAGGTGCGCAAGCGGATCAACCGCAGGTCCTCAGGGTCGGTCTCCGGCACCGCGTCGGTCGGCGCGAAATCGGCATAGGCCTCGTCGAGCACGAGGAGGCAACCTTCGGGCAGCGCCGCCAGCAGCGCCAATTGATCGGATGCCGAGAGCCAGCTCCCGGTCGGGTTGTCGGGGTTCGAGAGATAGAGGAGCCGCGCGCCTCCGCGCCGTGCCGCCGCCGCGAGGGCTGTGGGATCATTGCGGTCGTCGCGATAGGGCTCGGTCGCGAGCTTGCCGCCGAAGCCGTTCACGTGAAAGGCAAAGGTCGGGTAGGCGCCGTGCGACATGACGATTGTGTCGCCGGGATCGATCACGGTCCGCACGATGAGGCCCAGGAGATCGTCGATGCCGGCGCCGAGCACGACGTTGTCGCGCGAAATGCCGTGTTTCGCGGCGATCGCCTCGCGCAGGACATAGCCCTCGGGATCGCAATACCAATTGACCCGCGCGGCGGCGGCGCTCATCGCGGCGACGGCTTTGGGCGAGGGGCCGAAATTGCTCTCATTGGCGCCGATACGCAGGCGCAGCGCCGCGCCGATCCGCCGCTCGAGCGCCTCGGGCGGCACGAACGGGACGATGGCGGGCAGGGCCGAGACGAGGCGCGAATAGCGGGATCGGGAAGCTGTCACGATGGCGTCACTCGCTGGGGAAGGATCACTCGGCGACCTCGAACCAAAGCGGGCAATTGTAGTCGATCGTCACCTCCTCGCCCGCCGCGATCGGCTGGAGCGCGATGAGGTCGATGGTCTCCTCCACGGGATTGCGCTCGAAGCGAGCGCTCGGCCGATCCGAATGGTTGCAGAGACCCACATATCCCAGCGCGACAGCGCCACGGCCATCGCCTTCGGACTCGCCATCCCAGTGAAAATAGTAATTCCCGAGCGCGGTGCGGTCGAGCGCGGCGCAATCCACGGCGCTGACGATCACGACGGGGGCCGCCTCAATGAGTTCGCCCTCGGCGATCTTCACCGCAGCGACGAGGCATCGCCCCTTCACCGGGTGGCGCTTGACGACGACCTTGCCGACGATGCCGGGTAGCGCCGCGGCGCTCGCGGGTCCCCCTGCTTCGGGCACCTGCGTGCTAGACGCGCTCGCCCGGGCGAGCGTCGGCCGCGTGCGCTGCGGCGGCCGGCCCCGCCGACGTCGAGGCCCCCGTCACGCGCGGCTGGCTCTCCGGCGCGGCGCTTGCTTCATCGTCCTCCTTCATCCCCGCCTTGAAGGCTTTGATGCCTTTGGCGAAATCGCCCATGACACGCGGCAGCTTCCCGGCGCCGAAGAGGATCAGAATGATGGCGAGCACCACCATCCAATGCATGAGACTGAAGGAACCCATCACACAAATCCCGACTGGTTGAGTTGAGCGCATTCTAGCAACTCGGTGCCGGCGATGGCGAGGTTTGCCGGCACGGAAGTCAAGAAAAAAGCGCTCGGACTGCGTTCCGTCGGAATGGCCGCCCTTCCTGCAAGATGCAGGAGAAGGCATGGCGCGCCGCCGGCTAGATCATCTGCATCAGGTGATCTCGCGACCAGCGCATGTCAACCACGCGGCCACCTGCGGCGCGGCGAAACTCGCGCCGGCGCCGCGCTCTCAATGCTGCCACTCGCCCCGGTCGGGCTTGACCTTGAGGAGCATCTCGAGTGCTTCGCCGACCGCCTCCCAGATCGCAAAGCCCGGCCGATCGTCCTGTTGCACCGCCTTCATCGAGCGGTTGCGGGCGATCGGCACCGCCTCGGCGCCGTGACTGCGCACGAGGACGATGGCGATCCCCCAGACTTCTCTCTCGTCAAGCAACATCGGAGCAGACTTCCTCGGCCGCTTGTGAAAAGTCGGCCCTTATTATTCTTTGGACGCTTACGCGCGAAGCTCGCTGTAGTGCGTGGTCCGGGCGACCGCCACCGCGATCAGCCTCGCGCGTAACGCGGTTTTCTCCTGCTGTTGCGCGATCTCATGGTCCAGGGTTCGTGCACTGATTAACTTGCGGATCTTGCGGATCATCGACTACCTCCAAAATAGACTGGAATGACGTTCCCTTATCCGAAAGTCGTGCAACCCATGTGCCATCTATCGATTTCATTGTCGATCAATGACTTACCAGAGATAGATCGACAGAGATTTAAGAAAGTGTAAAGATAACTTTACAGAATTTAACCTTAAATTTCCCGGTACTTTACATATTTGGAGATCCAATGAGGGCGATGGCGTTAATACTTTATCGCCACTGGAATCTATGCCGCGACCGATCGCCATCGATTTCACGGCGCCGGCCTGCCGACGGTTGGGACTTGCCCGATCGGAGCCCCGCCCGATAGCCTGCGCCGGAGGGCGGTCGCCCGCCGTCGTCGCAATCGGGCTCGGAGCCATCGAGATCATGAATTCACCCTATACGCCGCCGCCGCATGGCGGCGACTGGCGGCGAGCCGAGGACGGGGAGACCGGGCTTGATGCCGCCGCCATATCGGAGGCCGCCACCTTTGCCGCCGCGCACGAGACGCCGTGGGCGCGCGATCTCCAGACGGTGATCGGCACGGGTTATTTCGAGCCGCCACCCTGGAACGAGATCATCGGCCCGGTCGAACCGCGCGGCGGCCCCAACGGCCTTGTCCTCCATCGCGGCCTCATCGTCGCCGAATGGGGCGACACGAGCCGCATCGACATGACGTTCAGCGTCGCCAAGAGCTATCTTGGCCTCCTCGCCGGGCTCGCATGCGATCAGGGGCTCATCGAGGATTTGGACGAGGCCGTGGCACGGCGCGTCGATGATGGCGGCTTTTCCTCGCCGCACAATGCGAAGATCACGTGGCGCCACCTCCTGCAGCAGACCTCGGAATGGGAGGGCACGCTATGGGACAAGCCCGATCTCGTCGATCGCAACCGCGATCTCTCGCTCGAGGGCCGCGCCAAGAAGGGCGATCCGCGCCCGCTTCAGGAACCGGGCGCTTTTTGGGAGTACAACGACGTCCGCGTCAACCGCCTTGCGCTCTCGCTCCTGCGGCTCTTCCGCGCGCCGCTCCCGGAAGTATTCGCCGATGCCTTCATGACGCCGCTCGGCGCCTCGGCCGGTTGGCGCTGGCACGGCTACCGCAATTCCTGGGTCGAGATCGACGGACGGCGCATGCAGTCGGTCTCCGGCGGCGGCCATTGGGGCGGCGGCGTCTTCATCCATGCGCGCGATCAGGCGCGGCTCGGCCTCATGATGCTGCGGCGCGGAGCGTGGCAGGGCCGTCGTCTTCTGTCCGAGAGCTGGATCAGGCAATCGACGACACCCTCAAAGCTCAACCCGCAATACGGCTTCCTCTGGTGGCTGAACACCGGGCGCCGGCGGTACCCGAGCGCGCCTGAGGCCGGATTTTGCGCGAGCGGGGCCGGCGGCAATCTCACTTGGGTCGATCCGGAGAACGACATCGTCGCGGTGTTGCGCTGGATCGATCCCGCTGCGGTCGACGGCTTCCTGAGGCGCCTCGGTGCGGCATTGTCGACGCGGCGCAAGGCCGGCTGACCGGCGGGCGCGCATGGCGCAGACAAGTGGCGTCATGGCGGCCCCGATGATAGGGTGTCGCCATGCGCGCATATCGTCTGCTGGGCGTCCTCGCCGGGGTGGCGGCGCTCGTCGCCCTGACGTTTCGCCACAACCCGCCGTCGCTGCCGGAGCACATCGATCCGGCACCGGTCGGCGCGATGAGCGAGAGCGAAGCGCGGATACCGGTCGCCCCGCCGGCGGAAGCCCCAGCCGAGGCACCCCCGCAGCCGGCGCAGAGCGCGGCCGTCGATGCGGCGGCCCCGCCCGCCGCAGCCGAACCGGCCGCACCGCCGCGCCTGCCGCAATTGGCGGAACGTACCATCGCCGCGCGGCCGGCGCGCACCGTTCCCGAAGACGAGGCGCCGCCGCCGCCACGCCCGGTCGAGATCCATCGCTCGCCCGCGCTTGGCGCACCGGGCAGCGACCGGCGCCAGGTCACATCGGGCACGCCAGGAGAGCCCGCTCGTGCCGCGCTCCAGCTTTCGCCGCGCGCGCCGGCGCCGCGCGACGCCGCGCGACCCATTCAGATCGCCGGCACCGCCGAGCCGTCGGGCGCAACGGCGCTGCGCGTCGCCGGGAAACCGCTGCGCCTCTTCGGCGTTCGTCCGCCCGCCGGCGGCGATCGCTGCGCGCCCTCGGCGCTCGGCGCCAAACCGCTCCCTTGCGCCGATCAGGCGAGCAAGCTGCTGGCGGCGCGCCTTGCGCGCAATGCCGGCGTCTCGTGCCGCGTACCGGCGCCGAGCCGCGCCGCCGATGCGGCGATCTGCCTCGATGCCGACGGCGTCGATCTCGGCGGCCTGCTCGTCGCCGAAGGGCTTGCCGTCGCCGACCCGAGCCAGAGCTACGACTACGTCGGTGCCGAATCGGTCGCGCGCTCGAACCACCGTGGGCTTTGGCTTTTCCGCTGAAATGCGCTTGACGACGCGGCGACCGGACGAGCGGTTTCAGTCGCAACTCGCGATGGACCCGGGCCGCCCGCCACTGTTCCGGCGACCATCCGCGGATTGACACAGAAACCGCTATTGCGCGGCGCGCGACTCGCGTTATGAAGAGAGCGAGTCTGGGTGCGGCGCGGCCTCGCGCCGCCGTCCGTTCAGGCACCCGAGAGGAATTTCAATCACCCTCGTGCAAGGCGCAGTCTTTACCGTCATGGTGCTCCGGCTCGGCGAGGCCGGCCTTGCCGATTTCGAGCGTGCGTTGCGCTCGCAGATCGGCCGCTCGCCGCAATTTTTCGCGAAGGCTCCGGTCGTTCTCGATCTGAAAGACAGTCGCGGACTGACTGACGCGGCGGATTTTATCGAATTGAAGCGCCTCCTGCACGGCGTCGACCTCGTTCCGGTCGGCGTGCAGAACGCCAATCCGGCGCAGCAAGAGGCGGCGGCGGCGGCGGAGCTCGGCACCTTCACCGGCGCGAGCGCGCAACGGCGCTCGAACGCGGCCCAACCCGCGGCCCGCGCCGCGCCGAAATCGCTGCTCATCACCGAGCCGGTGCGCTCGGGCACGCAGCTCTATGCGCGGGGCGCCGATCTCATCGTGGTGAAATCGGTGAGTGCCGGCGCCGAGATCATTGCCGACGGCAACATCCACGTCTACGGCACGCTGCGCGGCAGGGCGATCGCCGGCGCCACGGGAGACGGCGAGGCGCGCATCTTCGTGCGGCGCCTCGAGGCAGAACTCGTCAGCATCGCCGGCCACTATCTCGTTCGCGACGAGATCGCGGCCGGTCACATCGGACAAGGCGCGCAGATCCTGTTGGAGGACGAGCGCATGGTGATCGTCGACAATTGACAGGTCGAGCCGTCGAAGCAAGGAGGCGTCATTGGCACATGTGATTGTTGTCACCTCGGGCAAGGGCGGCGTCGGCAAGACGACGACCTCGGCCGCGATCGCCGCCGGACTGGCGATGAAGGGCAAGAAGACCGTCGTCATCGATTTCGATGTCGGCTTGCGCAATCTCGATCTGGTGATGGGCTGCGAGCGGCGCGTCGTCTTCGATTTCATCAACGTCATCAATGGCGATGCCAATCTCAATCAGGCGCTGATCCGCGACAAGCGCGTGGATCAGCTCTACGTCTTCCCGACCTCGCAGACGCGCGACAAGGACGCGCTGAAGCGCGCCGGCGTCGAGAAGGTACTCGAGGAGCTGAAGCAGAATTTCGACTACATCGTCTGCGACAGCCCGGCCGGGATCGAGCACGGCGCGCTCACCGCGCTCTACTTCGCCGACAGCGCCATCATCGTCACCAACCCGGAGGTTTCCTCGGTGCGCGACAGCGACCGCATCATCGGCATCCTCGCCGCCAAATCGCGGCGTGCCGAACGGGGCGAGTCGGCGGTCGCGGTCCATCTGCTGTTGACCCGGTACTCGGCCGAGCGCGTCGCGCGCGGCGAGATGCTGACGGTCGAGGACGTCCAGGAGATCCTGTCCATCCCGCTGCTCGGCATCATCCCCGAATCGGAATCGGTGCTGCGCGCTTCGAACACCGGAACGCCGGTCATCTTCGATGAGGAGAGTCCGGCGGGTCGGGCCTATGGCGACGCCGTCGCCCGCTTCCTCGGCGAGACGCGCGAGATGCGCTTCGTCAAGCCCGAGCGGCGCCGCCTCTTCCGCAGCTTGTTCGGCAGGGCATGATGGGGATCCTCGATTTCTTCTTCCAGCGCCGCCGGTCGAGCGCCGGCGTCGCCAAGGAGCGGCTGCAGCTCGTGCTGGCGCATGAGCGGGCCGGCCGCGATGCGCCGGAATTCATGCCGGCGCTGCAGCGCGACCTCCTCGCGGTCATCGGGCGATATGTCGAGATCAAGGAGGATCTCGTGCAAGTCAACATCGGCCGGCGCGACGGCGCGTCGCTGCTCGAGATCAATATCGAGTTCGACAGCACCGTCAAGCCGGTTGCGGTAGCAGCGCCGCGACGACGCGCGATGCGCAGCAAGGCGATGCCACGGCAACGGTCGGCCCGCGCGAACTCGACCTGAGGGCTGAAAGGAGCTCGATGCCATGTCGTATGGCTTGCCGGCCGAGGGGACGCGACGGCTGAAGCAGGGGCTCGGCGTCGTTGCCGTCGGCGCCTGTCTCATTGCCTTCGCCACAGTCATCGCCGCGCACGGCCCGCCCTGGCAGACCCTATGGTGGGCCGTCATGCTCGCCATTCTCATCGCGGCGTACTTCATCGGCCAGCTCTTCGCGCCGTTCTTCGAATGGGTGATCGCCGGCTACCGCGGGCCGTGAGCCGCGCAAGATTTGAGCCGCCCAAGATTACAGCTTTGTAACTTGCCCGGGCGCGGGGCAAGGCGCAGCTTTCATGGGCAGGCACGCATCGCCTTTCATCCTGGATGAGAGGGTGCCTCCAACTGGTGGCCTCAACCCCGCCGGGTCCGTCTCTTGCAAACCCGGCGGGGACTTTTCCGCCCGCCACCCTCCCGTTCGGTTATGCTGATGCCGTCCGGAGGAGCTGCGAGATGACCGCCACGATCTACCATAATCCGCGCTGCGGGAAGTCGCGCCAAACCTTGGCGCTGTTGCAGGCGCGCGGCGTCGAGACGCGCATCGTCGAATATCTGAAGACGCCACCGAGCGCCGCCGAGCTGAAGACGATTCTGGCGATGCTCGGCATGAGCGCGCAGGAGCTGATGCGCAAGAAGGAGGCGGCGGCGGCCGGGATCGATCCCGGCAAGCTGTCCGAGGACCGGCTCATCGAGGCGATGGTGCGGAACCCGATCGTCATCGAGCGGCCGATCGTCGTCAATGACGGCAAGGCGGCGCTCGGCCGCCCGCCCGAGGCGGTGACGCGGATCCTTTAGTGAAATATCGTGGCGCTCGTGGACCTTGCCTCACGTTGACGGGCTGCACAGCGGCCATAGGGATCAACCACCAAGGACACTAAGTTCTTTCGTCGTCCGTGAAGAACCCGGTTGGCGGTTGATTTAGGCGATCTGCAGTCGTCGATCGGTATTGATGATCGCCGTGATCAAGGCACGCAAAAGCCTCTCCAGCCAGCGCAGGAGGAGGCTGAAGTTGTACCCGGCGGCGGCGAGGACGGCATTGATGCGGTCGCCGTCGCGTCCCTTGAGATAGTTGCGGCCGAGGCGGTGC
>JBGPOZ010000110.1:0-14685 GCA_041488295.1 Allostellaceae bacterium
GCATGCTTGACTTCAAGCATGTGCGCCGGCCGATCTTCCCGCTCGATCGCCTCAACACGCCGTGACGCGCGGCAGCGTGACCGATCATTGCTCGGGGAGCAAGAAATCCTTGGCGCGCAACTTGCTGCAGGTGAAGTCGACAAAAGCGCGGACGCGACTCGGGAGATGCCGCCGATCGAGATAGCAGACGTAGTGCCCTCTTTGCCGGGCGATATAGTCGGTCAGCACGGAGATGAGCCGGCCGGCAATGATATGCGGAACCGCTTGATAGCTGCCGATCTGGGCTAGGCCCATGCCGCTGATCGCTGCAAGGCAGGTCGCCTCGGCGTCATTCACGATCAAGCCGCCGGCGACGCTCTGATTGTAGCGCGTTCCGTCCTTCTCGAACTCCCAATTGAAAACGCGTCCGCTGCTGGCCAGCCTGAAGTTGATGCAGCGATGCTGCGCCAAATCGTCCGGCGTCGCCGGCGTCGCATGGCGCGCGAAGTATTGCGGAGATCCGCACACGATGAGCTGCATCGGCGCCAATTGACGGGCAACGATATCGCGGTCTTCCAGCCGGCCATTGCGGATGGCGACGTCGATCCGATCCTCGACGAGGTCGGCGAACCGATCATCGAGGTAGAGATCGAGGACGATGCGGGGGTAGCGGCGGCTGAATTCCGGCAACAAAGGCAAGAGGCATTGGCGCCCGAACCCGACCGTCGAGCTGACGCGCAACACACCATGCGGCTCGCCCTCCACATCGCGAAGGAGGGATGCGGCGGCCTGGAGCTGCTCGAACGCTGGGCGGCAGCGCTCGTAGTAGAGCGTGCCTTCGTCGGTAAGGGCCAGCCTCCGCGTCGTGCGATTGAGGAGCCGCACGCCGAGCGCCGCTTCGAGCCGCTGCACATTCTTGCTGACGGCGGGAGGCGACATCCCGAGCGCGTCGGCAGCTTTGGCGAAACTGCCGGTCGAGACGACCTTCACGAAGGCGGCAATGCCGGCTAGATGCTCCATGCGCCGATTCGATAACCCGAGGTTACGAGTGACTTAACCGATTGGGCGGATGGCGTAAAGAATCGAATGTACTAACATGTCTAATTCGGGGGCCGCGGCTCCTGCACTTGGCGAAGGTCGCATCGTAGAAGGTGGAAGTCGAAGGGAGCGATCTCTCCGATCGACAAGGCAATGCGCGACCCGACGACATCGATGGCTCTCCGCCTCGGCGGGGACAAAGGGGGGAGATGACAATGTCGCAATTGGCCCACAGTCAGGCACCGGGTTCCTACGGTCTCAAAGCGCGGGTTCCGATGGTCATCGCGCCGCTGGCCGCGTTGATCTATCCCTTCACGTTGAAAGGGTTCAACGCGAGCGTCACGATGATTACCGCGGCCGGCGCTAACGGCGGCGCGCTGCCCTGGGTCATGGCGACGATTTCCTTGCTCGTGGCATTTGCGGTGCCGACCATCGCCCTGCTCTCGGCCATGAGTTTCTCCGCTATTGCGGCTCCAACGGCGGCGGAGCTGCGCGCGAAGCGCGTTGCTCTCCTCGCCGTCGCCGCACCGACGATCTTCACCTTCGTCGGCGTCGTTCTTTACATGCTGGGCGATCCGATCCCGGACGATTGGGCTTTGGTCGTCTTCTGGGCGGTTGCCGCGGTGATGGTGGCGCGCGCCGACAACGAAACGCCTGCGCCAACCACAATCGCGCCGGTCCCGGCCGCGCTGCGCGTCGCCCATGGCGCGTCGGCGATCGGGATCGTCGCGATCTTCCTCGCGCTTCATATCGCAACCCACCTCACCGGGCTTGCCGGCCCGGTCACATACGATGCCGTGATGAAGGGGTTTCGCCAAGTCTACCGGACAGAGCTGCTTCAACCCGTCCTGGTCGCGCTGTTTTTCTTCCAGATCGCAACCGGCCTCTTCTTCGTCTGGCGGTATTCCGCGGCGCCCTCCGACCGCTTCCGGACGTTCCAGGTGGCTTCGGGTGTCTATCTCGCCTTCTATGTCCTTGGGCACATGAACTCGGTCTTCATCTTCGCCCGGACCTACCTTGGAATCGACACCGGCTGGGGGTTCGCGACGGGTGCGCCGACAGGCCTCGTCAAGGATGCCTGGAACATTCGTCTCGTTCCGCATTACGCGCTCGGCGTCTTCTTCGTGCTGTCGCATTTATGCGCGGGTGCCCGAGTGGTGATGGCGAAGCATGGCGTCCGTCAAGCGCTAGCGGATCGCTTCATGATCGCCGGCACCGCGCTAGCGGGTGCCGTCGCGGTGGCGATCATTCTCGGCCTGTGCGGTTTGCGTCTGCAATTCGCCTGACGCGACCTGCAGCGGTAGATGGAAGCGTTTCCTCTCGCAGCCGCACGCGGCAGCGAAATACTAGGTTGGGGACTTTAGGCCAGTCACTCGCCGGCGAGATGGAGAACGAGCTCTCGGGTGTGCGGTTTTCGGCGGTGCTCGACGACGTAGATGCCCTGCCAGGTGCCGAGGAGAAGCCGCCCCGCCTCGACCGGAATCGCAAGGTGACTCGGCAGCAGTGCCGCGCGGATGTGCGAGGGCATGTCGTCGGGGCCTTCATCGACATGCGTGTAGAGGTGGTCGCTCTCGGGCACGAGCCGCGCGAGGAAATCTTCGAGATCGCGCCGTACCTCCGCCGCCGCGTTCTCCTGGATGAGGAGCGAGGCGGAGGTGTGGCGGATGAAGATCGTCAAGAGGCCGCGGCGGATCTGTTGTTTCGCGACCCAGGCGATGATGTTGCCGGTTGCTTCATGGAGCCCGTGGCCCGGCGTTTGAAAGCTTAAGACGTGTTGCGCCTGCGGCATCGCTCATCCTCCCCGTGCCTTGTTAGGGGGCGAAGAATAAGCCAAACACAGCGGGGTGGTCTTTGTGATGAAATCTCGCGCCGCGCGGTTGTCGCGAGCCGGTGTGGGGTCAGTGCTGGCGGCCGATGGCTTGCGGGATCGGCCGAGCCGCGGCGTCGCCATCGGAGTGCTCGCACGCCTGCGCCGCCCGAAGAACGCGCGCGGCGGGGAACCAGACCGTCACATTCGTCCCGGTGCCGGGTGTGCTTTCGAGGCGCAACTCACCCTGATGCAGCTCGACGAGGCGCCGCGTCAGCGGCAGGCCGAGACCAGTGCCGTCCTGTCGCCGATTGAGGCCGTGATCGATCTGCGAGAACGCTTCCATCACGCGCGATAGATCTTCGGCGGCGATGCCGATGCCGGTGTCCTTGACGGCGATGATGACGCCACCCTCATCGGGCGTCCTCGCAGCAGCGACGGACAGCGTCACGCGCCCACCCGGCTCGGTGAATTTCACGGCGTTCGAGACGAGGTTGAGGACGATCTGTTTGACGCGCCGCTCATCGGCGCGAAGGCCGAGGACCTCCGACGGCAGCTCATTGCGCAACGACAACACGAGCCCTGTCTCGTCGGCGCGTGCTCGCACCATCCGCACCGCCGCGGAAACGGTGGCGAACAAGTCGATGTCGTCCTCCTGCAATTCGAGGCGTCCGGCCTCGATCTTCGAGAAGTCGAGGATGTCGTTGATGAGCTGGAGAAGGTGGCGCCCGCTCTCGGCGATGTCCCGCGCATACTCAGCATAACGCGGATGGCCGAGCGGGCCGAACGTCTCCTTCATCATGAGGTCGGCAAAACCGATGACGCCGTTCAAGGGCGTGCGGAGCTCATGGCTCATATTGGCGAGAAAGACCGATTTCGAGCGGCTCGCGTCCTCGGCGGTTTCGCGGGCGCGTGCGAGATCTTCGGCGGTCGCGCACAATGTCGTCGCCTGCTCCTCGAGCCGCTCGGACGCATCGCGCAGCTCGTGCTCGCGCGCGACCTCCTCGCTGACGTCGCGGTACTGGGCAAGCCATCCGCCATCGGCCGTGGGGACGCCACGCACGTCGAGCCATCGACCGCTGTCGCCGCGGCGGCGGAAATGGATGGGACGGCCGGCGCGCGCCGTAGCCTCGCGGCCGGCGACGAGCTCGTCGGGATCGCCGATCCCGTAGTCGCCGCGGGTCGCGAGGGCATAGCGGAAGGCGCGCCCCGGATCGGGCGAGGCGAGGATCCGGTCGCGCTCCTCCGGCGTGAAATCGACAAGCTGAAAGAGCTGGCTGTTGTTGGCGACCATGCGACCATGTCGATCGAACACCTGAACGCCGTCCGGCATTTCGCGAAGAATCGCCGACAAGGTTGCATTCTTCTCGGCGAGCTCGTCCTCCGCCGCCTTGCGGGCCGAAACATCGCGCAGCGCGGCGACGAATTCGTGCGTGGCGCCGCGCTCGGGGTCGACCGCAAGGCGAAAGGCGGCCTCGATCCAAACGTAGGACCCATCCTTTCGGCGAAGACGATGGGTGTCGATCGCGGTGGCTCCGCCGACCCCGTTGTGCTCGATCTCGTCGAGCAATGTCGCGACGCGCGTCGCGTCGGCGGCGTGAAGGAAGGCGACGAAGGGCATGCCGATCAGTTCTTCGGGCGCATAGCCAAGGGCTTCGCGCGAGGCCGGCGACACATAGCGCGGCATGCGGTCTTCGTCGATCGCCATGATGACGTCGTTGGCGTTCTCGGCAAGGAGACGATAGCGCCGCTCGCTCTCGCTCGCCGTTCGCTCGGCTTTGCCGCGGCGCCGCAACTCTGCGCTGAGGGCCACGCCAAGCCATAAAGCGATCCCGGCAAAGCCGATCATGACGACGCCGATGATCACCCCTCGTTGCCACCACTCGGCGAGGATCGCACCGCTCGATTTGCCGAAGACGACAACGAGCGGCAGCCCGGCGATCTGGCGATAGGTGAAGAGGCGGCGCGTGCCGTCCACGGCCGATATATCCTCGAAGTGCCCGAATGGAGCTTCCCGCAGATGGCGCAACGTCGCTGCGTTCGGGTAGACGCGGCCGATCTCCCGATCGTCGAAGGGGTTGCGCATCAACAATGTGCCGTCGTTGCGAAAGAGTGCAATGGCGCCGTGCACATCGAGCGTGAGGTTCTGAAACAACTCTCTGACGTAGTCGAGCCGCAACGAACCGGCGACCACTCCGGCAAAGCGGCCCTCCGGGCTCTCGATTCGACGCGCGAGGGCGATCTCCCATTCGCCCTTGGGTCCGGCGCGGAAGGGCGCGCCGATGAAGAGGTCCGGTTGCGTGTGCTCTTTCAGAAAGCGGAAGTAGTCGCGATCCGCAAGATTTGCCGGCGGCGGGTCGACGGTGCTCGAGTCGAAGACGATTTGGCCTTTGTCATCGAGAACGCGCGTGACGCCGAATTGTCCCGCACTTGCGGCGCGGTCGAACAGGATGAGCTGGCGGGCCTCGCCGCTGACCGTGCGCGTCTCGGCAAGCTTCAGCCCATCGGTCACCGCCTGCAGCGAAAGGTCGTATCCCGCGACGACGCGGTCGAGGTCCCGAGCGAGGGTGGCGATCAGATTCTCGGAGGATTGGATCGCTTGGCGCCAGGCGAGCTGCCGCGCGTCCCAAATCATCCAACACGCAAGCGCGACAATGCCGATGACGACGAACCACGCGGCGGCAAAGAGCACCCTGGTCCGACGGATCGGTCGGACCCAGCTCAGCCACCGTGACATCGCTCTCGCGCTTTCAGCGGATCGGGATCGCCTCGCCCCAGCATCCCGCATCAGAACCCCTCACTCTCCGCGGATCGCCGAATATGACCGCGTCATACTTAAGAAATGGCGAATGAACGCGGCAGGCGCTAGGAAAGCAGGCGATGCAATCCATTCGAGAATTCCGCACGACTCTTGGTCCGGAATGGGTGCGCCGTCACCCTCCGGCATTGGCGTCTGTCGACCGCGGAATTGGCATAGCTGGAGATCGGAGGGCGACCTTTGACAAGTCCGACGATTGCGATAGCTTATCGCCCGTGCGTTCGGCCGTGGTGCTTCGAACCTTCGCGGTTTGGGCCATGGGTCGTCGGCATCAGGGTCCAAGGCGATGGTCCGGCTCCGGACGAATGTCGTCCCGGCGTCGGCATTGCTTTGGGCCAGGTGGTTTCCGGCCGTTAGGTCCACTGGACGCGGCGGTCTTGGAACACCATATCGCTCCCCTTCAACTGAACTGAGGTTGGCATGAAAGAAGCCGCGGAGATGAGCTTGACGGAGCTTCGTTCCGAATTGCGCCAGATGGGCGTCACCGACCGTTTGACGGCGCTCGTCCGACGCGAGATGGCCGCGGCCGAGGAGCGCGTAGCCAGTGCGGCGGCGAAGGGCGGCGGCGTCAATGCGAAGTATGATCCGCTCCGCGCCCAATTGTTCGTCCTGAAGGCGAACGGCATGACCAATCCCGATTTGACCTTGAACCGCAAGGGCACCTTGTTCGTCACCTTGACGACGCGCGAAGAGATCGAGGACGCGGCGTAAGCCAATCTCAACCGCCGCCGCGCACGAAGCACAGCTTCTGAAAACCGCGGCGGAAGTTGATCACCTCTCCCCTCACCTGCGCCGGCTCCTCGCGATGGAGCGCCACCCTGGCGATGAAGCGGGCGACCGCCGACATGTCCGCCGGCGCCATGCCCCAGCGCGTCACCTCTTGCGTCCCGATCCGGATGCCGTTGAGATCGCCGGCGACAGGCGGCAGCGGCAAGCCGATGCCGCACATCAGAAGGTTGGCGGCGGCAAGGCGCTTGGCGGCGCGCTGCCCGCCGCCGAACGGTCCGGCCGCAATGGCCAGATGGTGGCTCTCGGTATGGCGGCCGCCATCGACCGCATGGACCGGCAGGCCTTCCGCCGCGAGCGCGGCGCCGAGCGCTTGGGCGTTGGCGATCGACATCGCCGCATAGGCGGCACCATGCTCCAGCAAATCGAGCGTCGCGACGGCAAGCGCCGCCGTCTTGCCGAGATCGAAATTCGCGGTGAGGCCGGGATAGGCGATCTGGTCGATGCGCCGGGCGAGCTCCTTCTCGGTCGTCAGAACGAGGCCGGCGGCCGGGCCGCCATAGGCCTTGTAGGTCGACATCGTCATGAGATGGGCGCCCTCGGCGAGCGGCGCCTGGAAACGGCCGCCGGCGATGATCCCGCCCATATGCGCGGCGTCATAGAGGAGATAGGCGCCGACCTCGTCGGCGATCGCCCGCATCTCGCGCACCGGATAGGGGAAGAGGCAGAGCGAGCCCGCCACCGTGATGAGCTTCGGGCGCAGACGCCGGGCGTCTTCGCGCAGGCGCTCCAGATCGACGTTCATGCGTGCGCCATCAAAGGGCACGGGATGCGTCTCGACTCCATAGAGCCCGGCGGCGCCTGCCAGGTGATGCGTCACATGGCCGCCCATCTCGGGCGGAAACGCCATGATCGCCTCACCCGGCCGGCAGATCGCCATGAAGGCATAGAGATTGGCGAGCGCGCCGGAGCCGACGCGGATCTCGGCATAGGGCGCGCCGAACAGCCGCCGGACCAGCGCCTCGGCGACGATCTCGATCTGCTCGGCAAACTCCATGCCCATCTCGTATTTGTCGCCGGGATATCCGAGGGACGGGCGATTGCCGAGCGAGCGGGCGAGCAGCGCCGCTGCCCGCGGGTTCATCACGTTGGTCCCGGCGTTGAGCCCGATCGTCTCGTGATCCATGTGGCGCTCATGCGCATCGACGAGGCCAAGGAGACGGGCCTCGATCGCGGCCAGATCGTTGCCGAGGAGCCGCGCTTCCGCCTCCGCGACGCGCTCGCGGCATTCGGCCGGCAGCCACGGCTTTTCGAGTGTGGTCGTCGTGTCCATGCTTGGTTCAACCCTTCTCGATGATGACGCGCGAACCGACGCTTGCCTCGTTGAGGATCGCGAGGAGGCTCGCGAGATCGAGCGCGACGCAGCCCGCGGTCGGCGCGAAATCGGGTCGCGCGAGATGCAGAAAGATCGCGCTTCCGGCGCCCGCCACGACCGGATCATCATTGTAGCCGAGCGGCACGATCAGATCGTAGACCGCGTCCTCCCGCCACAGGCGCTCCGCGCTTGCCGGATAGGGAAGCGGCACCTTCTTGTTGTAATTCGCGTCGTCGGGGGCATCGCACCACCCGTCGTCGCGCGCGATGGCCGAAGCGGAGAGGCGGGTTTGCGGTGGGGCGAGCCGGTCGGCGCGATAGAATAGGCGCCGCATCGGCCACGCGCCGACCGGGGTGACGCCGTCGCCCTCGCGCTTATCCCGCCGCACGCCGCCGCGGCCGAGCGCACAACGTAAACGAGAGCCGCGCCACACGGCGAAACCGGAGGGGTCGACGACGAGGTCCATGGCAAAACTATACAAGCGGCGGCTTGCGCGCGCGACCGGCGGATTTGGCGTTCGCCGCCGCGAGCGGTAGTCTTGCCGGGACCGCGGATCGCCGCGCGAAGACCGGTGAGGAGACGACCATGTCGCAGCCGAAATCCCGTGAAGCCGAGCTCCTCGCCAAGGCAGCGCAATATTCGTTTCGCGCCCGCATGGACAAGAAGACGTCGGAAGGGCCGGTCTTCGCATCCGCGTCCGGCTCGACCGTGACCGATGTGAACGGGCGCGAATATCTCGACTTCAATTCGGGGCAGATGTGCGCGGCGCTGGGGCACAATCATCCACGCATCGTTGCCGCCATCAAGGAAGCGTGCGATACGATGCTGCACGCGCACAGCAGCCACTACAATGTGAAGGAGATCGAGCTGGCATCGCGGCTCGGCGCGATCGTGCCGCCGCCCTTGCAGAAGAGCCTCTTCGGTGAATCGGGCTCGGACGCCAACGAGATGGCGATGATGATCGCGCGCAAATATACCGGCGGCTACGAGATCGCGAGCCCGCATCTCAGCTTCCACGGCCTCTCTGACGCGACGCGCGCCGTCACCTTCGCCGGCTGGCACGCGGGGCACGGGCATTTGCCGGGCGGCACCACGGCGATGGTGGCGCCTTACTGCTATCGCTGCCCGCTCAACCAGACCTTTCCGAAATGCGAATTCGCCTGCCTCAAGACGAGCTTCGAGCTGTTCGATGCGCAATCGACCGGGCGGCCGGCGGCGGTCATCACCGAGCCTCTCTTCAGCGCCGGCGGCGTCATCGAGCCGCCGCCCGGTTGGCTGAAGCGTCTTCAGGAGCTGTGCCGCGAGCGCGGCATGCTGCTCATCCTCGACGAGGAGCAGACGGGTCTCGGCAAATTGGGTGCGATGTTCGGCTTCGAGCGCGACGGCATCGTCCCCGACATCGTGACGATGGCGAAGCATCTCGGCGGCGGCGTCGGCGTGAGCGCCGTGACGACGACGGCCGAGATCGAAGACAAGGTCGTGGCGTCCGGCTATGCGGCAACGCACTCGCACAGCAACGATCCGCTGATCTGCGCCGCCGGTGTCGCCAGCCTCGATGTCATCGCCGAAGAAGACGTGCCGGCGAAGGCGCGCAAGATCGGCGCGCAGATGCGTGAGCGCCTCGAAGCGTTGATGCAGCGCTACGAGATGATCGGCGACATCCGCGGTCGCGGCCAACTCACCGGCATCGAGCTGGTGCGCGACCGGCATCGCAAGGATCCGGCGACCGAGGAAGGCCGCGCTATCGGCCGCTATTGCTTCGAGCACGGCCTCATCTTCAGCCTGCGCCGCAACGGCAGCGTGCTGCGCTTCGTCCCGCCGGCGACGACGACCGCGGATCAGATCGACCGCGCGATGGATCTCCTCGCCGCGGCGCTGGAAGAGGTTTCTGTCGGCACGGCGTAAGCGACGCTCACTCCGCCACCTCGGCTTGCGCGCCGCCGATCTGGCGGTGAATGAGCCGCGCGTAGAGACCGTTGCGTGCGAGCAGCGCCGCATGCGTGCCGGTCTCGACGATCCGGCCGCCATCGAGGACGATGATGAGATCGGCGTTGCGCACCGTCGAGAGGCGATGCGCGATGATGACGGTCGTGCGCTCGCGCATCAGCGCGGCGAGCGCATGGCGCACCTGCGCTTCGCTCAGCGCGTCGAGATGCGAGGTGGCTTCGTCGAGAATGAGCGTCGGCGCGTTCTTCAAGAAGGCGCGCGCGATGGCGACGCGCTGCCGCTGCCCGCCCGAGAGCTGAACGCCGCGCTCGCCGACGCGGGTGTCGAGCCCGTCGGGCAAGTGCTCGACGAACTCCGCCAAGGCCGCTTGCTCGAGCGCGCGCTCGACCGCGGCTTCATCGGCGTCGGGCCGCGCGAGTAGCACGTTGGCGCGAAGGGTGTCGTTGAAGAGGTACGTATCTTGCGCGACGAGCGCGATCCGGCGCCGCAGATGGTCGAGCTGAAACTCACGAAGATCGATGCCGTCGACCGCGATCGCTCCCGCGCCCGGGTCCCAGAAGCGCAGCAGAAGATTGGCGATCGTCGTCTTGCCGGCGCCCGACGGACCGACCAGCGCCACCGTCGCGCCCGGCTTGATGTCGAGCCGTATCGCCGACAAGGCCGGTCGCCGCGCGCCGGGATAGGTGAAGGAGACGTCCGCAAAGCGGATCGCCGAACCGGCCGGGACGGGCGGCGGTTCCAACGTTCCGTCGATGACGGCGGGATGCTGGCGATGCACGGCGTCGAGGCGGCGCGCCGAGGCGATGGTATCGGCGAGCTGCCGGCCGACTTGCGCGATCTCCGAGATCGGCAGGAAGGAAGCGCCAGCGAGGAGGATGAGGAGCGGCAAGGTCGTGGCGGCAAGCTGGCCGCTTTCGACCCAAAAGGCCCCGACCGCCGCGACGGCAAGCCCGCCGAAGCCCGAGACGATCTCGATCTGCGCCGTCTGCCAGGAGAGGTCTCGCTGCACGGCGAGGCGGATCGCGCGATAATCCTGCAGATACGCCATGAAGCCGTCGCGGCGCCGCCCCGCCGCCTGAAAGGCGATGAGATCGGCGAGGCCTTGGATGGTCTCGGTCACATGGGCGGCGACGGCGCCGAGCGCCTCGCGCGCCGCGCCGCCGAGCTGGTCGATGCGGCGGCGCGCGAGAACCGGGGCGAGGCCGGCGTAGAGCACGAACGGCAACAGCGCCAATGCCACCGGCCAGGCAAGTATGGCGAGGCTAGCCAGCACCGTCGCCGGAACGAGGATCGCCACCGCTGCCGGCGCCACCGTGTGCGCGAAGAAATATTCGACCGTCTCGATGTCTTGCGTGGCGAGCGCGATGAGATCGCCCGAGCGGCGGCGGATGAGATAGGCGGGCGCGAGCTCGTCGAGCTTCTTGAAGAGAGCGATCCGCATCTCGGCGAGAAGACGATAGGCCATGTCGTGAGCAAGCCAGGATTCGAGCCAGTGCAAGAGCCCGGCGAGCGGTGCCGCGACGGCAAGGAGAACGAGGAGCGTCGTGAAAGGCGCGCCGGTCTTGACGGCAGCCACGGCAAAGGCGCTCAGGACGCCGACGCCGATCATCGCGGCGACGCGGCCGATCCCGGAGGTGACGATGATGGCGAGCTCGCGCGCCCATGGCCGCACGAAGCGAAAGAGCGTCGCGAGCGTCGCCGCCCAGCTCATCGGGGGTTGCTCGATGACGCCGCTCTTCTCCTCGGTCGCAGGCGAGGCTGCGGGCGCGCTCTCGTCGATGACGTCGGTCAAGAGGCGATGATCGCTCGCCGCCATCCCGAAATCATGCACTTCGGCTTGCGAGCCCATCAGGCGGCGATAGGCGCCGTCCGCGTGTATCAGCTCGGCGTGGCGCCCCTCCTGGACGACGCGGCCCTCGTCCAGAACGATGATGCGATCGGCATCGATGACACTCGAGAGCCGGTGCGCGAGAATGAGGGTGGTGCGGCCCGCGACGAGACGGTCGAGCGCCTCCTGGATCACGGCCTCGTTCTCGGCGTCGACCGAGGACAGCGCCTCGTCGAGAATGAGGATCGGCGCGTTGCGCAAGAGGGCACGCGCGATCGCGAGACGCTGGCGCTGACCGCCGGAAAGCGTGACGCCGCGCTCGCCGATCACCGTCGCGTAACCCTGCGGCAGCAACGCGATGAAGTCATGGGCATTGGCGTCGCGCGCCGCCGCCTCGATCGCGGCAGTGTCGGCATCGGGTCGGCCGAGCCGCAGATTCTCCTCGACCGTGCCGTGAAAAAGATAGGTGTCCTGATGAACGATCGCGATCATTGCGCGGACCCGATCGGGATCGAGCGTTCGCAAATCGTGGCCGCCGATCACGACGGTGCCGGCACTGGGATCGTGCAGGCGCAGCAACAGGCGCGCGATCGAGGATTTCCCCGAGCCGCTCGGCCCGACGATGCCGACGCGCTCGCCTGCGCGGACATTGAAGCTGAGCCCGTCATGCGCGGCGCGCCGCCCGCCGGGATAGACGAAGCGGACATCAGTGAAGTCGATGGTGGGGGTTAGATTCGCCCTCGCCCCTTGGGGAGAGGGAGGGGACCCATGCGCAGCATGGGGAGGGTGAGGGGAAGCTTCCGCATGCTCATCTTGCCTGTGGAAGCTCCCCCTCACCTTGATCCTCTCCCCGAGCGGAGAGGAAACATCCGGCCGTGCGGCGAGAAGGTCGTTGATCGCGGTCGCCGCCGATTGTCCGACCATGCCTTGATGGAGCACGGCGCGAAGATCGCGCAGCGGCCGGAACACCTCGGTCCCGGCCATCAGCACGATGAGGAGCGCGGTGACGGTCATCTCGCCTTGCGCGACGCGGAAGACGCCGAGGGCGAGCGCCGCCGCGGCACCGATCGCGATCGCGCCGTCGGTGATGCCGCGCGTCATGAGCCCGGTCGAGAGCACCCAGAAGGTCGTGTCGGAAAGCGCGCGCGCTTTCTCCGCGAGGCGCTTGCCGAAGGCCTTGCTCTGGCCGAACGCCTTCAAGGTCGGCAGGCCTTGGACGGCGTCGAGGAATTCCGAGCCGAACGCCTTCATGGCTTGCGAGCGCGCGAGGCTCGAGCGCTTGTCGAGGCGGTGGAACGCCATCGGCGCGATAAGGGCGAGGAGGGCAAATCCCAGCATGACCGCCGCCACCGGCACGTCCCACCAGGCAATAAAGGCGAAGATCGCGATCGGCGTCAGCGCGGCAACGCTGAGCTGCGGCAAGTACTGGCCAAAGAATGTCTGGAGCTGCTCGACGCCGTCGACGACCGACAGCATGACGCCGCCGGTGCGCTCGCCGGCGAACCAGGCGGGGCCGAGCGCGGCGATCTGATCGTAGAGCCTGCCGCGCAACGTTTCTTGGATGCGGGCGGCGTTGTGGTTCGCGATATCGGTGCGCCAATGATCGAGGAGGGCGCGGCCGATGATCACGGCGGCGACGGCGGCGATGAGAGGCGTGAGTTGATCCAGCGCGGCGTGATCGAAGACGCGCGCGAGCAGCATGCCGAGCAGGGCGAAACGCGCGATGCCGAGCGCCGCGGCGAAGAGTCCGAGCGCGATGGCGAAGGCGATGCGGCCGCGCAGCCCCTTCGTCATCTGCCACAGTTTGCGGTCGAAATACATCAGGGCCTCTTTGGCGTCGCGGGGCGCCGGCCGACCGTCGCGGCGGCGACGCCAACGGCGGACCCAAGAAAACCACCGGCGATTGTGTCGCTCAGCCAATGGAAATCGGCGCCGAGGAGGCCGATGACGACGAGCGCGACGAGTGCCGCATAGAGCCAACGCAGGCGCGGCCAGCAAATCCACAAGACGGCGACGACGGCGCAGATCACCGTCGTGTGCCCGGACGGAAACGAGGCCCAACCCTGCCCGCCGTGAAAGGGCGAGAAGCCGAAACTGCCGTTGCCGATGAAGGACGGGTTGTTGTTCGTCCAGGTCTCCGGCCAGGTGCGTCCGAAGGCGTATTTGAGCTGATCCTTGATCGCGGCGGCAGCGATGAGCGCGACGCTGCAGCGGACGAGCACCGTGAACGGGCCGTTCCAGGACCGTCCCATGGCGAGGCCGATCCCGAACACGACCAGGATGACGGCAGCGACCGGCGTGACGAATTCGGGGATGTAGGTGAGGTCGACGAAGACCGCGATGCCATGCAGGTGATCGTGTGCGAAGAGCGCGATCGGACGGTCGGCGAAGGCGATGGCGAGAGCGATCAGCACGACGCACGCCGCCGCGGCGATCGCCCACCGTCGCGGCAAATTGGGTGAAGCGAGAGCGGTGTCCGTCATTGCACGACCCGTCGCATCAGCATGTTCTTGACTCGCCCGCCGCTCACCATGAGGCCCGTCACCGTGCCGGCCGCGTCGCGCAGGATGCGGCCGTCGAAGGTGGCGCGGCGCCAAGTGGCATTGGCTGAGATGCGCACGAAATCGCCCTCGATCGGCTCGATTGTCCACGCGCTCGCCTTCGCCAAGGGACCATCGACGGTGAGCACGCCGGAGGCAAGGGCGGTCCAGCGCGCCGCCGCCTCGTCGTTGACATAGCTGCCGGCGATGTCGCCGGGTAGTGCCGCGTCCTTCGTGACGCGGTGGAAATTCGCCGTGACGCCGGGCGACCCCGGCCGGTTCCAGGGCTCGATCAGACGATCGATGCGGCGCTCGAGATCGAGCGTGGCAAGGCTGGCATGCGGCATCGCTTCTTATTCGCTCCCCAGGATGAGGAAGATCGGTGAATGGCAATATCGGTTTACCTCATCCTGAGAAGGCCGCACAGCGGCCGTCTCGAAGGACGCTCCACGGTTGCCCCCAGACAAGAGTTCGCCGTCATCACCGGTAAGGGCGCGGCCGCCACGCCGTACCGGTGGGATCGCCGGCGGGTCCGACGACCGAGGCAAAGCGCATCGTCTGCCGCCTCGCTCGGTCGTAAGGCGGCCAAGGCGGCATCCCGTCATGGGTGGGATCGCCGTCGCGGAC
>JBGPOZ010000111.1:0-14652 GCA_041488295.1 Allostellaceae bacterium
GACATTGCCGCCGCGCGACGAGACCAACCTCCGCGCCACCCTCGAGCGCGCCTTCGCGGCGTTGCCGGCGAGCACGATCGCCGATCCGACCTGGACGGAGTGGTTGATCATGCGCTTGACAGGACGCGCGCCCGCTGCGGCACCACCAGACCGCGCGGCGGGAATGGCCGCGGCGAGAGGCATTCACCTGCGCGCGCCCGAGCGCGACGAAGCCTGGCGCCTTGCCGAGGAAGCGCGCAGCGAAGCCAAGGCCGCGCTGCAGGGCGTGCCGGCGATGAACGTCACCGCCGACCCGATCCTCGCCTCGGAAGACGCGATATCGCGCCCGACAAACTGGGTAGGGATGGCGCTCGCGCTGATCGTCGTCAGCGTCGTGCTGCTCGGCATGGCGCTGCTCTCGCACGGCAACGGGTAGAAGCGCGAGGGATCGCGCTCAGGCGAGGCGCGCCTCGTTCACCTTGCGGATGAGGAAGTCGCGGAAAACGCTGATGCGCTTCGAGGCGCGCAGCTCTTCGGGATAGACGAAATAGGCTTCGATCAGCGGCCCGGCCAGCTCCGGCAGGACGCGGATGAGCTCGGGCGCTTCGCCGATGATGTAATCGGGCAAGGAAGCGATGCCGAGCCCGCTCTGCACCGCGCGGAAGATGCCGTGGGTGTTGTTGACCTGCAGGATCGGCCGCCGCTCGTGGCCGGGCTTGGCGCCGGCTTCGAGCAGCCAATTGATCTGCGACACCGGCGCACGCGTCTCGCTGCCCCAGACGATGAGACGATGCTGGTCGAGATCTTCGGGCCGGCGCGGCGTGCCGTGCTTCTTCAGATATTCGGGCGAGGCGTAGAGATGGACGCGCGCCGTCATGAGGTGGCGTTGCACCAAATCGGGCTGGCGCGGCGGCGACATGCGGATCGCAACATCGGCCTCGCGCATCGAGAGATCGAGCTCGCTGTCGTCGACCACCACGGTGAGCTGGATCTCGGGGTAGAGCTCGAGGAACTCGCGAATGCGCGGCGCCAGCCAGGTCGAGCCGAAGCCGATGCTGGTCGTGACCTTGAGCGGTCCCTTCGGCCGGTCCTTCGATTCGGTGAGAAGCCCCTCGGTCATGGCGAGCCTGGAGAAGACCTCGCGCGCCGTCGAATAGAGCAGCTCGCCCTGCTCGGTGAGGATGAGACCGCGCGCGTGGCGATGAAAGAGCGGCACGCTGAGGCTTTCCTCGAGCGCGCTGATCTGCCGGCTGACCGCCGATTGGCTGAGGTTCAGCGCTTCGCCCGCATGGGTGAAGCTGCCGGCCTCGGCGACCGCGTGAAACACCCGCAACTTGTCCCAGTCCATCTCCGTCCCCCAAACGCGGCCCGGCGTTGCCCGCCGGAGCGGCGCGGCGCGTGCTGCCGCGCCGTGCCGTCCTCTCCCCTACTCCGCCGCCTTCCGCGGTGCCTCCGCCTCGTGCGCGGCGAGAAATTTCTCGGCCTCGATCGCCGCCATGCAGCCCATCCCGGCCGCCGTCACCGCCTGGCGGAAGATCTTGTCCTTGACGTCGCCCGCGGCGAAGACGCCGGGGATCTCCGTCGCGGTCGAATCGGGCCGCGCCAGGATGTAACCCTCGCGGTCGAGGGCGAGCTGGCCTTTGAAGAGCTCGGTCACCGGCGTGTGGCCGATGGCGATGAAGACGCCCTCGCACGCGATCCGCCGCGTCTCGCCCGAGTGCACGTCGGCGATGGCGACGCCGGTGACATGCGGCGGGCTCTGCTCGCCCAACACCTCGGCGACGACGCTGTTCCACACGACCTGGATCTTCGGATTGCGGAAGAGCCGGTCCTGCAAGATCTTCTCGGCGCGAAAGGCATCGCGCCGGTGGACGACCGTGACGCGCGCGGCGTGGTTGGTGAGGTAGAGCGCCTCCTCGACGGCGGTGTTGCCGCCGCCCACCACCACCACCTCCTTGCCGCGGAAGAAGAAGCCGTCGCACGTGGCGCAAGCCGAGACGCCGTAACCGCGAAACGCCTCTTCGCTCGGCAGGCCGAGCCAGCGCGCTTGCGCGCCGGTGCTGATGATGACGCTCTCGCCGACATAGGTGTCGCCCGAATCGCCGACGCAGACGAAGGGCCGCCGCCCGAGATCGGCCGAGACTATCATGTCGCCGATGAGGCGCGTCCCGACATGCGCCGCTTGCTTTGCCATCTCCTCCATCAGCCACGGGCCTTGGATGGTTTCGGCGAAACCCGGGTAGTTCTCGACATCGGTCGTGATGGTGAGCTGCCCGCCCGGCTGCAGGCCTTGCACGAGAATCGGCTGCAGATTGGCGCGCGCGGCGTAGATCGCGGCGGTGTAGCCGGCGGGACCGGCGCCGATGATCAAGACCTTGCTGTGGTGGCGTTGCGGCATCGCTTGTCGTCCCTGGTGTCCTCGTCGGATTAGATTGTGGTTCCACGGCGCAACGCAACACCCCTGTTGCGCCCTAGGTCAAAAACCGAACATGTGATCGAGGCTGAAGGCGCCGGCCTTGCCGATCAGCCCATGATAGCCGAAGAGCCTGCATGTCGTGTCGCGAATGACGACGTAGCCGTCGTCGCCGGCGCGGCGCCGCGCCGCGGCGTCGAACATCTCGCAATAGCGCCAGAAGAGCGAGCCCGAGCATGGAATGGCGACGCGTTGCCGCGTGATCTCGCTGCCCGCCTTGTCGTGCAGGATGAGGTCGGTCGCGCTCAGCGCATGCCACGGCGTCGAGGCCGGGTAGATCAAATGACAGAGCGTGTCGAGCGGCGGCCGGCCGAGGCGCAGGAAAAGCCGCGTCGAGAGTCCGGGCGGCCGACCGGCATAGGATTGCGGCTCGCTCTTGTAGGTCAGCGCGGTATTGAAGATATGCGCGCCGAAACTCGTCTCGGCGGCGTGGCCGCCATCCTTCGCCTCATAGCGGAACAGGCCGTGCAGCCAGCCATCGGCGTCGCGTCCAGCGGCGAAATCGTAGACAAGCTCGAGATGGCCGAACCCGCCGGACAGCTTTTTGCCGTCGAGCATGTCCTCGACGGAGAGCGCGACGGAATCCGCCCGCGCCAGCGCGCCGAAGCGATGCCGCGCCGCCTCGCGCCCGGCGCCGTCGTAGAGAATCGCCGCGATCGGCAGGCTGCGCTGCGCCGTCGCCATCGGCGTCGGCAAGAGGGTCGAGCGCCAGCGCTCCATCGGCAGGATCGGCGCCGGCAGCAGGAAGCCCTTGCCCATGAGATTGCCGAGCTCGGCGATGCGCGGATCGGGCGCGAGATCGGTGCGCTCGACATTGACATGGGCGATGCGACGACGCGGGCCTTTCATCACCTCATAGCGCGGCCGGACGACATATTTGCCGGCGCGCATCTCGATCTGCTCGGGCCAGCGCGCAGCGGGCAGCAGCGCAGCGATGTCGACGGGGTGGCTCGCGAAGGGCGCGATCGCGCGGTCGAGCCGGGCGACCTCGTCGCGCCCCATGAGATTGAAGCCGATCGCGCCCGCCGGGATCGCGCAGGGGTGGCTGTTCTGCACCCACAAGGTCACCCGCTCGCCCGCCGCCGGCGCGGGCAGGCCGGCGTAGAAATCGGCCGGCCAGGAATTGGCGTCATGCGTGCAGGAAAGCGCCAGATCGCCGGCGCCGTCGGTGTCCTCGCCGAAGGTGTCGAGCGCGTATTTGACGACATCGTGGCCGGCAGCGCCGACGATCTGAAGGAAGAGCTGGCCGGCGAAGGGGGCAAGGCCGAAGCGGGCGCGGATCTCGCGGCTGTCGAGCACGATGGCGCCGATGCCGGAGGCGACGCTCTCGCGCCATTCGGCAAGGATCTGCCCGCCGCCGTCGAAGAGGGTGAGGGCGAGCTCGACCTCGCGCGCGCCGTAGCCGGCCCAGTAGTTCGCCGTGACGAGCCGCGTATGGAGCGCGTCGGCGTCGCGGAAGAAGGCGAAGTTGGTGGCGAAGTTGAGCGGATCGAGGTAGTTGCGCCGATTGGTCAGCAACGCGTCCGGCAAACGCATCGCATCGAAGCTGACGATCTCTGCGCCGCGTGGCGCGAGGTGGCGGATATGGTCGATGAAGCGCCCGGCGTCGAACGCCGCGACCAGCACGGTATCCGCCGCGGCGGCCGGCAGATCGGTGACGGGCTGCGCCTTGCGGCCGAGCGACGTCCGACCGACCGCGGCCACGTCCTGAACGAAGAGGCCGGCGAGCGCCACGTGCCCGAGGCCGTGGATCGCCGCGAAGCCGGCGGCGAATCCCAAGGGATCGTAAATGGCGACGGCACGCGAGGCGGCGAGGCGCTCCAGCAACGCGGCCGCCCGGCGCGCCGCAACGGGATGGCTGATCGCCTTGTAAAAGCTGTTGCCGCCGCTTGTATTGCTGAAGGTTTCGATGTCGAGCTGCATGGGCCTCATCGGGCGACGCTAAACCGTCTCGATACTATATCGACGGCCGGAGGTACAGCCCGAGCACGTCGCAGGGTCCGGACAAGATCAAGATATTGTGTGTGTCCCGCGAAAATACAGGGCAACTGCAGGATGATAACTCTAGCAGTGGTGTCATGCGTCACGAGCGCAGCTTTGCCGTCCGGTCTTTCTGCAATCCCGTCCGCCCGGATTACCTGACCACGGGCGCCACGACCGGCCGGGGTGCCGGATTGCGCTGCCGCAGCGCCAGCAGCGCCGCCAGCGCCGCGAGGCTGAGCCCCGCCGAGACGGCGAGCGCGCCCTGCCCCATCCGGTCGAGCAGGAAGCCGAAGACGAGCGGGGCGGCGGCTTGCGCGGCGCGCGCCGGCGCGGAGAGGATGCCGCTGCGCAGCCCGTAACCGACCGGCCCGAACAGCGCCAAGGGAAGCGTGCCCTTGGCGATCGTCAGCATGCCGTTACCGGCGCCGTGGAGCAGCGTGAACGCGGCGGCGGCGGGCGCACCCAGCACCGCCAGCACCGCAACGCCCAGGGGATGCATGATGGCGGCGAGCCGCGCCGTCATCAGCGGGTGAAGCCAGCGCCGCGCGGTGAATTCGGCAAAGCGCGCTCCGACTTGCGCCGGTCCGACCAGCGCCGCCGCGACGATCGCCGCCGCGGGCGAGGCGCCGGCCGCTTCGAGGAGGCGCGGCAGATGCGCCGCCATGGCGCCGGTGACGAACCAGGTCGCGGCGAAGATGAAGGCGAGGAGAACCATGGCGCCACGCGGCGCCGCCGTCTCGGCCAACTCGGTTTCGACGGCATGCGGGACGCGCGGCAGCCCCGGCGGAATGAGGAAACGGTTCATCGGCAGACCGAGGGCGAGATGCAGCGCTGCCCAGAAGAGGCAGGTCTCGCGCCAGCCGATGGCATGATCGAGCAGTGCCGAGACCGGCCAGCCGACGGTGCTGGCAAAGCCGGCGATCAAGGTGATGCCGG
Organism: Allostellaceae bacterium; assembly: GCA_041488295.1. GTDB lineage: Bacteria > Pseudomonadota > Alphaproteobacteria > ATCC43930 > CGMCC-115725 > URHD0088. Next base: position 5,372 of record JBGPOZ010000111.1, read on the forward strand.
TGATGGCGCCGCGCGCGTCGCGGCCGTAAAGCGTCGCCAGGGTGGCGAAAGCCGTATCGTAGAGGCCCATCCCCATGCCGATTCCGAGAACCGCCCAAGCGGCGACGAGGCCGGCGGGTCCCTGCGCGACACCCAGAAGGGCGAGGCCGGCGGCGAAGGTGAGATTGGACGCGACCAGCACACCGCGCCCGCCATGATCGTCGATCCGCCGGCCGACCGCCGGCCCGATGACCGCCGACAGCAGCAGCGCCGCCGAGAAGACGGCGAAGAACTGGGTCCGCGACACGCCCGTCTCGGCAGCGATCGGGTCGGCGAGAATCGCCGGGAGGTAATAGCTCGACGCCCAGGCGAGGGTCTGCGTCACGCCGAGCGCGGCGACGACCGTGGTTCGCCGCGTCGTCACGGCATTTGTCCCGGCGCCGTGTCGCCGACGCCGAGCGCGCGCTGCATGAGGACGCTGTCGACCCAGCGTCCGTGCTTGAAGCCGATCGCCCGAAAGGTGCCGACCATGCGGAATCCGAGGCGCTCGTGAAGCGTGATCGAAGCCGCGTTGCCGCTGTCGCCGATGATCGCGACCATCTGGCGCCAGCCGCCGGCCTCGCATTTCGCGATCAGCGCCGTCAGCAAGGCGCGCCCGATGCCGCCACCGCTCAGCCCCTCGGCGACATAGACCGAATCCTCGATCGAGAAGCGGTAGGCGGCGCGCGCGCGGTAGGGCGAAGCGTAGCTGTAGCCGACGACGTCGCCGCCTTGTTCGGCGACGAGATGCGGCAGGCCGCGCGCCAGTACCTCGGCGCGGCGCCGCGCCAGCTCGGCCACCGTCGGCGGCTCCTCCTCGAAGGAGGCGAGGCCGTGCAGCACGTGATGGGCGTAAATGCGCTGGATCGCCGTGAGATCCGCCTCGGCCGAATCGCGAATGATGACTGCCTCCACCGCGCAAACTCCCCGCCTGACCCCCAAGCTGCCAGGCCATCTTGACCGGCGACATCCTAGACCGTCACCAATCAAAGAAAAGATTTGGTATTGTTATTCATCACATAAGGAATCCTTGAGATGGACGGTCTCAACCTCCGCCAGCTCCACGCCTTCGCCGACGTCATCGAGCTCGGCAGCTTTTCGGCGGCGGCGGAGCGGCTCAACCTGACGCAGCCGGCGGTCAGCTTGCAGATCCGCCAGCTCGAGAGCCGCCTCGGCGTGCGCCTCATCGAGCGCATCGGCCGGCGGGCCCGGCCGACCACCGCCGGCACGGCACTCCTGGAGCATGTGCGGCAGATCGAGGAGGCGGTCGCAGGCGCGCTCGAGGCGGTCGCCTCGCACCGCACCGGCACGGTCGGCCGGGTGCGCCTCGGCACCGGCGCCACGGCGTGCATCTACCTGCTGCCGGCGCTGCTGCGCTGCTTGCGCAGTGCGTTCCCGAGCTTGGAGATCGTCGTCAGCACCGGCAATTCGCCCGACATCCTCAAAGCGCTCGAGGAGAATTCGATCGACGTTGCGCTCGTGACCTTGCCGGCGCCGGGCCGCATCTTCCAGGTGACGCCGGTGCTCGACGACGAGCAGGTCGCCGTCTTCGCCGCGGACGGAGAACCGCCGCCGCCGGTCGTGACGCCCGCCACCTTGGCGATGCGGCCGGTCGTACTCTACGAATCCGGCGGCAACGCGCGCCGGGTCGTCGATGACTGGTTCCTGCGCGCCGGTCTCAAGCTGAAGCCGGCGATGGAGCTCGGCAGCGTCGAGGCGATCAAGGAATTGGTCGGCGCGGGTCTCGGCTGCAGCGTGTTGCCGCGTCTTGCCGTGACCGGAATCGGCGCGCGGGACCATATCCTGGTGCGCCCGCTCGCGCCGCCGCTGCATCGCACGCTCGGCATCGTGCTCCGCCGCGACAAGCGCCTCGATCGGGGCCTCCGCGAGGTGGTGGCGGCGCTGCAGGGGCTGGGGAATGGTGAATGAGGAGCGCGTGCGGATCGGGCATCATGCGCCCTTCGACTTCGCTCAGGGTGAGGACCATCGAGTTCGACATCGACGGTTGGGCCAAGCCTCAATTCACCTCAGCCTGAGCGAAGTCGAAGGCCGCACTACGGTTGTGCTAGGCTCCTTTCCTCGGCTGTCATAGAGAATTCGCCTGGGTGCCTTCCTCTACATCCTGCGTTGCCATGACGGTTCCTACTATGTCGGCACCACGCGCGACTCCCTCGAGATGCGGGTCGCGCAGCACAATGACGGAACGTTCGGCGGCCACACATCGACACGCCGCCCGGTCGCCTTGGTCTATCACCAGGAGTTCGATCGCATCACCGACGCGATTGCCGCCGAGCGTCAGGTGAAAGGGTGGACGCGTGCCAAGAAGGAGGCGCTGATCCGGGGAGATTTCGAAGCCCTTCGCAACCTGGCTCGTGGCCGCGACCGGGATGGCATCGACATCATGCGCCCTTCGACTTCGCTCAGGGTGAGGTGAACTGAGACGTGGCCCGACCATCGATGTCAGACCCCATCGTCCTCAGCCTGAGCGAAGTCGAAGGCCGCAACCCAGTCGATGCAGCGTTCCCGTAACTGGGAGGGGGCTGTCGTGATCGCTCGCGATCTTCGAAACCTGTGGCGGCACCGCCGCGTGCCGACTACTCTCGCCGCCCCATGACGATCCCCGCCACGGATTCGGCCCCGGCGCCCGTTGAAGCGGAGCAGCGCTGGCGCCGCAACGCCGCCTTCGCGCTGCTCGGTGTCACGCTCATCCGCCTCTTCTGGCTCGCCGGCAACCCGATCGATCTTTATCCCGACGAGGCGCAGTACTGGCTGTGGTCGCTGCATCCGGCGCTGGGCTATTTCTCGAAGCCGCCGCTGGTGCCGTGGATCATCGCGGCGACGACGGCACTCCTCGGCGAGGACGAGTTCGGAATCCGCGTCGCCTCGCCCATTCTCCATTTCCTCACCGGGCTCGTCATCTTCGCGATCGCGCGCCGGCTCTACGATGCGCGCACCGCCTTCTGGTCGGCGGTCCTCTACATCACCCTTCCCGCGGTCACGGTCTCGGCCGCCATCATCTCGACCGACGTGCCGCTCCTCCTCTGCTGGGCGCTCGCGCTCTATGCCTTCGTGCGCGCCCGCGAGACGGCGACGGGAAGCGTAGAATGGCGGCGCTGGTGGTTCGCGGTCGGGCTCGCGGCAGGGGTCGGGCTTCTCGCGAAATTCGCGATGGCCTATTGGCTCCTCTCGGCGCTGCTGCTGATGCTTCTGGCGCGCGAGGAGCGGCGGCATCTTCCCGGCCTCCTTGGCGCGACGGCATTCGCGCTTCTGCTCTATCTGCCGAATTTCTGGTGGAACTGGCAGAACGATTTCGCGAGCTACCGGCACACCAGCGCCAACGCCAATCTGACCGGCTCGCTTATCCATCCCGGTCATTTCCTCGAATTCCTCTCGGCGCAGCTCGGCGTCTTCGGACCCATTCTTTTCACCGCGCTTCTGGCGCTCGTCCTCGTCTTTGCAAAGCGTCTCGCCGAGCCGCGCGCCCGCCTTCTCGCCGCCTTCGCCCTGCCGAGCCTCGCGATGATGCTGGTGGTGAGCTTTCTCTCGCGCGCCCATGCCAATTGGTCGGCGCCGGCCTATGTCTCGGCGACGATCCTCGTCGTCGCCTTTCTCATCGAGAAACGCCGCGCGGCGTTGCTTACCGCATCGCTCGTCCTCCATGTCGCGGCGGCAATCATCGTCGTCACCGCGCCTGACGCGGCGGCGGCGCTCGGCCGTCCCTTGCCGGCGAAATTCGACCTCCTGCACCGGGTTCGCGGCTGGCACCGTCTCGGCCGGACGGTCGGCGATCTGCTGCTGCGCCGGCCCGGCTTCATCCTCCTCGCCGATTCACGCGAGACGCTCGCCGCGCTCATCTACTATGTGCGCCCGCACCCCTTCGACGCGGTCATCTGGAATCCCGGCGGCGGCGCGCGCAACGGCTTCGAGATGACGACCGACATGAACCGCCTCGTCGGCCGCGACTTCGTCTTCGTCTCGACGACCGAGCTCTCGCCCTGGATCCGCGCAAAATTCGCCGAGATCGCGTCGGCGGGGCACGTCACGATCCCGCTCGACGCCGATTTCGCGCGCAGCGTCTACGCCTACGACGCGCGCGGGTTCAAGGGATATTGAGCGGCCGCGCTCCGGGCCGCGCTTTGCGCGAAGACGAAGCGGACGCATTCGGTCGTCAGCAACGCCACGAAGGCACCCATCATGACGTCGCTCAGATAGTGCTGCGTGATGACGATCCGGCTCGCCGCGATGAGGAGCGCGAAGAGAATGTAGAGCGGTCGCCCGCGCGGCGCGATCGCCGAGAGCGCGAGCGCGATGGCGACGGCGTTCGCGGTGTGGCCCGATGGGAAGGACCAATGGTCGGCATGGGTCGACCATCCCGTGAAGGCGAAGATGCCGTCGGAGAAGAGCAGCTTCGGCCGGGTGCGACCGGCGATGATCTTCACGAGATCGACGACGAGCCCCGACGCGGCGAGCGCGGTGAAGAACAAGAGCGGCGCGCGGGAATATTCGATGAGCTGCGCTGCGCGCGCGGCGAAGCGCGGCAGGCGCGCCGCGGCAATGAGGGCGAACCAGATGAGCGCCGCGCCGATGAGCCAACCCTTCGAGAGGCCGAATTGCGTGATGAATTCGAAGACGCCGCGCAACCGCTCGTCCTGCCCGCGAAAGAAGACCGCAAGGGGCCGGTCGAGGAACAGGATCGAGAGGAGAATCGCCGCGCCCGTCGCTGCACTCCAAGCGAGGAGCCAGCGCCACGGGATCACGGCGCTCCAGGCGGCGATCCGTTCGTTCGCGAGGAGATCGTTTGCGATGAGGAGGCGGTGGAGCAGCCACGAGCTGGCGGTGACGAGAAAGCCGGCGAAGACGACATCGGAGAGGAAGTGGGCGCCCTGCGCGATGCGCACGAGGCCGAAGAGCCCACCCGCCGCGACCGCCGCCGCGATCGCGAGGCGCCGGCGCCGCATCGGCACGAGAAAGGCGAAGGAAACGAGGTAGAATCCCAGCGCCGCATGGCCCGAGACGAAGGAGCAGTTGCGCTCGCATGCGAGCGATGGCAGGAAGGCCGGCGTGAATTGCTGCGTGCCGCCGAATTCGGTCACTTGCGAGGGCCGGGCGCGACCCCAATGATCCTTGAACGCGGTGTTGACGATGAGCCCCGGGCCGATGGCGAGCGCCAGAAGCAAGTATAGTGCGGCTCGCCAGTGGCGCGCCAATGCCGGAAATCGCGGCGTAGCGCCGAGAACGCAGATGAGGACAAAAATGAGATAGAGACTAAGCGGAATTGCGATGAGCCAGGTGAGGACCAGCACGGCGCGGTAAAGGAACCGCACCGCCGGCAATTGCGCGAGGAAGAAGCCTTCGCCCGAACGCCAGAAGAGCCCGCTGACCCACAAATCGATCTGCGGCGCCAATGTGAAGAGCGCAGCCGCGAAGAGCGCTGCGAGGAGAAAGGCGAGCGGGCGACTCATCCCGCGGCGCGCGCCGCATTCCGCGCGGCAATGCGGTGGAGGATCTCGGCTGCAGCTTTCTTGGTGTCGTTGGGCGGCTCGTAGACCCAGCTCTCGAGCGCGCCGGTGAAGGGGCGCGTGACGCCGGCCTCGCGCATGAGGCGATGGAAATCGCGGAATTTGCGCGAGCCGCCGGCCAGCTCGATGACATGGACCGGCTTCCCGGTCGATGCCGCCTCCGTCACCATCGAGATCGAATCGCCGGTGACGATGATGGCGTCGGCGAGCGCGAGAAAGGCGAAATAGGGGTTCTCGCCGGTGCCGTCCCAGATATAGACGGGCGCGGCGGCCAGCGTTCGGCGCAGCAGAAGCTCGCCCTCGGCGCCGGTGCGGCGCGACGGCGTCACGAGCAAGCCGGCGCCGTGCCGCTGTGCCAGCGCCGCGAGCTGACCCGCGATCTCGGCGAGGCGCGCCATGCCGAATTCGTAGACCTTGTTCTGGCCGCCGATCAGCACGGCGACGCGCGGGTGCGGCAGATCGGCGAAACGCGGCGCGAAGCGGCGCCCGGCCTCGGCGAGGCGTTCGGCGGTCACGCGATGGACGGCGCCGCGCGTCACGACGACGTTGGCGCCGCGCGCCGGGTCGTGCTCGGGGACCACCATGAGATCGAAGTGCGGGCGACCAAGGCGCGGATCCTGAATCTGCGCGAGGAAGGTCCGCCCGCCGCTCGCGCGCTTCACGGCGATGCCGGCGGCGGCGCAGACACGGCCGCAACTGATGAGGAGATCGGGCCAGGGCGGGACGAGGGTGTCGCTGTCGGCGGTGGCGGCGCGGGCGAGGCCGGGCCACAGCAGCGGCGGCAGGTGCGACCAGGGCAGGCGTGCCGCGAAGTATTTCTCGACAAAGGGCAGGTCCAGCGCCTCGGCGAGGCCGAGCACCTGGTTCTTGATGCCGATCCGCCCGTCATGGAGCGCCCAGACGAGCGGCACCCCGGCGCGGTCACTGCCACCCGCCATCAGCTTCTGTCGCTCGAGATCGTCCGGCATCTTGACGCGGTGTAACGCAAGGCGATGGCGTGCCGCAAGGCCGGCCCGCTCTATAGCGCGTGCCGGTCGCGGGCCTTGTGAGGGGCGTTCGCGTAATATAATTTCACACGAACGCTGCGGCAAACCGACGAGGAGGATCGGATGCGCCAGGTCAAGCTCGACAAGATCGACCGCCGGATCCTGCGCGATTTGCAGGCGGATGGCCGCATGACCAATGTCGAGCTGGCGCGGCGTGCCGGAATCTCGGCGCCGCCTTGCCTGCGGCGCGTGCGCGCCCTCGAGGAGGCCGGGCTCATCCGCGGCTATCACGCCGACGTCCATGCCGAGGCGCTGGGTTACGGCGTCACCGTCTTCGCCCATGTCGGCCTCGGTAGCCAGGCCGAACCCGACCTCAAGGCGTTCGAAGCCTTGATCGCCACCTGGTCCGAGGTACGCGAGGCGAACATGCTGGCGGGCGAGACCGATTTCCTCTTGAAGATCGTCGCCGAGGATTGGGACACCTATCAGCGCTTTCTCACCACTAAGCTGACGGCGGCGCCCAATGTGAGCCACGTCAAATCCTCGCTCGCCATCCGCAGCTCGAAATACGAGGCCGGCGTCCCGATCGTCGTCGATTGACGCACGGCCTCGATCTGGGCCTTCCGCCCAATTGATCACATTATTTTACCTAATATAACAGTGAATATAATTATATTGACTGTTTTGCGCAGGTATTTTCTGATGATCCACATACGATTGTGCTCCAGGAGCCATCCGCATGTCGATCGCCGGCACTGTTTCCAAGGTCGAGCTTCTGAAGCGCGGGAGCGACGGATTGCGCGGCGCGCTGGCTGAGGGGCTTGCCGATGGCCGCCCGGCCTTCGATGAGGACGGCTACAACCTTTTGAAATTCCACGGCGTCTACCAAGGTTACGACCGCGACAGCGCGACCGAGCGCAAGCAGCGCGGCGACGGCAAGATCTACCAGATGATGGTGCGGACGCGCCTGCCCGGCGGACGCCTCACCGCGGCGCAATATCTCGCGCTCGATGAGATCGCCGATCGTTACGCCAATGGAACGCTCCGCATCACGACGCGCCAGGGCATCCAGTTTCACGGCGTCGTCAAGGCGGAGCTCAAGGCAACGATCGCCTCGATCAACGAGGCGCTGATGACGACGATCGCCGCGTGCGGCGATGTCGTGCGCAACGTCACGACGGTCCCGGCGCCGATCCGCGACGCAATCCATGCGCGGCTCGAGGCCGATGCGAAGGCGCTCTCGACACGCATGCTGCCGGCAAGCCGGGCCTATTACGAGATCTGGCTCGATGGCACGCAGGTCGCAGGGACGGAGGAAGATTCGCTCTACGGCGATGCCTATTTGCCGCGCAAGTTCAAGATCGGGCTGGCGACGCCCGAGGACAACACGGTCGACGTCTTGACCAACGATCTCGGCATCATCGCGCTGTTCGAGGGCGAGCTTCTCACCGGCTACAATTTCGCGCTCGGCGGCGGGCTCGGCATGACGCACAACAAGCCGGCGACGTATCCGAGGATGGCGAGCCTCGTCGCCTTCATTGCGCCGGAAGACCTGCTCGACGCCGCCGCCGCCGTCGTCCGCCTCCACCGCGACCACGGCGACCGCAGCAACCGCAAGCACGCGCGTCTCAAATACGTCATCGCCGAAAAGGGCGAGGCCTGGGCGAAGGCGCAACTCGAGGCGTATCTCGGCAAGGCGCTCGAAGCGCCGCGGCCGATGCCCCGCTTCCAGGTGCCCGACCATATGGGCTGGCACGCGCAGGGCGACGGTAAGCTCTACCTCGGCATTCCGGTGCCGAGCGGTCGCATTCTCGACCGCGACGGCTCCACCTTGCGGAGCGCGCTGCGCGAGGTGGTTGCTCGTTTCGGACCCGATCCGATCCTGCTGGCGAGCCAGGATATCCTTCTCAGCAATATCGATCCCTCCGATCGCGACACGGTCGAAACCATGCTGCGCGGCCACGGCGTCGTGCTCGGCACAGACATCGCGCCGGTGCGGCGCTGGTCCCTCGCCTGCCCCGCTTTGCCGAGCTGCGGCTTGGCGCTGACCGAGGCCGAGCGCATCCAGGCACCATTGCTCGACCAGATCGAGGCGCGGCTCGCCGCGCACGGCCTCCTCGCCGAGCGCATGAGCGTCCGCATCACCGGCTGCCCCAATGGCTGCGCCCGGCCCTATGCCGGCGATATCGGCCTCGTCGGCCGCATGCCCGGCTTCTTCGCCCTCTATGTCGGCGGCGATTTCGAAGGGACGCGGCTCAATTTCCCGTTGCTCGACAAGCTCGCCCAAAATGCCGTCGCGGCGACGCTCGACCCGCTCTTCGCCTTCTTCGCCGAGGCACGTCTGGACGGCGAGGGCTTCGGCGATTTCTGCCATCGCATCGGCCGCGAGGCGCTCCTCGGAGCGCTCGCCGCCGCCTCTCGGAGGGCCTCATAAGATGTTCCCGATCATGCTCGACCTCTCCCGGCTGCGCGTCGCGCTCGTCGGCAACGGCGCGGTGGCGCTGCGCCGCCTCGAACTTCTCGACGCCGACGGCGCGCGCCATGTGGCACTCTACGCCGACGATCCGATCCCGGCGCTCGAAGCCGCGGCGGGCGCCCGGCTTCATCGCCTCATTCCGAGCGCGGCGGAGCTCGCCGGCTTCCATCTCGTCTTCGCCGGCGATCTGCCGGAAGGCCGCCTCTTGCAGCTCTCGGCGACGGTGCGCGCGCTCGGCACGCTCCTCCATGTCGAGGACCGGCCGGCGCTCGGCACGGTGCA
>JBGPOZ010000112.1:0-14525 GCA_041488295.1 Allostellaceae bacterium
CATCTTCCGCTTCACCCAGGCAGGCTCCGAGGTATCGGCGCTGCTGGGCCGCATCCCGTCGGCGGTCGGGTATCAGCCGACCTTGGCGACCGACATGGGCGCCTTGCAGGAGCGCATCACGACGACCAAAAAGGGGTCGATCACCTCGGTGCAGGCGATCTACGTGCCGGCCGACGATTTGACCGATCCGGCACCGGCGACATCCTTTGCGCATCTCGATGCGACGACCGTGCTGTCGCGCCAGATCGCCGAGCTCGGCATCTACCCCGCCGTCGACCCGCTCGATTCGACCTCGCGCATGCTCGATCCGCGCGTCATCGGCGAGGAGCACTACCGTGTCGCGCGCGACGTCCAGCGCGTGCTGCAGACCTACAAGTCGCTGCAGGACATCATCGCCATTCTCGGCATGGACGAGCTCTCCGAAGAGGACAAGCTCGTCGTCGCGCGCGCGCGCAAGATCCAACGCTTCCTCTCGCAACCCTTCTTCGTCGCCGAAGTCTTTACCGGCACCCCCGGCAAGCTTGTCGCACTCGAGGATACGATCAAGGGCTTCAAGGGCATCGTTGCCGGCGACCATGACGATCTGCCCGAAAGCGCCTTCTACATGGTCGGCACCATCGAGGAGGCGATCGAGACAGCGCGCAAGATGGCGGCCGAGGCGGCCTGATCCGGGGCAGGGGAGGACGCCATGGCCGACAAGGTCCAATTCGAGCTGGTCTCGCCGGAAAAGCTCTTGCTCTCCGAGGCGGTTGACATGGTCGTCGTCCCGGGCAGCGAGGGCAATTTCGGCGTGCTGCCGGGTCATTCCTTGCTCATCTCGACGGTGCGGCCCGGCGTCATCGACGTCTATGACGGAAACGTCATCGGCGAGCGCATCTTCGTCTCGGGCGGGTTCGCCGAGGTGACGCCGGAGCGTTGCACGGTCCTCGCCGACGAAGCGATGCCGCTCTCCACCCTCGACGCCACGGCGATCGAGGCGAATATGCGCACGCTCGAAGCCGCGCTCGCGAATTTGCGCGATCGCGTCGCCCGCCTCGCCGGGGCCGAGCGCGACGAGGCCGCCCTCGAGCTGCGCTCGACCGAGCAGGTGATCGAAATCGAGGCCGCAAAGCTTCAGGCAATCCGTCAGAACGCGGCGCATTGACAGGGCAAGCCAGCACCCGCGTCCCCCTCGGATTTGTCGGCGCGGCCACGACTTTGCATGATCACGCAGGCTGAATTATATTTCTCGCCGTGCGGCAACCGCAGGCAAGCGTGACTATGGGTTCGTGGAGGCTTCAAGACATCGCCTGGGATCGCTTCGACCGCAGCAAGGTCGATCCCGATCTCGTCGCGATCGTGAAGGCGGCGAGCCTTGTCGAGCACAACGGCGGCGATTACGCCGACTATCTCTGCAAGGTGTTCAACGACGACACGGATTTTCAGGCCGTCGCGCGGCGCTGGGGCGAAGAAGAGATTCAGCACGGCGACGCGCTCGGGCGCTGGGCGTCGCTTGTCGATCCGGGCTTCGATTTTTCGGCTGCCTGCCGGCGCTTCAGCGCCGGCTTCCGCCTTGATCCCTCAGCCGAGCGCTCGGTGCGCGGCTCGCGCGCCGGCGAAATGGTCGCCCGTTGCGTCGTCGAGACCGGCACGAGCTCCTATTACACGGCGCTTGCTGAAGCGAGCGAGGAGCCGGTGCTCCGCGAGATCTGCCGGCGCATCGCCGCCGACGAATTTCGCCACTACAAGATCTTCTACGCGATGCTGAAGCGTTGCCTCGAGGCGGAGCGGCTCGGCATGTGGCGGCGCCTGCGCATCGCCGCCGGCCGCATCATCGAGGCTGACGATGACGAGCTGGCTTACGCCTACTACGCCGCCAACGAGAATGAATGCGCCGCACCCTACGACCGGCGCCGCTGCAGCGCCGCCTATGCGCGTCGCGCCTACGCCCTCTATCGCCGCCATCATGTCGAGCGGGGTATCGCGATGGTCTTGAAGGTGGTCGGGCTGACGGCGAACGGGCGATTCAATCGGTTGGCGACGCGGGCCGCGTGCTGGCTGATCCATCAGCGCCGGATGCGTCTCGCCCGGTCGGCGGCCTGAGGTCAGCGCGGCGGCAAGCCGAGGAACGGCTCGAACTCGGCGAGGATGTCGCGGTAGAGCTGGCGCTTGAAGGGCACGATCAGCTTCGGGAGAAGCTGTGGCTCGATCCATTTCCAATCGCTGAATTCCGGATGCTCGGTCGCGAGGTCGATATCCGCGTCCATGCCGGTGAACCGCATCGCAAACCATTTCTGGCGCTGCCCGCGATAGCGGCCGCCCCAGAGGCGACCGGCAAGCCCGGGCGGGAGCTCGTAGTGTCGCCAGAGGCGGCTTTCCGCGAGGATCGTCGCCCGGTCCGTGCCGATCTCCTCCTTCAGCTCGCGCAACGCGGCGGCGCGCGGCGTCTCGCCTTCGTCGATGCCGCCTTGCGGCATTTGCCAAGCTTCCTCCGCCATGTCGAGGCGGCGGGCGACGAAGACGAGATTGGCGTCATTGAGCAGCAGGATGCCGACCGCGGGACGATAGGCCGAACTCGGCGGTTCCGCGGTCGCCATCAATGATCGGCTTCCTTGCCGTCACCTTTCGCCGCCGCTACCGCCGAGAGCGGCGCGAGCGTCAGCCCCTTGCCGTCGAGCGTTGCAGCCCAAGCGGCGACCCGATCGATCGTCGCCGGGTAGCCGCTGCCGGTGCCGACCGCGCCGCCCTTCTTGCGCGCGATCCCTTCGAGGTCGTTGAGCGCTTGATCGATCCCGCTCCGCGATTGCTCGCCGTCGATGTCGCGGTCGTTCGCTGCGTGCGGCAGCGCGAACTCGTCGGCGAGAGGGCCGATGGCGCTTTGATTGGACGCCCGCGTCTCAAGAAAGAGAAGGCCGCGCCCCTTGATGACTTCGAGGATCGGACGGAGCTCGTTCTGTGCAGCAGTGAAGCGCGAACCCATGAAATTGGTGACGCCGACATAGCCGCTGGTTCGGCTCAACGCCCATTCCAACCGGTCGAGATTCTGTTTCGGCGAGAGCGACAGCATGAGCGTGCTCGGGCCAGGGTCCTCGCGCGGATAGTCGAGCGGCTCCATCGGCACGCCGATGATCACCTCGTGTCCTGCGGCCCGGGCCTTCTCGACCCAACCGGGAAGGCCCGGAGCGTACGGGTTCAAGCCGAGCGTGACGGCCCCCGGCAGCTTCGTGATCGCCGCTTCGGTCTCCGCGGTCGACTGGCCGAGATTGGCGATAACGATCGCGATGCGCGGCCGGGAGCTGGTGCGGTCGAAAGCGCGAGCATAGACCTGCCATGCCTTCCGGCCGTCGCTCGCGACGATCGGCAACGGGCCGCTGACGCCGCGTTCGATCAGCGCCGGGTCGCCGCTCTTTGCCGGATCGGCTGCCAGTCTCGTCATGCTCGGCAGCGCGAGCTCGACCCAATTTCGGCCCCTTTGGCCGGCGCCGCTCGGGAGCAGCCACAGCGTGAGGCCGGCCACGACAAGGAGCCCGAAACCGATCGCTGCCGCGATGACCCACGGTGGCGGCGGGCGGCGCGCCGGCGCGACCGTCAGATCATCGCGGCGGAACACGGCGCTCGGGTCAGTTCACGGCGCGCCCGTTGAACAGCGCCAATCCGCGCAGCATGTCGACTGCGCGAGCCAGCTGGTAGTCTTCGGCCGTGCCGAGAACGAGCGGGTCGACCGAGTTGGTCTCGCCTTTGTCGGGGGTTGCCGCCGGCGTCGTTCCTGCCGGGACATTCGGTGCGGGCGGCGCCTTCGATGCCTGCGCCGGGGCATCGGTATTCTTGAGGGCCCCCTTCAGATCGGCCTCATGACGGAACGCGTCGGCCTGCGCGATCTTCTCGATCTTGGCCGGCTCGACGATGATGTCGGGTTCGATCCCCTTTGCCTGGATCGACCGTCCGGACGGCGTGTAGTAGCGCGCCGTGGTGAGGCGGATGGCGCCATGTCCCGGCAGCGGAATGATCGTCTGCACCGAGCCCTTGCCGAACGACCTGGTGCCGAGAAGGATCGCGCGCCGATGATCCTGAAGCGCACCGGCGACAATTTCCGAGGCTGAGGCCGAGCCGCCATTGATGAGGACGACCACCGGCAATCCGTTGGTGATGTCGCCAGGTCGCGCGTTGTAGCGCTGCGCATCGTCGGGGCGCCGGCCGCGGGTCGAGACGATCTCGCCGCGCTGCAGGAAATCATTCGAGACGGCGATCGCCTGGTCCAGGAGCCCGCCCGGATTGTTGCGCAGATCGAGGACGAAGCCTGCGAGCTTGTTGCCGGCCTTTTCCTTCAGCGACTTGATCGCCGCCTGCAAGCCGGAATCGGTCTGCTCGTTGAAGCTCGTGATGCGGATGTAGCCGATATTGTCGCCTTCGAGATGCGACTTGACGGACTGAATCTTGACGACGGCGCGCATCAGCGTCACGTCGAACGGCTCGCGCCCCTCGCGGCGGATCGTCAGCTTGACCTCGCTGTTGACCGGCCCGCGCATCTTCTCGACGGCCTCCGGGAGGGTGAGCCCTAAGATCGGGTCGCCATCGAGATGGGTAATGAGGTCATTGGGCTTGAGGCCGGCCTTGGCCGCCGGCGTGTCGTCGATCGGCGACACCACCTTGACGAGACCGTTCTCCATCGTGACCTCGATGCCGAGCCCGCCGAACTCGCCACGGGTCTGCACCTGCATGTCCTTGAAATTTTTTGCGTTGAGATAGCTCGAATGGGGATCGAGCGAGGACAGCATGCCGTTGATCGCGGCCTCGACGAGTTGCTCGTCGCTGACCTCCTGCACATAGTCGGACCGGACACGCTCGAACACGTCGGCGAAAAGGTTGAGCTGCCGATAGGTATCGGCGTTCGATTTCGCCGGTGCCGACGCCGCATTGTCCGGCTGTGTCTGCGGGACAGCGGGAATGCTGAGGAAAACGAGCGTTGCGGCGGTTGCCGCGACCAGACCGAGACGTTTCATCCGCTTACCTTATCATCGCGTGTCGCCAGCCACGGCAACGGGTTGATCGGCTGTCCGTGACGACGGAGCTCGAGGTACAGCGCGGGATGGTCGCCATCCGGCATATTGCCAACCGGTTCGCCTGCGACCAGCCATTGTCCGACCACGCCCTCGATCCGCTCCAGTCCTGCGAGCAGGGAATGATACCCGTCCCCATGCTCAATGATCAAGATTTGCCCATACCCCCGGAAGGGTCCGGCAAACTCGATGCGGCCGTCGAACGGCGCGACGACCTGGGCGCCGGGCCGGGTTTCGAGCAGCAGCCCCTTGCTCGCCGCGCCATATTCGTCGTTCTCGCCATAGTGGCGCGTGAGCGTGCCGGCGACCGGCAACAGCATGGCGCCGCGTGCTTCCGAGAAGGGCCGCAGGCCCTCCGGCTTGGCGACCGCCGCAAGGGACGGTGCAGCTTGGCCGCCTTCGGGGGGCGTCGCTTGCGTCGTTGCGCTGGGCGAGGGGCGAGGCGGCCGCGTCGCGGCGCGCGCCCGCATCTCCTCCTCGGTCCGGCGCTGCTCGTCCTCGCGTCGTTGCCGCTCGGCATCGAGCCGGGCAATGAGGTCGCGCAGATCGCTCGCCTCGGCCGAAAGCTGTGCCAAGCGATGGCTGCCGATCGCCGCACCGCGCAGAGCCGCCTCCTGCAGTATCGCCTTTCGCGCGACCATCGTCTTGAGCGCGAGCTGCTGTTCGACGAGAGCGTCACGCTCGGCGACGAGCGAGCGACGTTGCGCGGCGATGCGGTCACGCAGCTCGGAAAGGCTCGCGAGCTCGCCGCGAAGGGCACGAGCTTTTTCCTCGATCTGCGGGATGGCGGCGGCCAGCAAGCGCGCGCTCCGCGCCGAGTCGATCGGGCTTCCGGGGGCAAGCGCGAGCGCCTCGGGCGGATCCCGCGCGAGGCGTTGCAGCGCCATCAGAAGCTCGACCGATTGTCCGCTCCGCCGTTGCAAATCGGCGGTCTTGGCGGCTTCGTCTCGGGCGAGCTGGATCAATTGCGCCTCGATTTCCGACAGTGCCGCCTCGTGCTGCTGCGTCGTATGCGCCGCATCGATGCTGGCGGCGCGCAATCGCGCGACCTCATCGGCGAGCGCCGCAGCTTCATCGGCGTAGTGACTTTGCGTCTGCCGGCTTTGCGCGAGCTCCTTCTCGACCGCTTTGAGTTCCTGCTCGGGCGCGTCTTCCGCTCTGACGGAACCGCCGGTCCATGCAACAAGCAACAGAAGCAGCGCCGCCGATCGCAGCTTGCGCGGAGTTCCCTGCGCCTCAGGTCCCGACACGCGCGGCGCGCTCGGCGGGGCGCGTCTCCATCAAATTCATGCCGGTCATCGCAGCGGGCTGCGGCAAGCCGAGAATTGCGAGCAGGGTCGGGGCGATGTCGGCGAGGCGGCCGCCGCGGAGGCCGGTCACGCCGGAGGGAGGGTTGAAGAGGATGATCGGCACGGGGTTGAGGGTGTGCGCGGTGTGCGGCTGACCGGTCTCCGGGTCCTTCATCATCTCCGCATTGCCGTGGTCGGCGGTGATAAGAAGACAGCCGCCAGCGTGCTCCACCGCCTCGCTGAGCCGGCCGAGGCACGTATCGACCGCTTCGACCGCCTTGATCGCCGCGTGCAGATCGCCGGTATGGCCGACCATGTCGGTGTTGGCGTAGTTCAGCACGATCGCATCGAAACGGCCCGACTGGATCGCCTCGACGAGCTTGTCGGTGACCTCGAAGGCGGACATCTCCGGCTGCAAATCGTAAGTCGCGACCTTGGGCGAGGGGATGAGGATACGCTCCTCGCCCGGGAACGGCGTTTCCTGCCCGCCATTGAAGAAGAACGTCACATGCGCGTATTTCTCGGTTTCGGCGATGCGAAGCTGCGTCAACCCGGCTTTGGCCAACACCTCGCCGAAGGTCTGGTTCAATTCCTCGGGCGGGAAGAGGGTCGTGAGGAAAGCGTTGAGCTCGGTCGAATACTCGGTGAGGCCGGCGCCCGCGGCGAAACGGACGGTGCGGGCGCGCACGAAACCGGAAAAGGCTGGATCGAGCAGGGCGCCGATGATCTCGCGCACGCGGTCGGCGCGGAAATTGCCGCAGAGGAGCCCGTCGCCCTCCGCCATGCCGCGATACCCCGCGATAACGGTCGGCAAAACGAATTCGTCGCCCTGTCCGGCATCATAGGATCGCGCAATCGCGGTGAGCGGATCGGGCGCGTTTTCGCCCTTCGCGTCGACGAGCGCATCGTACGCCTTCGCAACCCGATCCCAGCGTTTGTCGCGATCCATCGCATAATAACGGCCGCTGACGGTGGCGATCGCGATGTCGCCCTTGCCGTGGATGCTGCTCTGAAGTGCCGCCACATACTCTTTCGCGCTGCGCGGCGGCGTGTCGCGTCCGTCGAGAAAGGCATGGATTCGCACCGGGACATTCTGTGCCGCGACAAGAGAAGCGAGCGCGGCGATCTGATCTTGATGCGAATGAACACCGCCGGGGGAGATGAGGCCGATGAGATGGGCCGTCCCGCCGCTCTTCTTCATCGCGCCGATGAATGCGAGAAGCCGCTTGTTCCGGGCGAGCGTTCCATTAGCGACCGCCTCGTCGATGCGCGGCAAGTCCTGCAGCACGACGCGGCCGGCGCCGATATTCATGTGGCCGACCTCGGAATTACCCATCTGCCCCTTGGGAAGACCGACGAAGAGCTCGCTCGCTTGGATGAGAGCGTGCGGGCTCGCCTCGCAAATGCGGTCCCAGTTCGGCGTTCTCGCCTGGAGAATGCCGTTATCGGCTCGCTCGGTTCGATGGCCCCAGCCATCGAGAATGCAGAGGACAACGGGACGGCGGCGGTCAATCTGGCGCATTAGCGACATTAGTCAAAAGGGACGAAATCCTGCGGCATTGGCACGGGGAGAGTACCGTTCCCAGTATCGCACGTGAATTCTTTATCCAAAGCTTACTCGCGATGATATGGGTGGCCGGCCATGATCTGCTGTGCCCGATAGATCTGTTCGAGGAGCATTCCGCGCACGAGCAGATGCGGCCATGTCATGGGACCCAGAGCCAGCAAGAATTTCGCGCGCCTGCGCACCGCCTCGCCGTGCCCATCCGCCCCGCCGATGAGAAACGCGATCTCGCCCGATCCGCCATCGCGCCACTTGCCGAGCATGCTGGCGAAGTCCGCACTCGACAGCGCCGTCCCGGTTTCGTCGAGCGCGACGAGCGTGGCACGTTCCGGCACGCGGGTAAGGAGCAGCGCCGCCTCGCGCTCGCGCCGTTCGTCCGTGGCGACCTTACGCCGCTCCTCGACCTCGACGATGGAGAGAGGCCAGCCGATCCGATCGGCATAAAGCTGCTGGAGGGCCCGATGCGGTCCGGATTTGGCGCGGCCCACCGCGGCAATCACGATTCGCACGGCGGGGCCGGCCGTGCCGGCTCAGGCGCGCAAAGGCTCGGAGTGCCCGGAGGGCGCTGCATCGGGAGAGTCGGCGCCCCACATTTTCTCTAAATTATAGTAGCTGCGAACGTCAGGGCGGAACAATTGCACGATCACGTCGCCGGCATCGATGAGGACCCAGTCGCCATGCGGCAGCCCCTCGACCGAGGGGCGCTGCCTGCCGCGGTCGATCTCGTCGCGCAGGCGTTCGGCCAAGGCCACCACTTGACGTTGCGAGCGTCCCGAGGCGATGACCATGAAATCGGCGATGCTGGATTTCCCGTTGAGATCGATCGTGACGACGTCCTCAGCCTTGCCGTCGTCGAGCAACTTCTCGATGAGCTCGAGGAGTGCTTTGGCTGGCGCCGCGTCCGCGCGCGGCGCTGATGTGGCATGAGCTATGGTCTTTACCTCACTCGTTGACCGCTCTCGTCCTCATGCGCCTGGCGCTTGGCGAGGAGGCGGGAGCGGATTTCAGTCGCCGAACGGGGGTCCAACCGAGACCGGATGAACACCCAAGCGGGCGCCGCGATGTCAGCGAGGCCTCGCGCCGCATTGGGCGGAACCCGCCGACGCGCAAATCGCCGCGCCGCCATTCCCGATAATCCACTGGAACAATAGGTAGGGCGGGCGAAAACCGCAATGGGCACTGCCCGAAATATCGACCTCCAGCGCTCCCAATGGCGGATTTGCTGCAAATTGTCGGCCCCCATCAACCATACGAACCGAGTGAGCGGGAAGCGTCGCTTCAGGGCGGCAAGCGTGTCGGCGGTGTAGCGCGTGCCGAGCCGAGTCTCGATGTCGGTGACCTTGATCCGGCGATCGCCGGCGGCAGCCGCCTCGGCGGAGGCGAGGCGCTCGGCCAAGGGCGCCATGCCGCGCACCGGCTTCAGCGGGTTCTGCGGCGAGACGAGCCACCAGATCTCATCGAGATCGAGGCTGCGCAAGGCTTCGCGGCTCACATGCAGATGGCCGCCATGCGCCGGATTGAACGAGCCGCCGACAAGTCCGATCCGCCGGCGCCCACGTCCGGCCAAGCTGGGCGGGAGATCGAGCCGCGCGCCGTGGCGGCCGTGCAAGGAAACTTCGGTCAGGGGCGCACCTGCCCGCTGCCGCGAACGACGTACTTGTATGTCGTGAGCTGCTCGGCCCCGACCGGGCCGCGGGCGTGCAGCCGCCCGGTCGAGATGCCGATCTCGGCACCCATGCCGAACTCGCCGCCATCGGCGAATTGCGTCGAAGCGTTCACCATGACGATGGCGCTGTCGGTCTCGGCGAGGAAGCGCTCGGCGGTGGCCTCGTCTTCGGTGACGATCGCGTCGGTGTGGTGCGAGCCGTAGCGGTTGATATGCTCGATCGCCCCGCCGACGCCATCGACGATCCGCACCGCGAGGATCGCATCGAGATACTCGGTCGTCCAATCCGCTTCGCTCGCCGGCTCCACCGCGGGGTCGAGCGCCCGGGTCGCGGCATCGCCGCGCAGCGCGCAGCCGGCGCTTCGGAGATCGCCGAGGATCGCCGGCAGGTAGCGAGCGGCGATCGCGCGATCGACGAGGAGTGTCTCGGCGGCGCCGCAAACGCCGGTGCGGCGCATCTTGGCATTGAGGGTGATCGTCCGCGCCATCTCGAAATCGGCCGCACGATCGACATAGACGTGGCAGATGCCTTCGAGATGCGCGAGGACCGGGATCCGGCTTTCGCGCTGGACCCGCTCGATGAGCGAGCGACCGCCGCGCGGCACGATCACATCGATCCACTCCGCCATTCCCAGCATCAGCCCGACCGCCTCGCGCTCGCGCGTCGGGACAAGCTGGATCGCGGTCTCGGGCAGGCCGGCGGCGGCGAGACCGCGCCGCAGGCAGGCGGCGATGGCGCTGGAGGAATGAAAGCTTTCCGACCCGCAGCGGAGGATCGCGGCATTTCCCGCCTTGAGGCAGAGCGCACCCGCATCGGCGGTTACATTGGGGCGAGATTCATAAATAATTCCAATCACTCCAAGTGGAACGCTGAGACGTTGGATACGAAGACCATTGGGACGCGTCCACGCGCCGAGCTCGCGGCCCACGGGGTCCGGCCGCGCCGCCACGTCCTCGAGACCGCGCGCCATCGCCGCGATGCGTTTCTCGTCGAGGATCAGTCGGTCGAGCATCGCCGGAGCAAGATCGCCCGCTTCGGCGAGATCGCGGCGATTGGCCGCGATCAGCTCGTTTTCTGCATCGCGTATTGCTGAAGAAGATCCCAATAATGCTTTGTTTTTGCTTGCAAGAGGCGCTGTGGATAACTGTCGGGCTGCATGGCGGGCCGCACGGCCGATCGCGAACATCTCTTCGCGAAGCCCATCCGAATTCGCGAGAGGCAGGATTGTCGCAGCGCGCGCATCTTCCGCCATTTGTCTACCCCGTCACCACGAGATCGTCGCGGTGGACCATTTCCTCCCGGCCACGGTAGCCGAGGAGGACGGCGATTTCACCGCTTTTGTGGCCGGCGATGCGGCGCGCCTCGTCGCTGCCATAGGCGACGAGGCCCCGCGCGATTTCGCCGCTGCGGGTCCGGATGATGACGGCATCGCCACGCTCGAACGTGCCGTCGACGGCGACGATTCCGGCCGGGAGAAGGCTCTTGCCACGCTTCAGGGCCGCTGCCGCGCCGTCATCGACGACGAGAGTTCCCATCGGGTTGAGCGTTCCCGCGATCCATCGCTTGCGCGCCGTCAACGGCTCGGCCGACGGGACGAACCAGGTCGCCGGGGCGCCGTCTTCGATGTGGCGAAGCGGATGCATCGGTTTGCCGAGCGCGATCACCATGCGGCACCCGGCCGCCATCGCGATGCGCGCGGCGGCAAGCTTGGTCACCATCCCGCCCGAGCTGTAGCCGGCAGGGGCGGCGCCGGCCATCGCTTCGATTTCGGGCGTCAGGTCGCGGATCTCGGGCACGTGACGTGCGGCCGCGTCCTTGCGCGGATCGGCGGTGTAGAGCCCGTCGATATCGGAGAGAAGAACAAGCGTGTCGGCGCTCACCATTTGCGCCACCCGCGCGGCGAGACGGTCATTGTCGCCGAAGCGGATCTCCGCGGTCGCCACCGTGTCGTTCTCGTTGATGACCGGCACGGCGCCCAAGGCCAGCAGCTGGTTCATGGTCGCGCGGGCATTGAGGTGGCGCCGCCGTTCCTCGGTATCCTCAGGAGTAAGAAGGACTTGCGCGACGGTGATGCCGTGACGCGCGAGGCTCTCCTCATAGGCGTGAGCGAGGCGGATCTGCCCGGTCGCCGCCGCCGCTTGCTTTTCGTCGAGCCGCAGAGTCCGCCCGGTGAGGCCGAGATGACGCCGTCCGACGGCGATCGCGCCGGACGAGACGATCAGCACCTCCTGACCGCGCGCGCGGCAATTCGCGATATCCTCGGCCAAGGCCTGGAGCCAGTTCCGGCGAATATTGCCCGACGCTTCTTCGACAAGGAGGGCCGAGCCGATCTTGATGATGAGGCGGCGCGACGCGGCGAGGTTGTGAGCCGAGGCCGGCATCTTTCGCCGCTCGGCCGCGGGCGCGCTCACGGCGCGAACGCGGCGATCTTCGCCGGCTCTGCTGCCTCCCGCGCATTGTCGATCGCTAGGCGGAGCGCGGCGAGCGCCTCGGGTACGCCCTCGTGGGTCGCGCCCGACAAGACGAGAACCTCCTGCTTCGCGGCGCGCTTCAGCTTGGCGCGCTTCGCCTTGATCTCTTCGGGCGGGATCGCATCCGCCTTGTTGAGGCCGATGATTTCGGGCTTCTCGGTGAGGCCGTGGCCATAAGCCTTCAGCTCGCGGCGAACCATCCGCCACGCGCCGACGACATCTTCCTCGGTGCCGTCGATGAGGTGAAGGACGACAGAACAGCGCTCGACATGGCCGAGGAAGCGATGGCCGAGCCCGGCGCCGTCGCTCGCCCCTTCGATAAGGCCGGGAAGGTCGGCCATGACGAATTCGGTATCATCGAGGCGAACGACGCCGAGCTGCGGCTTCAAGGTGGTGAACGGGTAGTCGGCGATCTTGGGGTGAGCACGCGAGACGACCGAGAGGAAGGTCGATTTTCCGGCATTGGGCAGGCCGACGAGGCCGACATCGGCGATTAGCTTCAGACGCAGCCAGATCCAGCGCTCCTCGCCCGGCCAGCCGGGATCGCCGCGCCGCGGCGCCTGGTTCGTCGAGGTCTTGTAATGCGCGTTGCCGAAGCCGCCATCGCCGCCGCGCAGGAAGACGACGCGCTGGCCAGGCCGCGTCAGGTCGAAAATAACCTCCGCGTTCTCCTCATCCATGATTTGCGTTCCGACCGGGACGCGCAGCACCAGCGTCTCGCCGGCCGCGCCCGAGCGGTTGCGGCCGGCGCCGCCGCGGCCCTTCTGCGCGCGGAAATGTTGGCGGTAGCGGTAGTCGATGAGGGTGTTGAGATTGGCGACCGCCTCGAAGACGATATCGCCGCCGCGCCCGCCTTCGCCGCCGTCCGGGCCGCCGAACTCGATGAACTTCTCGCGCCGGAAGCTGACCGAGCCGGCGCCGCCGTCACCGCTCCGCAGATAGATTTTGCATTGATCGAGAAATTGCACGGCGGGACCCTGAAAACGAAAGGGGGAATGTCGCCATTCCCCCCGTTTCTCGGACAGGCGCGCGGCGCCCGGATGTCAGAGGGGCTATTCGGCCGCCTCCGCCGGCGGCTCGCCCACCGGCTCGATCGAAATGTAGGTGCGCTCGCCGCGCCCGGCGTGGAATTTCACCGCGCCGTGCACCTTGGCGAAGATCGTGTGGTCGCGCCCCATCCCGGCATGCTCGCCGGGATGGAATTTCGTGCCGCGCTGGCGGACGATGATGTTGCCGGGGACGACGATCTCGCCGCCGAACTTCTTGACGCCGAGCCGACGACCGGCGGAATCGCGCCCGTTGCGCGATGAACCGCCTGCTTTCTTATGGGCCATGGCGAACGCTCCTCGAGGACTTACGCGCCGGGCGAGATCGATTCGATGCGCAGGACCGTGATCGACTGGCGATGCCCGTTCTTGCGGCGGTAATTGTGACGCCGCTTTTTCTTGAAGACGATGATCTTCTCGCCGCGCTTCTGCTCGACGACCGTCGCGCTCACCGACGCGCCGGCGACGACAGGGGTTCCGGTCTTGGCCTCCGCGCCTTCGCCGACCGCCAGCACATCGGCGATCTCGATGGTCGAGCCCGGCTCGCCGGCGAGCTTCTCGACGGCGATCACGTCGTCCTTGACGACCCGGTATTGCTTGCCGCCGGTGCGGATCACTGCAAACATGGCTCAATCTTCGCGCTGAAACAGGTCGGGACGGAGGCACCCCCCGTCCCGGAAGCGCGCACTATAGCGAGGGCGCCTGCGCTGTCAACGTTTTTGCCCGCGGCGCCGCCGATTTCGCCGATCAGTCGGCAAGCTCGAGCAAGCCATTGTTAAGGACGACGATATCGCGCTCGGCGACCTTGGCACGGAACGAGATCCGGGCTCCGTCACGCCACATTTCGGTACGGATCGTCTCGCCGGGAAAGACCGGGGCGGAGAAGCGCAGGGAGAGGCTCTTCAGCCGTGTCGGGTCATACCCGCAACAAACTTTGAGGAGGGCGTGCCCGGCGATCCCGAGGGTGCAGAGGCCGTGCAGGATCGGGCGCTCGAAGCCGGCGGCGCGCGCCACGGCGGGATCGGCATGGAGGGGGTTGTCGTCGCCGCTGAGGCGGTAAATGAGCGCCTGCTGCGGCAGGGTCCGAAGATCACAAACCGCATCGGGCGCGCGCTCGGGCAGGGGATGCACAGGCCAGGTCGGGCCAGCGGGTCCGCCGAACCCACCATCGCCGCGACAAAACGCGCTTTGCGCGACGCTCGCGTAGAGCGTCCCAGTGGCGGCATCGGCAATCGCGCGCTCGGAATAGAGGATGGCGCCCTTGCCCGGCCCTTTGTCGACGATCCCGGTGACGCGCGAGCGGCCGATCAACACGCCTTCGACCGGCAGCGGGCGGTGGATCGTCAGCCGCTGCTCAGCATGGACGACGCGAACCCAATCGATGCCGGTGCCGGGCTCCTTGACCCAGAAGCCGGGATAGGCCAGCACCGCCGCCATCGTCGGCAGCGCTAG
>JBGPOZ010000113.1:0-14470 GCA_041488295.1 Allostellaceae bacterium
AGTTCAAGGCCACGTGATGGGTGAAGGCGCGTCCATCGCTGATCGTGATCTCCTTGAAGCCGATGAGGCGGACGAGATCGTAGAAATTGAGCTGCTCTTCGAGGTCGGCATCCTTCAGCATCGGCGAAAGGCGAGCCATTGACGACAGCGCGGCCATCAGGGCGCGCGCGCGATAGATCGTGGCAAGCGTGCTGTCGTCGAGCCCGACAATGATGAGCTTCTCGGCATTGTCGCCCTTGGCGAAGATAACGTAGCGCGGCGCATAGCCGCTTTCCGCCTGGCCCTTCGTCATCGCCGCGACGAACAGGAGGCGCTGGGCCCGATCCAACTGCGGCAAGGGCTTGGTGAGGGCGTGGTAGGATTCGCGCGACGTAATCCGCGGATAGTAATAGCCCTCATGCCGACTTAGCTCGGGGCCGGCGGCGCCGGGCTTGGCCGGCTCTCCGGCGGCGAAGGCCGTGGCCGGCACCATGGAAGCTACGACAAAGGCGAGCATGCAGCGCTTCAACATTGCGGATCCCCCGATTTGCACGGCATCTTCTGGTCCGCGGCGAGCTTATCTCGCTCCGCCGCGCCGCGCCAAGCCGTCACGCGGCGATGCCCGCAAGGCGCGCGCTCTCCTCCCAAAGCCGCCGCGCCGCCGCGGCGTCGGTTGCGGCGGCCGTCGCCTGCGCTTCGCGGCATTTGGCGAAGTATCGGCCGCTGACCGACGATATCTCGGGCGAGGATGCGAGATAGACGATCGTCTCGGCGCCTTCCGCCGGCGTGATCGCGGCGACGCGCTTGGCGAGGCGCATGAGAAGGCGCATGCCTAATCCGGTCTCGTCGCCGAAGCGGCTGGCGACAAAGCCGGGATGGAGGCAGTTCGCGGTGACGGCCGAACCGGCAAGGCGCCGCGCGAGCTCGCCCGTGAAGAGGATGTTGGCGAGCTTCGAGCGGCGATAGGCCGGCCAGCCATAAGCGCCGCCGCGCCCGACGAGATCGGTGAAATCGATCGTGGCACCGCGATGCGCTTCCGAAGCGACATTGACGATGCGCGATGGCGCCGCCGCCTTCACGCTGCCGAGGAGCAGATGGGTCAGCAGGAAATAGGCCATGTGATTAAGGGCGAAAGTCCGCTCGAGCCCGTCCTCGGTCAGGCGGTGCCGGTCGAAGAAAGCGCCGGCATTGTTGATCAGCACATCGATGTGCGGCAGCGCGGCGGAAAGTTCGGCGCCAAGGCGTCGGATTTCGGCAAGGCGTGACAGATCGGCGTAATGAATCGCGATGTCGCCCCCCGGCGCGCTGGCCGCGAGACGGCTGAGCGCCGCCGCGCCGCGTCGCTCGTCGCGGCCGACGAGGACGAGCCGGGCGCCCGCGCGCGCCAGCCGCTCGGCGGCTTCAAGGCCGATCCCCGACGTGGCGCCGGTGATGACGCAGATCTTGCCCTTCATCCGGCGATCAATCGCACCCTTGCAGGCGATCTGTCAAAGTCGACACGGTCGGGACCGCTTTGATCGGCAAACTCGGCCTTGTCGCAACGGCGTTTTCTGCCGCACAATTCCGGCCAGGGCACCGCGCCCTCTCTCGTTTGGAGATCGGACGATGGACGCAATTTCGCCGCCGGCGACACGCCGCGCCAGGATCGGCGCCGGCAACGCGCATTGCCCCGGAGTCTGATGGGAATCGCTAATCCGCGCATCGCGCTCCTCGGATTTTCGATCGAGTGCAATAAATTCGCGCCGACGGCGACGCACGCCGATTTCGAGCAGCGGACGTATCTGCGCGGCGATGCCCTCATCCGCGAGGCGCGCGCGGCAACCCCGCGCATGCTGGCCGAGACGCCGGGCTTCGTCGAGGCGATGGATCGGGCGGGTCCGTGGATCCCGGTCCCGATCCTTCTCGCCATCGCCGAGCCGAACGGGCCGGTCGAGCACGCGTTCTTCACCGCGATGCTGGACGAGATGCGGCGCGGCCTCGAAGCGGCAAGACCGCTCGACGGCGTCTATATCTGCGCCCATGGCGCCGGGCTCACGACCGCCGAAGACGATCCCGACGGCGTCCTCTTCGCGATGGTGCGCACGGTCCTCGGCCCCGAAATTCCCGTCATCGCCACGCTTGATCTTCACGCCAATATCTCGGCGCGGATGGTCGAGAGCCTCGATGTCTTCATCGGCTACCGCACCAACCCGCATCTCGACATGCGCGAGCGCGGCGCCGAAGCGGCGGCGGCGATGCGCGAGGTGCTGGGCGGCGTCAAGACCAAGCGCGCCTTCCTGCGCCTGCCGATCGTGCCGCCGACCGTCACCATGCTGACCGCCGCCGGCCCCTATGCCGAGCTCATCGCGCTGGGAGAGAAGCGCAAAGGGCCGGAGATCATGAACGTCTCGATCATGGGCGGCTTCGCCTTCGCCGACACGGCGAAGAATGGCCTCGCCGTGGTCGTGACGGCGCGCGGCAGCGCCGAAGCCGCACGCAGCCTCGCGCTCGAGCTCGGGCAAGAGGCGTGGGCGCGGCGCGAGCGCTTCGTGCCGAGGCTGACCTCGCTCGAGGACGCAATCGCCAAGGCACGGCTTTCCGGCAGCGATCCCGCTCACCCGCCGCTCGCCTTCGCCGATGTCGCCGACAATCCCGGCGGCGGCGGCCGCGGCAACACGACCTATCTCCTCGAGGCGTTCCACAAGGCCGGCGTCGAAGGGGTGCTGCTCGGCGTCTTCCACGACGCGGCGCTCGCCGCCGAGGCGCATCGCCGCGGTGTCGGTGCCCGTTTCCAGGCGCGCTTCAACCGCGACGGCGGCGACCAATTCTCGAAGCCCTATGCCGCCGAGGCGGCGGTCCGCGCGCTTTCCGATGGCGCGTGCCGCGGTCGGCGCGGCATCTTCGCCGGCAGCGAGATGAACCTCGGCCCGTCCTGCGCGCTCGAACTCGACGGCATCACGATCGTCGTCATCTCGCAGCGCACGCAATGCGCCGACCCCGTCTTCTTCGAGATGCTCGGCCTCGACATCGCCAAGGCGCGAATTGTCATCGTCAAGTCGCGCGGCCATTTCCGCGGCGGCTTCGACGAATTCTTCCGACACGAGCAGATCGTCGAGGTCGACCTTCCCGGCCTCACCTCGCCGATGCTCGGCCGCTTCGATTGGACGCGCCTGCCGCGGCCGGTGATCCCGCTCGACCGCGATGTGCGGTGGGACGGAGAGGTGCAAGTCTTCGGGTGATCCCGATCAATCCGAATTGCCGGATGACGACAGGAGCGGCGTGACGCCGCCGGCTTACGCCGCTTGGCGGTCGGCGATGAGCCGTGCCTGCGGGAAGGTGACCGTCACGATGGTGCCGACGCCGACGGTGCTCGTCAGCTCCAGGCTCCCGCCATGGAGCTCCATCAGCCGTTTCGAGAGGGGAAGGCCGAGTCCGGTGCCTTCGTATTTTCGGCTGAGCGCGTTGTCGACCTGCCCGAAGCGCTCGAGCGCCCGCGGAATGTCCTCGGCGGCGATTCCGATCCCGGTATCCTCGACGGCGATTGCGATACCTTCCGGCGTGCGGAAGGCCGACACCCGGATCTCGCCATCGGCCGGCGTAAACTTGCAGGCATTCGACAGCAAGTTGAGCAGCACCTGTCGGACCCGCCGCTGATCGGCGCGCAGATAGGGAAGATCGGACGATACGTGCGACGCGAGGCGAACGCGCGCCGCCTCCGCCTGACCGTCGACCATCAGCAAGGAGGCACGAATCACGTTGTCCAGATCGAGCTCTTCTTCCTGGAGATCGAGGCGGCCGGCATCGACTTTCGAGAAATCGAGCACGTCATTGATGAGGCCAAGGAGGTGTCGTCCGCTGTCCTGGACCGTCTTGGCATACTCTTTGTAGCGCGTGTCGCCGAGCGGGCCGAAGCTCTCATTGGCGAGGATCTCGGAGAAACCGATGACGGCGTTGAGCGGGGTGCGCAGCTCGTGGCTCATCGTCGCGAGGAATTGCGATTTCGCCTGGCTGGCAGCGGCAGCGGATTCGAGCGCGGTTTCGAGATCGGCGGCGGTCGCTTCGAGCTGGCGCTTCGTCTCTTGAAGCTTGGCGATATGCGCGCGTAGCCGGACCGCCTCCCGCGTCGAGCGCTCGGCAAGGTGTTGATCGACCGCCGAGCCGGAGAGGCCGAGAACGACGATCATCACCATGACGGCCGTCACGACGACGGCGAGCCATTCGGGTTCGAGGGCTTCGCCGGAGATGACGACGATGGGGTCGAATTCGAGGGACACCGCCGCCATCGCCGTGAAATGGAGGCCGGCGATAGCGAGCGTCAACACGGTGGCGGCGCTGAGGCGATGCTTGAGATCGGCGCCGCGCGCGAAAATCCACAGCGCGGTCGCGGCAAGGACGATGCCGACCGCCAGCGAGGAATGAGCGAGGCTCGGATTCCAATGCAGGTGCCCGGGAACGCTGAGCGCCGACATGCCAGTGAAATGCATGGCGCCCACCGCCGTTCCGAAGACGGCGCCGCCGCCGGCCGGTGAGGCGAAGCGTATCGCGATGGCGTAGCCGATCCACGTCAAGGACATCGCGATCGCGATCGAAAGCGCCGTCCGCGCGATGTCGTATCCGACCGGCATGCCTGGGCGGAAGGCGAGCATGGCGACGAAATGCGTCGTCCACACGCCGGCGCCGGCGACGACCGCCGCGGCGGTCAGCCATTTCCAGTCAGGAAGCCGTTCATGACCGCGATGCGCCCGCGCCAGCAGGCTCAGCGAGGTGTAGCAGCCGAAGAAGCAGATGACCGCCGCCAGCAGGACGAGCGGCAGATCGTGCTGCTGGGTGATGCAGCCATAGATGCGAAGCATTCACGCATGCTGGCACCGTCGCGTAAACTTTTTCTAAACCTTGAGGCGGCGAGTTCGCTCTTGGTTGCGCGACGATCGACAATCCTTGCGGCCGCCCCCTCGGCATGAGAATTTCCGCGCCATGCCGGATCTGGAGCTCGAGCAGGAGCATGGCGGCCTCGTCTGCGGCGTCGACGAAGTCGGCCGCGGACCGCTTGCCGGACCCGTCATCGCCGCGGCGATCGTGCTCGACCTCGATCACATGCCGCGGGCGCTGCGGCGCAGCATCGACGATTCCAAGGTCCTGCCCGCCGAGGCGCGCGAGCAATGTGCCCGCGAATTGCGGCGCTGCGCCATCATCGGGCTCGGCGCCGCCAGCGTCGCGGAGATCGACGCGATGAACATCCTGCGCGCCTCGCTCAAAGCCATGGCGCGGGCGGTCCGCGCCCTCGGCATCGTGCCCGATGCGGCGCTCGTCGACGGCAATATTCCGCCGATTTTGCCCTGCCCGGTGCGGACGGTCATCGGCGGCGACGGCAAAAGCCTCTCCATCGCCGCCGCCTCGATCATCGCCAAAGTGACGCGCGACAAGGCGATGTGCGACCTCGCCCGCCGCTATCCCGGTTATGGCTGGGAGAGCAATGCCGGCTATGCGACGCAGGCTCATCGCGATGCGCTGGCGACGCTTGGCGCCACGATCCATCACCGCCGCTCCTTCGCGCCGGTGCGGCTTGCGCTTGCCGGAGGGATCCTCCAGCCGGACCTGCCACTGATCTATGAAAATTCGGTTAAGCCCTTGACTCCGCAAAACGATTGACGCGACGACTCGGCTCCCTCAGAGTGCGTCGATGGGCGACCTCGTGCCACTCCAGAGCAATTGCGTCATGCTCGGCGACTGCCGGGCGGTGATGGACGGGCTGCCCGAGGCCTCGGTCGATCTCGTTTTCGCCGACCCGCCCTACAATCTTCAGCTCGGCGGCGACCTCGTGCGGCCCAACAACACGCGCGTCGACGGCGTCGACGATGCCTGGGACAAATTCGCCGATTTCGCCGCCTATGACGAATTCACCCGCGGCTGGCTCGCCTCGGCGCGGCGGATCCTCAAACCCGACGGCGCCCTCTGGGTCATCGGCTCCTATCACAACATCTACCGCGTCGGCTCGATCCTGCAGGATCTCGGCTTCTGGATCCTCAACGACATCGTCTGGCGCAAGACCAATCCGATGCCGAATTTCCGCGGCCGGCGCTTCACCAACGCGCATGAGACCCTGCTCTGGTGCGCGCGCTCGGCCGAGGCGCGGTATACCTTCAATTACAAGTCGATGAAGGGCCTCAACGACGATCTGCAGATGCGCAGCGACTGGCTCATCCCGCTGTGCGGCGGGCCGGAGCGGTTGAAACGCGACGGGCGCAAGGCACATCCGACGCAAAAGCCCGAGGCCCTCCTCCACCGCCTCCTGCTCGCCTCGACCAAACCCGACGACATCGTCCTCGATCCGTTCTTCGGCACCGGCACCACGGGCGCCGTCGCGCGCCGCCTCGGCCGGCGCTTCATCGGCATCGAGCGGGACGCCGAATACGCCGAGCTGGCGCGCGAGCGTATCGCCGCGGTCATTCCGGCAGATTCCGCATTGGTGACGGCGCCGGCCGAGCGCGACGAGCCGCGCATTCCCTTCGGAACCCTCGTCGAGCGCGGCATCGTCAAGCCCGGCACCATCCTCTTCGATATCCGCCGACGCTGGACCGCCAAGGTGCGTGCCGACGGCACGGTCATCTCGGCCGATTCGCGCGGCTCGATCCATCAGGTCGGCGCCCAGGTGCAAGGCGCGCCCGCGTGCAATGGCTGGTCGTTCTGGCATGTCGAGGAGAAGGGGCAGCCAGTGCCGATCGACCACTTTCGCCAGCGCGTGCGATCGGAGCCGAATTAGCGGATCGAACTAACACTCGATATCTAGCTCGTTTGGAATGCTCCCGGGCCTTACCCACTGAGGGCCTACGGCCGCGCTCGTGGCCTCGCCACGATCGTCGGTTGCGTCGAAAGCTAAAATTGGCCGATGCTTCGGCTCGGGCACCGTTCGGGCTGCGAGCTGCGCTGGGAGTCGCGACTAGGAGTGATCGAGGCCCGCCTGCGGCTCTGACGCGGCGCACTCGATGCCCTTGGTCGCGAACGCCACCACCTTCTTCATGAGATTGGGCAAGGCGTAGTCGCCGAGCCGATCGAGCGGCACCCAGATGCCATTCGCGGCTTCGCTCATCGCCATACCGCTCAGAACGATGAGCTCGAGCATGAAATGCGTGAAGCCGTGACGGACGAGGCCGGGCAGGAGGCGCCACTCGGCCGCGACCGGCGCCTGCGCGAGCGCTTGGTCTGCCGTCCATCCCACTTCGTGCCACTCGGTCGACGGCACCTCCATCATGCCACCGAGCAGTCCCTTCTCCGGCCGCCGGCGGAGGAGGACGCTGCCGTCGCGACGCACGGCCCAGAAGGCGAATCCGCGCCGCGTCGGCCGCTCCGCCTTGGGTCGGCGCGCCGGCAGCTCCTCGGCGATCCCGTCGCGGCGGGCACGGCACGGCGCACGCCAGGGGCAGAGGACGCAGCGCGGCTTGCGCGGCGTGCAGATTGTGGCGCCAAGATCCATCACCGCCTGGGCATAGTCGCCGGAGCGCCGCTCGGGCGTCAGCGCGACGGCGAGGCGGTAAAGCTCGGGCTTGGCGTCGGGCAGCGGCGTTTGAACGGCATGGAGCCGGGCGACGACGCGCTCGACATTGCCGTCCATCGCCGTCGCCTTGCGATCGAAGGCGATGGCGGCGATCGCCGCCGCGGTGTAGGCGCCGATGCCGGGAAGGGCTCGGAGCGCCGCCTCCGTCGCCGGAAATTCGCCATGATGGCGCGCGAGGATGGTTTGCGCGCAAGCATGAAGGTTGCGCGCCCGCGCGTAGTAGCCAAGGCCTTGCCAGGCATGCAGGACATCGTCGAGCGAAGCGGCGGCGAGCGCCGCCACGTCGGGCCAACGCTCGAGGAAGGCGGCGAAATAGGGGGCAACGGCGACGACCGTCGTCTGTTGCAGCATGATCTCGCTAAGCCAGACGCGATAGGGATCGGCACGCTCTCCGGGCCCCGCGCGCCACGGCAGGACGCGACGGTGCCGGTCGTACCAATCGAGGAGGCTCGCGGCAAGCGCCGGCGCCGCGCAAGGCGAGAGATCGGCTGCGGTGGAGGTCGACGCCATGACGGCCGTCCTCTATCATGCGGGCGCAGCGTTAACCATAGGGAGGCAGGCGTGAGCGAGCGGCGCGGCGGCATGCGGGCGATCGGCGCTGCCTTGCCGCGGATCGCGGCACCGATCCTCGGCAAGGAAGGCGCCAGCGCGGCCGAGCTCACCGCGCAATGGCCGGCGATCGTCGGCGAGGCGATCGCCAAATCCTGTCAGCCGACGCGCCTGACCTTCCCGCGCGGCGAACGCCGGAACGGGACATTGCGCCTGCGCGTCGCCTCCGCCGCCGCGACCGAGATCCAGCACCGCGAACCCATTCTGCTCGAGCGCATCAACGGCTATTTCGGCTATGGCGCGGTGGCGCGACTCGTCCTGATCCAGGGACCGCCACCCTTGTCCGAGCATGCCGAGCCGCCGGTGCCGCGGCCGCTCAAACGCGCCGAGCAAGCGGCGCTCGAGCGGCGTCTTGAAACGGTTGCCGACCCCGAGCTGCGCGACGCGCTCGAACGGCTCGGCCGCGCCATCATCGGCAGCAGCTGAGCGCGCGCAGCGGCACAGCTTGCAAGGTCTGCAAACTTTCCTTAGCATCAACATCTAGTGGTTTGGAGAATTCGATGTCGAAGATTTGGTTGCTGGCGGCACTCGCCGCTGTGCTCGCATTTGCCGGTCTGACGCCCCTCGGCGGCGGCTCGGCGGCATCGCCCCGAGGCGCCGCGCCGCGTGCCGTGCTCGCCCAAGCGGCGGTCCCGACAATATCGCCGGACGACCGCATCCTCGGCAAGCCCGACGCGCCGATCACCATCTTCGAATACGCCTCGCTCACCTGCCCGCATTGCGCCTCTTTCGACCGGGAAACCTTGCCGAAGCTCAAGACGGAGTGGATCGACACCGGAAAGGCGAAGCTGATCTTCCGCGACTTTCCATTCGACGGTTCGGCGCTCAAGGCGGCGGTGCTCGCGCGTTGCGCACCGAAGGAAAGGTTCTACGGCTTCATCGATACGCTGTTCTCCGCGCAGGATCTCTGGGCGCGCGGCGGCGATCCGACGCCGGCGCTCGACCGGCTCGCCAAGCTCGGCGGCATGAGCGAGGACCAGTTCCAAGCCTGCATGAAGAACGATGCGCTGCAGAACGAGGTGCTCGCGACGCGCCTTGCCGGCGAGAAGCAATACAAGATCGAATCGACGCCGACCTTCTTCATCAATGGCAAGCTCCTCGTCGGCGCGCAGCCTTACGCTCAATTCGAGGAGGCGCTGAAGGCGGCCGACCCGAAGGGGTGAGCCGTCCGAGCGCGGCGCCACGGCAATCAATCGCATGATCTCTCGCAGCGGCGTTGAAGGGACGCGATAGCGCGCCTTGCAGATCACCCGGCTCAAGCTCAGCGGCTTCAAATCCTTCGTCGATGCGACGGAACTGTCGATCGAGCCTGGCCTCACCGGCATCGTCGGCCCCAATGGCTGCGGCAAATCCAATCTCGTCGAGGCGCTGCGCTGGGTGATGGGCGAGAACTCCGCCAAGCGCATGCGCGGCGGCGAGATGGACGACATCATCTTCGGCGGCACGACGAGCCGGCCGGCCCGCAACTTGGCCGAGGTCGCCCTCCTCATCGACAATGCCGGCCAGGACGCACCGCTGCCTTTCGCCGATCGCGCCGAGATCGAGGTGGTTCGACGCATCGAGCGCGGCGCCGGCTCCGATTTCCGCATGAACGGCAAGGAGGTGCGGGCACGCGACGTCCAGCTCCTCTTCGCCGACGCCGCAAGCGGCGCGCATTCGACGGCGCTGGTCAGCCAAGGCCGCATCGGCTCGATCATCAATGCGAAACCGCAGGAGCGGCGCGGCTTGCTCGAGGAGGCGGCGGGCATCGGCGGCCTCCATTCGCGCCGCCACGAGGCCGAGCTCCGCTTGAGAGCGGCGGAGGCCAATCTCGAGCGCCTCGACGATGTCATCCTCATGCTGCAATCGCAGCTCGATCAGTTGAAGAAGCAGGCCCGCCAAGCAGGCCGCTACCGGCGGCTGTCCGAGCACATCCGCCGCGCCGAGGCGATCCTCCTCCATCTGCGCTGGCGCGAGGCCGAAACCGCCGCCGAGGAGGCCGCCGCACGCCGCCGTGCCGCCGAGCGCGAGGTCGCCGAGTTGACGGGAAAGGCGCTTGCCGCGGAGCGGGCGCGTGGCGAGGCCGGCGACGCTCTGGCGCCGCTGCGCCTCGCCGAGGCGGCCGCCGCCGCGGAGCTGCAGCGCCTGACGCTGGCGCGCGACACGCTCGACCAGGAAGAGCGGCGGATCCTCGAGGCGCGCGGCGAAGCGGAGCGGCGGCTGCACCAATTGGAGCAGGATCGCCGGCGCGAGGACGAGCTTGCAGCCGATGCCGCGGCGGCGCTCGCGCGGCTCGCCGAGGAACGCGACGCGCTTGCCGCGACCCAGGAGGGCGAGGCGGCGGCGCAACAGGCGGCGGGCGACCGACTGCGCGAGGCGGCGGCCTCCGTTGCCGCCCTCGATGCCGAGGTCGCCCGTCTCACCGACGCGATCGCCGCCGCCGAAGCGCACCGCGTCGCGCTCGCCCGGCAGGTGAGCGAGACCGAGGAACGGCATCGCCGCCTTGGCGAACGCCTCGCCGAAAGTGCCCGCCAGCGCGAGATGGCGGAGCGCCAGCTTCCCGACCCGGCCCTGCTCGAAGCGGCATCGCAGGAGCGCGCCGCCGCGGAGGCGGAGGTCGAGCGGACACGCGGTGCCGCCGAGGCGGCAGAGCACGCGCTCGGCGCCGCGCGTGCCGCCGAGAACGCGGCGCGCGCACCGCTCCAGGCGGCGGAAACGGCACGCGCCAAGCTGCGCGCCGAGACCCAGGCGCTGATCGAGCTGCTTGCTCAAGGTCCTGCCGGCAAGAGCCCGCCCCTGCTCGATGCGGTCACGGTCGCCAAGGGATATGAGGCAGCACTCGCGGCGGCGCTCGGCGATGATCTGACAGCCCCGCTCGGCGGCGGCGCGCCGGCCTATTGGCAGACGCTCGCGCCCTATGACGCTCCTCCGCTATTGCCGGACGGGGCGGCGCCCCTCAGCGCCCATGTCGAAGCCCCGCCGGCCTTGGCGCGCCGGCTCTCGCAAATCGGACTCGTCGACGGCGCGGCGGATATCGAGCGCCTGCAGGCTACCTTGCTGCCCGGCCAACGGCTAGTCACGCGCGAGGGCGCGCTGTGGCGGTGGGACGGCTTCAAGCGCGCCGCCGGCGCGCCGACGATCGCAGCGCAGCGCCTGACGCAGCGCAACCGCCTCGCGGAGCTTGCTCGGCAGCTCGAAACGGCGGAGCGCGGCCTGACGGCATTGCAAGCGAGCTTGACCGAGGCCACCGCGCGCGCCGCGGCCGCAGCCGAGACCGAGCGCGCCGCGCGTCAGGCGATGCGCGAGGCGCTGGGCAAGCTCGGGGGCGCGCGCGACAAAGAGAGCGCGCTCACGCAACGCGAGGCGGCGAGCCGATCCCGCATCGCCGCCCTAACCGAGGCCGAGGAGCGCCTCGTCGCCGACCTCACCGAGACGGCGGCGCAGCGCGACGCGGCGACGACCGCGCTCGCCGGCCTTGCCGACCCGACCGCCGGGCGCGAGGAATTGGCGCGCCGGCGCGCCGATCTCGCCGAGCGGCGCGCGGCGCAGCTCGCGGCGCAAGGCGAGCAGGATCACCTCTTCCGCGAAGCGGCGAGCCGGTGCCAGCGCCTCGCCGCCATCTCGCTCGAGGAACGCTCATGGGCGGTTCGAGTCGAGTCCGCCGACCGTCAGCGGGCGGCGCTCGCCGAGCGCCATGAGGGTCTCGTCGCCGAGATCCAGCGTTTGGCAAGAATGCCCGAAGAGATCGCACGGCAGCGCGACACGCTGGCGCAGACGATCGCGGCGGCGACATCGAGAAGGCTGGCGGCGGGCGACGCGCTGGCGCAGGGCGAGACGGCACTCGCGGCGGCGGAGAAGACGCTGAAGGAAGCCGAATCCGCGCTCGCCGCGGCGCGTGAGGAACGCGTGCGGTGCGAGGCGGCGAGCGAGCAGGCCACCCAGGCAAAGAGCGAGATCCGGCGCCGCATCGCCGAGCGCTTGGGATGCGCGCCCGAGGCGGTGCTCGCGATCGCCGAGATCGCCGCCGACGAGCCGATGCCGGGCACCGCAGAAAGCGAGGCGCGTCTTGATAGGCTGATGCGCGAGCGGGACGGGATGGGACCGGTCAACCTCATGGCCGAAAGCGAGGCCGCCGAGCTCGAGGAGCGCGTTTCCGGCCTCACCGCCGAGCGCGCCGATCTCACCGAGGCGATCGCTCGCCTGCGCCGCGGCATCTCCGCCCTCAATCAGGAGGGGCGCGAGCGCCTCCTTGCCGCCTTCACCAAGGTCAACGAGCATTTCGGCGCGCTCTTCACGCGGCTCTTCGGCGGCGGCCACGCGCATTTGACCCTCGACGAGGGCGAGGATCCGTTGTCCTCGGGGCTCGAGATCATGGCGAGCCCGCCGGGGAAGCGGCTGCAGATGCTCTCGTTGCTCTCCGGCGGCGAGCAGGCGCTGACGGCGCTCGCCCTGCTCTTCGCGGTCTTTCTCACCAACCCGGCGCCGATCTGCGTTCTCGACGAGGTCGACGCGCCATTGGACGACGCCAACGTCGATCGCTTCTGTCTCCTCGTCGAAGAGATCGCGGCGAGCTCGCAGACGCGCTTCCTCATCATCACCCATCACCGCATCACGATGGCGCGGATGGACCGCCTTTTCGGCGTCACCATGGCCGAGCGCGGCATCTCGCAGCTCGTCTCGGTCGATCTCCAGGCGGCCGAGCGGTTGCGGCAGACGGCGTAACGGCGAAGTCGGGGGGAGAAGCATGGAGCTCAATCTGCGCGGCAAGACCGCGCTCGTTACCGGCGGCTCGAAAGGCATCGGCCTTGCGACGGCGCGCCTCCTCGCCGCCGAGGGCTGCGCCCTCCACCTCGTCGCGCGCACCAAGGATACGCTCGAAGCTGCGCGCGAGGCGATCCGGGCGCGCCATCAGATCGCCGTCACCTTGCACGCGCTCGATCTCTCGCAGAGCCGGTCGGTGGTGAGCCTTGCCGAAGCGTGCGGCGACATCGATATCCTCGTCAACAATGCTGGCGCCATTCCCGGCGGCACGGTCGAGATGGTCGACGAGAAACGCTGGCGCGAGGCGTGGGACCTCAAGGTCTTCGGCTACATCAACATGACGCGCGCATTCCTCGCCCTCATGGCGGCGCGGGGCCATGGCGTCATCGTCAACGTCATCGGCCTTGCCGGCGAGAAGGCCGACGCCGGGTATGTCGCCGGAAGCTCGGGGAACGCCTCGCTGATGGCCTTCACGCGCGCTGTCGGCAGCACGAGCCTCGACCGCGGCGTCCGGGTTCTCGCAGTCAATCCCGGCCCGGTCGAGACCGACCGCATCATCACCCTGATGAAGACGCGCGCCGAGCGCGAGCTGGGCGACGCCGGGCGTTGGCAGGAACTCTTGAAGAAGCTGCCCCTCGGGCGCGCGGCAAGCGCCGACGAGGTCGCCAACCTTGTCGTCTTCCTGGCCTCCGACTGCGCAAGCTATATGAGCGGCACCGTGCACACGATCGATGGCGGGCTCGGGGCGCGCGCTTAGGGAGATCGGGCGTCGCGAACCTGCCGAAAACACCCGATGCGACGGCGTTGCGCAACCTTGACACCCCCCTGCCCGCCCCTTATGGTGCGCGCCGTTTTGGCGTTCCGCGCGGCGGGGCGGATCGGGCGTCGGTGTTGTTCGGCATGAGCGAGCACGGCACCCCGGACGACCTCAAATCGCTGGGCGAACGCCTCGACAAGGCGCGTCGCGACCGCAGGGGGCCCGCGGCCGGTGACGGAAAGAGCGATGACGCGACCAACAGCGCGCTCGGTCTCGGTTTCCGGATCGGTATGGAACTGGTGGTCGCCGTGGTGTTCGGCCTCGGCTTGGGCTGGCTTGTCGACCAGTGGTTGGGCACTCGGCCCCTGGCGATGATATTGGGCATGTTCCTGGGGTTCGCGGCGGGCATCGTCAACGTCTACCGCGCCATGAAGGGGTTGGGGCTTGCCGCCGGCTATCGCCCGGCGGATAAGAGCGCGGCGGCGGACGAGGACGAAGAGGAATAGCGTGGCGGCAGAACACACCTCCCCCCTCCATCAGTTCACGATCGAGCGCCTGGTGCCGCTGCATATCGGCAACATCGACATCTCGTACAGCAATTCCGCGCTGTTCATGACGATCGCGGTTGTGCTG
The DNA here is from genome assembly GCA_041488295.1 of Allostellaceae bacterium. Taxonomy (GTDB): domain Bacteria; phylum Pseudomonadota; class Alphaproteobacteria; order ATCC43930; family CGMCC-115725; genus URHD0088. Next base: position 14,250 of record JBGPOZ010000113.1, read on the forward strand.
ATCACCGGCTTCCTGCTGTTCAGCATGAGCGGCGCCTCACTCGTGCCATCGCGCATGCAGTCGGTCGCGGAGCTGTTCTACGAGTTCATCGCGAACATGGTGCGCGACAATGTCGGGAGCGCCGGACGGCCTTATTTCCCGTTCATCTTCTCGCTCTTCATGTTCGTGCTGTTCGGCAACCTCATCGGCATGGTGCCGTACAGCTTCACCTTCACGAGCCA
>JBGPOZ010000114.1:0-14429 GCA_041488295.1 Allostellaceae bacterium
ACTAGGAACGCTCTGCCGCTACCCCTTCAGGTGCTCCTGCAGGCGCGGCATCAGCTCGACGAAGTTGCACGGGCGGAAACGGTTGTCGAGCTGGTGGACGAGAATGTCCTGCCAGGCGTCGCGGCAGGCGCTCGGCGAGCCGGGCAGGGCGAAGAGATAGGTGCCGCCGGCGACGCCGGCCGTCGCCCGGCTTTGGATCGTGGACGTGCCGATCTTCTGGAAGCTGAGCCAGCGGAAGAGCTCGCCGAAACCGGCGATCTCCTTCTCGTAGACGGCATGAAAGGCTTCGGGCGTCACATCGCGGCCGGTGACCCCGGTGCCCCCGGTCGAGATGACGACGTCGATCGCCGGGTCGGCGATCCATTCGCGCAGCTGCTGAACGATGCCTTGCAGCTCGTCGCGCACGATCCGCCGCGCCGCGACGCGGTGGCCTGCCGCGGTGATGAGCTCGACGAGCGTGCGTCCCGATTTGTCATCCGCCTCGCCGCGCGTGTCGGACACCGTGAGGACGGCGATATTGACCGGGAGAAAAGGACGTTTCTCATCGAGCCGCGGCATGGCTGTCACCTTCTGCGGGATTGGTCGGGGTTTCGAGCCGCGCCTTGATGGCGAGGAGATCGCGCCAGGCTTCGCGCTTGCGCTCGGGGCTGCGCAGCAAATAGGAGGGGTGATATGTCGCGATCGTCGCGACCGGATCGTCGAGGCCGGGCACCGGCAGATCGAACCACCGTCCGCGCAGCCGGGTGATGCCGTCGCTGAGACCGAGCAGCGCGCCCGCGGCGGTCCCGCCGCAAAGGGCGAGGACACGGGGTCGGACAAGGGCGATGTGGCGCAGCACGAACGGCACGCAGGATTGGATTTCTGCCGGCGTCGGCTTGCGGTTGCCCGGCGGGCGCCAATAGATGACGTTGGTGATGTAGGCGCTGCTACGGTCGATGCCGATCGCCGCCAGCATCCGATCGAGAAGCTGGCCGCTGCGTCCGACGAAGGGCTTGCCGAGGCGGTCTTCCTCGGCGCCTGGGGCCTCGCCGATCAGCATCAGCGGCGCCGCGGGGTTGCCGTCGGCGAAAACGGTATGAGTCGCCGTGAGGCGCAGAGCGCAGCCTTCGAAGCCGGCGACCGCCTGTGCCAATTCGGCAAGGTTGGTGGCGGCGGCGGCGAGATCGCGCGCGGCGCCCGTTGCAATCGCCGGGCGCGCCAAGTCGGCGGCGCGCGGCGTCGGCGCCGCGGCGGGAGGCGCGGTTCCAATCCGCGAGGGCGGCCGCAAGCGGTCGACCGGGTCGTCGCCGATCGCCTCGTCGGCGCCCATATCGACATACCAGCGGAGCAGCTCGGCCGGTGGTTGCAAGGCTGCCATCGCCCTGAGGTTACCATTGCTTGACCGCGGCGCGGGCAAGCTTTCGCTACAAGCCGCGCGATGCTTCCCGTATAAAGGCGAGGCGACGAACCCCGCTGGTCGGCGGATAAGCGCGGGACAAGGCAGGCAACACGCATGCAGCGCGAGCGGATGGAATATGATGTCGTGATCGTCGGAGCCGGGCCGTCCGGCCTTGCCGCGGCGATCCGCTTGAAGCAGCTCGCTGCAGCGGCCGGGCGCGAGTTCGGCGTCTGCATCGTCGAAAAGGGCTCCGAAGTCGGTGCCCACATCCTGTCGGGCGCCGTCTTCGAGCCGCGTGCGCTCGACGAGCTCTTGCCCGACTGGAAAGAGCGCGGCGCGCCGTTGCTGACGCCGGCGACCGAAGACCGCTTCCTTTACCTGACGGCGGGCAAGGCGATCCGCTTGCCGACGCCGCCGCAGATGCACAATCACGGAAATTACATCATCAGCCTCGGCAATCTGTGCCGCTGGCTGGGGCAGCAGGCCGAGGCGCTCGGCGTCGAGATCTATCCGGGTTTCGCCGCTGCCGAGGTGCTCTACGACGAGGCGGGCCGGGTCCTGGGTGTCGCAACCGGCAGCATGGGCATCGGCAAGGACGGCAAGCCGACCGACGGCTTCCAGCCCGGCGTCGAGCTTGTCGGCAAGGAGACGCTCTTTGCCGAGGGCTGCCGCGGCTCGCTCACCAAGACCCTGGTCGAGCGCTTCAAGCTCCGCGCGGCGTCGGGTCCGCAGACTTACGGCATCGGCATCAAGGAGCTGTGGGAGATCGATCCGGCACGGCACAAGCCGGGCCTCGTCATCCACACGCTCGGCTGGCCGCTCGACGGCTCGACCTATGGCGGCTCCTTCATCTATCACCTCGAGAACAACCAGGTCGCCGTCGGCTTCGTCGTCGGGCTCGACTACCGGAACCCCTATCTCAGCCCGTTCGAGGAGTTTCAGCGCTTCAAGACCCACACGGCGATCCGCCCTTTCTTCGATGGCGGGCGGCGTATCTCCTATGGTGCGCGCGCGCTCAACGAAGGCGGTTTTCAGGCGATCCCGCAATTGAGTTTCCCGGGCGGGAGCATCATCGGTTGCGCTGCCGGCTTCCTCAATGTCGCCAAGATCAAGGGCAGCCACACCGCGATGAAATCGGGCATGGTGGCGGCGGAGACGGTCTTCGCTCGCCTCGGCGGCGATGCCACCGCCGATCTGCGCGGCGCTCTGGAGAAAACCTGGGTCTGGGACGAGTTGCGGCGGGTGCGCAACATCCGCCCGTCCTTTCGTTGGGGGTTGTGGGGCGGCCTCGCATATTCGGCGGTCGATACCTATCTCTTCCGGGGCAATGCGCCCTGGACCTTGCACCACCATGCCGATCATCTGCAATTGAAGAAGGCGAGCGAATGCGAGCCGATCGCTTACCCGAAGCCGGACGGGAAAGTCTCATTCGACCGACTGTCCTCGGTCTTCATATCGAACACCAACCATGAGGAAAATCAGCCGGCGCATTTGCGCCTCGCCGATCCGTCCCTGGCGATTTCCGTCAATTACGAACTCTACGCCTCGCCCGAGCAGCGTTACTGCCCGGCAGGCGTTTACGAGATTGTCATGAGCGATGCCGAGAAACCGCGGCTGCAGATCAACGCGCAGAATTGCGTCCACTGCAAGACCTGCGACATCAAGGATCCGCGGCAGAACATCAATTGGGTGGTGCCGGAAGGTGGAGGCGGGCCGAATTATCCGAACATGTGATCCAGAGCGCCGGCGGTACAACATGACGAGGAAGGATTGAGATGCAGATGAGAGTGGTCGGTCGCCACGCGTCGTGGATCGGTTCGGTGCTGTTCGCGTCGCTTCTCATTGCCTGCACGATGCCGGAAGGCGGCGCGAAATCGGCGAGCGAGGTTTCGGCCGGTACGACTGATGCAGCGCAGATGACGGCACTCGGCAGTTATCTGGCCGCGCGTCATGCCCAGCAGGACCATGATTACGGGGCGGCCGCCCGCTATTTTGGCCGTGCCCTCGCGCAGGATCCCGGCGATTACGAGCTCCTCAACAAGACGCTCCTCTTCGATGTCACCGAAGGGCGCATCGACGAGGCAAGCCGGCTCGCTGAGCGCATCAACTCGACCGATCCCACCGTCCCCGTCCCCAATCTCGTCCGCGTCCTCGGCCGGATGAAATCGGGAGATCTTGCCGGTGCCGATGCGCTGGCGCAAACGCTGCCGCATGAAAGCATCCACCGGTTTGCGACGCCGCTCGTGCAGGCCTGGGTCAAGGCAGGGCTCGGGCAGTGGTCCGCTGCGCTTGCCGCGCTCGGACCGCTGAAGGAGATTCAGGGGTTCGCACCGCTCGCCGCATTTCACGCCGGTCTCATCGATCAACTTGCCGGGCGGTCGGCCGACGCCGAGGCAGACTATCAGAAGGTCCTGAAATCGGGGCAACGCAGCAATTGGCGCACGGTCGAGGCGCTGGGCGGACTTTACGAACATACCGGAAAGCCGGATCAGGCACGCGCGCTCTACGAGCGCTTTGCGGCCGAGAATCCGGAAGGCGATCTCGCCGCCGCGGCGCTCGCGCGGCTCGCCGGCGGAAAGGAGCCGCCGCCGCTCGTTGCCGACGCGACGACCGGCATCGCCGAGGCACTGTTCGATCTGGCGAGCGTCCTCAACCAGAGCGAGACGGCGGATTTCTCCTTGATATATGGCCGTCTCGCCCTTTTCATGAGACCCGACTTCCCGCTGGCGCAGCTGCAGGTCGCCGATGTGCTCGAGACGCAACACCGGCCGGCCGAGGCGCTTGACATCGATCGTGCGATCCCGACGCAATCGCCGTACCGTTGGTCGGCGCGCTTGCGCGCCGCGAGCAATCTCGAGGCACTCGGCCGCATCGATGAGGCAGCCGAGGAGTTGCGCGCCATGGCGGCCGAACACCCCGACCGGTCACAGCCGCTGGTGCAATTGGGCGATCTTTGGCGCAGCAAGAGCCGCTTCCCGGACGCCGTTCTGGCCTATGATCAGGCGGTCGCCCGGACCAAGAAGGAGGAGCCGACCGACTGGACCATGTATTACAGCCGCGGCGTCGCCCTCGAGCGCGCCGGACAATGGCAGCGCGCCGAAGCCGATTTGCTGCATGCGCTCCAGCTCCAGCCGGAACAGCCGCTCGTCCTCAACTACCTCGGCTATTCCTGGGTCGACAAAGGCGTGAAGCTGAGCGAGGCGCTGCGCATGATCGAGCGCGCCGTCGAGCTGCGTCCCAATGACGGCTACATCGTCGACAGCCTCGGATGGGCCTATTACCGGCTCGGCAACTACGTGCAGGCGACACAGAATCTCGAGCATGCGATCGAGCTGAAGCCGGAGGACCCGACGATCAACGACCATCTCGGCGATGCTTATTGGCAAGTCGGCCGCGTGGTCGAGGCGCGCACGCAATGGCGGCGCGCCTTGCAGTTCGGGCCGGAAGCGGCGGATGTGAAGACGATCGAGGCGAAGCTTGACCGCGGTTTGGCCAAGCCGAGCCCGGCGGGAAGCGCGGCTCAAGGCGGCTAAGCGGCGCCTGTCCGCCGGTGCTTGCGCAACCCAACCCCGTGCTGCGCGTCGCCGCGCCGGCGAAGATCAACCTCTATCTGCATGTTCTGGCCCGTCGTCCCGATGGGTATCACGAGCTCGACAGCCTCGTCGCTTTCGCGGACATCGGCGACCTCGTGACAGCGCGGTCGGGAACGGGGCTCTCCCTTGCGATCGACGGACCCTTCGCGTCAGCACTCTCCGGCGACGGCGCGGAGAACCTCATCATGCGCGCGGCCTGGCTCCTGGCCCAGCATACCGGCATCGTGCCGAATGCGGCACTGACCCTCACCAAGAACCTTCCCGTCGCCAGCGGCATCGGCGGTGGGTCGAGCGATGCGGCCGCGGCACTGCGTGCGCTGTGCCGGCTTTGGGATCTACAGCTCAGCCACTCTCGTCTCGCCGGGCTTGCCGCGGTGCTCGGCGCCGACGTCCCGGTCTGCCTCTTCGGGCGATCGGCTTGGCTGGGCGGCGTCGGCGAACAGATCCTGCCGGCCCCGTTGCTGCCGGCGCTCGGCATCGTCCTCGTCAATCCCGCTGTGGCGCTGCCGACGCCGGCCGTGTTCAAGGCACGGCAAGGGCCGTTCTCCGCTGCTGCCCGTTTTGTCGATCGGCCGAAGAATGCGAGCGAGTTCCTCGCATTGCTCCGCCAGCGCCGCAACGACTTGACTGAGGCGGCGACGATGATCGTCCCCGAGATCGCCGAGGTGCTTCACCGGCTGGAAACGACCGATGGCGTCCGTCTCGCGCGCATGAGCGGCAGCGGAGCGACCTGTTTTGCGCTCTATGATTCACGCGAGGCGGCGGAGCGTGTCGTCGCGAGCCTCCGCGCCGCCCGCCCGGGATGGTGGATCGCCGCCGGCATGCTGCCATGGGATCCGAGCCCGGTGTTTTAAGCCGGCGTTCGCACCGGCGAGGTTCCTGTCGCTCAGCCCGTCGCGATGCAGAGGCGCAGCTTCTCGGCATCGATCAAGATGATCGCGGCTCGCTCCAACTCGATCGATCCGGCCCTCTGCCAGGCGGCAAGCTGCTTGTTGATGCTCTCGCGCGACAGGCCGAGCATGTTGCCGAGCTCGCGTTGCGAGACCTTGATACGGACGCCGTGGGCGGCACTTCGACAACCGCTCTCGGCCAGTTGCAGAAGCTTCTTGGCGAGGCGGGCCGGCCGACCGAGAAAGATCATGTCCTCGACCAGCTCCCTCGTCCGGCGCAGACGTTCGCACAGCAGCGCGATGACGCGGAGCGCCATATCCGGATTGTCGCGCAGGAGCGGAAGGACGTCGTGCCGATCGAGGATGAGAAGCTCGCAATCGGTGGCGGCGGTGGCGTCGACGACCTGCTGCCTGCCATCGAGCAGGGCAGCCTCGTCGAAGACATCGCCCTCACCGAGGAGCTGAAGCACGACATGACGGCCATCGCGCGCCGAGGCACTGATCCTCACCTGCCCGCGTGTGATCGCAAACAATGCGCGCGCCGGCGCGCCTTTCAGGAAGATCGTCGCCTTGGCGGGATGTCTTGCGACCGCGGCGTGTGTCAGCAGCTTCGTCCACTCCGAGTCGGTCAGATCGCCGAAGATGCTGCCCGGCAGCACGTTCTGCCGCCGTCCCCTGCGGATGTCATCCAGTACGCCGCTTGCGGCGCTCGGTCTTTGCATTGGGGACATGTGCGTGATTTCCCGCCGGTTCGCTGAAACGGTGTTAGCGATACCGCGCAGCTCCACGCATCCCGTGTGAAGAAGCTCACACAAGGGATCGGCCGTTCGCCGCTCGATGCGACGACCGCCATCAAGGGAGCGCGATCACCGGGGGTGGGCTAGGATCTCGGTAAGCGAGGAAAGAACCGCGTCGGTATCCTCGGCGAGGCCGATCGAAATGCGAATGACGTCGTCGCGCCCGCCGTCGCCCCAGGAGGAAATCAGGATGCCGCGTCGTGCCATCGCTGCGACCACATCGGCAGCCTTCAGCGGAACCGGGATCGAGACGAAATTCGTCACCGAGGGGAAGGGCTCGAGCCCGAGCGTGCGGGCGCCGGCAATAAGCCGGCCGCGCTCGATCGCGCAGGTCTCGAGGACGAGCTTCAGATACGCCTCGTCTTCGAGCGCAGCGAGGGCCGCCGTCTGCGCCAGGACGTTGGCGTTGAACGCGGTCCGACCCCGTCCCACGGCGCCGGCGACGTCGCTCGTGCTGCAGAGCGCGTAGCCGAGGCGCAGCCCGGCAAGGCAGTACGCCTTAGAAAAGGTTCGCATGACGATCCACGGCCCGCGACGCCGCGCCAGCGCTGCGAGAATATCGGGCCCGCCGGCATGCCGCGCATATTCGTGATACGCCTCGTCGATCGCGAGCAGAACGGTCTCGGGCGTGTCGCCGGCAAGGCGCGCGACTTCATCCGGGTCGTTGAACCAGCCGGTCGGATTGTTCGGGATGGCGCAATAGAGGATCCGCGTGCGCGGCGTCAGCGCGGCAATGAGCCCTGCCACATCGTTGCGGCCATCGGCGAGAACCGGGACGCGGATGGCGGAACCGCCGGCGAGCTCCGCCGAGCGCACGTAGCGCGAGAAGGACGGGGTCGATGTCACGATCTGATCGCCGCGATCGAGGGCGAGGAGCGTCGTCAGATTGAGGAGCTCCTCGCTGCCTGTGCCGAAGACGATCCGGTCCGCGGCAACGCCTGTGCGCTCCTGAAGTGCGGCGGCGAGTCGGCGGGCATGCGCGTCGGGGTAGCGGTTGATGGTGGGCACGGCGGCGCGAATGGCCGCGATGACGGCGGGGGACGGGGGCAGCGGGCATTCGTTGAGATGAAGAGCGCGCACCGGCCCCGGCAAGCTTGCCGCATGGGTGAGGCGTCCGACCGGCGGCAAGATCGCGACCTCGGGGCGCATATAGGGCGTTCGCACGGGGTTTGGCATTCTCTTGGCTCCCAGGGCACGACTTGGTCGGTCCGGTTACGCATTGCGTGCAGCGCGGGACTGGACATCAGTTGATTACGCTGGAAGATTGATATGACGCAACCGCCGCGCTGGCTTGGAACGTGGCGAGCGCGGGTGAATCATCAACGCGGGAAGGATCAGCGATGCGCATCACGGCACTAATCGCACTTTCGGCGGCACTGGGTCTTGCGGCCCCGCAGGCCGGCGCGAAGACGCTGATCTTCTGCTCCGAGGCGAGCCCGGAGAATTTCGGACCGATGCTGGCGACCACCAGCACCAGCGACACCGCCGCGGCGCGTCCGCTCTACAACAAGCTCTTCGAGTTCGAGCACGGCACGACCAATCTCCAGCCGGCGCTCGCCGAAAGCTATGAGCTTTCCGCCGATGGGCGCGTCTACACGCTCCATCTGCGCAAGGGTGTCAGATTCCAGACCACGTCTTATTTCCGGCCGAGTCGCGAGTTCAATGCCGATGACGTGCTGTTCACCTTCACCCGTCAATGGAAGAAGGATTCGCCCTATAACAAGGTCAATGGCGGGAATTACGGCCACTTCGACAATCTGAACATGCCCAAGACGTTGGAGGCCGTAGAAAAGATCGACGATCACACGGTCAAGATCACGATCAATGAACCGTTGTCGCCCTTCATCACGAATCTGGGCATGAATTTCCTCTCGATCTATTCGGCCGAGTACGCCGAACAGCTATTGAAGGCCGGAACGCCCGAGAAGATCGATCTCGAGCCGGTCGGAACCGGCCCGTTCATTCTCGTCAACTATCAGCGGGACGTTGCGGTCCGCTACAAGGCCAACCCCGATTATTGGCGACCCAAAGCCACTCTCAGCGATCTCATCTTCGTCGTCACGCCCGATGCGTCGGTCCGCTTGCAGAAGCTCCAGGCCAATGAATGCCAGGTGATGGCGCTTCCCAATCCCGCGGATATCGCGATCATCAAGAAAGATCCCGCGCTGAAGCTCGCGAGCCAAGAGGGGCTGAACGTCGGATATCTCGCCTTCAACACGGAGAAGAAGCCGTTCGACGACAAGCGCGTCCGCCAGGCGCTCACTATGGCGGTCGACAAGAAGGCAGTGGTCGATGTCGTCTTTCAGGGCGCGGGCAATGTCGCGACCAATCCGATACCGCCGATCGTCTGGTCCTACAATGAGAGCATCAAGGACTACCCGTATGATCCGGCGCAGGCAAAGAAGCTGTTGGCGGAAGCGGGTGTCCCCGACGGCTTCGAGACCGATCTCTGGGCGATCCCGGTCAGCCGGCCATACAATCCGAACGGGAAGCGCATGGCCGAGATGATCCAGAGTTACTGGAACGCGATCGGCGTCAAAGCCAAGATCATCACATATGAATTCGCCGAATATCTGAAGCGCGGCAGGGCCGGCGAGCATCAGACCTACCTGTTGGGCTGGGGTGGCGATACCGGCGATCCCGATAATTTCCTATACGAGGTGCTTGGCTGCACAGCGATGAAGAGCGGCAGCAACCGTGCGCGCTGGTGCAACGAGAAGTTCGAGTCGCTCATCGTCAAGGCGCGTCAGACGAACGACAAGGCGGAGCGCACGAAGCTTTACGAGGAGGCGCAAATCGTCTTCCACGAGGAGGCGCCGTGGATTGCGATCGCTCACTCGATCGTCTATGTGCCGATGCGCAAGGAGGTCGCGGGCTACAAGGTCGATCCGCTCGGCGCCAACGTCTTCTATGGCGTCGACATCGAGTAGCTCGTCGGCGTGACCGAGGCATTCCGGACCCTGCCAGCTTCGCCGATGAAGGTCCTTCTCCTCAATGCCTACGCCGCCATTCACGCGGAGCGGCTCCGGCGCCTTTTGACGACGCCGTGGGACATCGCAACCTTTCGCGAGGGTGATAGGCGCGAGAACCTGGTCGCCGCGCTTGCCGACGCCGATGCCGTGGTGGTGACGCGGTACACGGCCGACCTGCCGCCCGCTCCGCGCCTCAAGCTCATCCAGAGCCCGGCCGCCGGATACGACCGGATGGACGCGAAGGCGATCCCGCCCGGCTGCGTCGTCTGCAACGTTCACGAGCATGCGATCGGCATCAGCGAGTACGTCATGCTGGCGATGCTCGAATGGCAGATCGGGAGCCGCCGCATCGACGCGAATTTTCGACGCGGAAGTTGGGAAGACGGCCTTTCGGTGCTGGGTCCGACGCATGGCGAGGTCTTCGGCAAGACGCTCGGCATCGTCGGTCTCGGCCATATCGGGCTTGCCGTGGCGCGGCGGGCGAAGGCGTTTGGTATGCGCGTCACGGCCGCAACCCGCACGCCGCGCGCCCACCGCCATGTCGATTGGGTCGTCGGTATCGATGCGCTCGATGCGTGGTTGCCGGAGTGCGATTTCATCCTCATCGCGTGTCCGTTGAGCGCCGGGACGCGCGGCCTCCTGAACGCGCCGCGTCTTGCGCTCTGTCGCCGCTCGGCAGTCATCATCAATGTGGCGCGCGCCGAGATCATCGAAGAGGCACCGCTCTACGCCGCGCTGCGCGACGGGCTCATCGGCGGCGCGGTGCTCGATGTCTGGTACCGCTATCCGACGCCGGACGATCGCGACGTGCCGCCGGCGAGCCATCCTTTCCACGAGCTCCCCAACGTCGTCATGACGCCGCATTGCGCGGCTTGGACCTCGGGCCTGTTCGAACGCCGCTGGGGCTTCATCGCCGCCAATCTGGATCGCTTCTCGAGCGGAGAACAATTGAGGAACATCGTGATCGGTCCGCTTGCCGCACCGGCCCGAATGCGTGGTTGAGCGAAAATTAACCTTCCATCGTTAGGGCTAGGCTCTCGAGCAACCCGCGACCGAGCCATCTGATGCCTGCGGCGCCGCCATGAGCGGATCCTTTCTCGACAGTCTCGACGACCCGCTGTTGCGGGCAATGTACGATTATTGGAGCGGCAAGCGCGCCGGCCGGTCGATGCCGCGCCGCGCCGACATCGATCCGAGCGAGATCCCGAAATTGCTGCCGCATATGATGATCACCGAAGCATTGGAGAACGGGGAGCGCTTTCGCTATCGGCTGTCGGGTACCGCCGTTACCGAGGCGTTCGGTCGCTCGCTGACCGGGCAGTTCGTGGATGAGGTCATGAAGGGACCTTACCGTGACGTCATCCTGCGGCTCTATCGCAACGTTTACCTTAACCGCCGCTGCGTCTTCTGCATGAGCAGATACACTGGGAACAAGAACCCGGGCATGACGACGAAGCGCCTCTTCACGCCGCTGTCGGAGGATGATCGGATCGTCAACCAGGTTCTCGTCATCCAGACGTTCCACTACGCCAGCGACGATCGGAGCGTCGTCATTGTCGACAACATGGACGAGTTCGTGGGCGCGAATATCGAGCTGGCGGACGGCCTTGCAACATGACCTCCGGTCATCGCTCAGCGACGTCGGATGGTGAATGGCTACAACGACTTAATGCAAAGTTCACGCCTCGGTTTCAATGAAATCGTGTCGTTTGTCCGCCGCGCCCGCGGCCCAACTGGAGAGAGATAGCGGACCATGACTTCCGCGACTGCGCGGCGCTCATCGGGCGGGAGAGGCGGAGCTTTCTTCGACAATATGCGGATCCTCTCGAAGATCGGGCTCGCGGTGGCCTTGCTTGGCGCCGTCGCCGTCGCCGTCGCCGTGTACGGCCTCGTCAATATGAGCGAGGTCAACCAAAGCTTGCAGTTCCTGACCGGCACCGCGGCCGAGCGCGTGCGGCTCTCGGGCGAGATCGAGACGACCGTGGAAGCGATCGGCCGCGATGAGAAAAACATGATTCTCGCCGTCGATGCCTCGGCGATCGGCACGATCGCCGCCTCGATCAAGCAGCGGCGGACCCATATGACCGAGCTCATGACCGCGCTCGAGCCGATCATCCCGGTCGATTCGCACGACGCCTACACACAGTTCAAAGACGTGATCGGCAAATATCTTGCCGACAATGACGCGATCCAGAGCCTTGCCATTGCCAATACCGATGTGATGGCCTCGCAGCTCTCGCGCCGCGAAGGTGACGGCACCCTGACCACAGCGCTGACGCCGCTCTCCGATCTGGCGAAGGCGATGGATGGATTGGCTGACAAGGCGAGCGGCGGCGACACGGCGCATACCGTCTTTTTGTCAACGAAGCTGATGCGCGCGCTCGGTGCGATCCAGAAGCTGGAGCGCGAGATCATCGATCCCGCGGTCGACGAAGCCGGGGCCGAGCGGCGCGCTCGGCAGATCGACCATCTTCGCGAGCAGGTCGACGCCGATCGGCAGAGCCTCGACAAGCTGGTCGCGGCTCCCGATCAGCGCGCCAACCTCGAAATCTTCGATCAAGCGTACAAGGCCTGGCTCGCGGTTCATCAACGGATTCGCGAACTCGGCCTCCAGAAGACCAATGCCAAGGCGGCGGCGCTCTCGGCGGACGAGGCGCAGAAGCAGCGCAGCGAGGCCACCCGGCTCATGGAGACGATCGGCCAGGCGAGCATCGTCTTCATGAAGAGCGAGACGGAGCGCTCGCAGAGCCAGTACGGCGTGGCCTGGAAGCTGGTGCTCGCTTCGACCGCGATCGGCCTTCTCGCCGCGGCGCTGGCGTCATGGCTGGTGGTGACGCGCGGCGTCACCAAGCCGTTGACGGCGATGACGAATGTGATGGGCAGGCTGGCGCAGGGCGACCGGACGGTCGACATCCCGGGTGCGGCGCGCGGCGACGAGATCGGCGCAATGGCCCGCGCCGTGCTGGTGTTCAAGGAGAATGCGATCGAGGCGGAGAGGCTGACGCGGGAGCAGGTGGCGGACCACGCCGCGCGCGACCAGCGCGCGCGCGCTCGCGAAGGCTTGACCCGCACCTTCGAGGCGAAGATCGAGCGCATCGTCGGGACAGTGTCATCGGCAGCGGGCCAGCTCGGAGTAACCTCCCGGAAATTGGCCGCGACCGCCGAGGAGACGCGCCGGCAGGCGACCGCGACCGCGGCGGCATCCGAGCAGGCCTCGGCGAACGTGCAGACCGTCGCCGCCGCGACCGAAGAACTTGCCTCCTCGACGCGCTCGATCGGCGAGCAGGTGGCGCAAGCTTCGCGCACGACCGATCAGGCGGTGGGCGATGCCGGCCGGAGCGAGGCCGCCGTCAAAGGTTTGGCGTCCGCCGCGCAAAAGATCGGCGAGGTCGTCCAGCTCATTCAGGACATCGCGAGCCAGACCAACCTTCTGGCGCTCAACGCCACGATCGAGGCGGCGCGTGCGGGCGAAGCCGGCAAGGGCTTCGCGGTCGTGGCGTCCGAGGTCAAGGCGCTCGCCAACCAGACCGGCAAGGCGACCGAGGAGATCCGTCAGCAGATCGAGGAGATCCAAGGCGCGACGCGCGAATCGACGGCGGCGATCGACGGCATCGCCGCGACGATCGGGCAGATCAACGAGATCTCGTCGGCGATCGCTTCGGCCGTGCAGCAGCAGGGCGCTGCCACCCAAGAGATCGCTCAGAACGTGCAGCAGGCGGCGCACGGCACTCAAGGCGTCTCGGCCAATATCGACTCGGTCAATGCCGCTGCGGGCGAGACCGGAACCGCGGCGAAGGAGCTGCTCGGCGCCGCCGAGGCGTTGAACCGGCAAGCCGACGAGCTGCGTGCCGAGGTCGAGCAATATCTGATCGACGTGAAGGCCGCCTGAGACGACGGATCGCGGCCGTCATTTTGGCTGGCCTTCCTGGATACAGTTCGAACCGAGCGCTTCCAACAGGTTCTTACGCTGAGGGACCGCTGGCCTACCTTTGCGACTGCGGCTTGAAGACAGGCTCATAACCTAAAGCGGTGCTTCCGGACACGTTGCCGGCTTCCACGATCCCTGCGCGCGCCCTCCGCAACCGTGTCCGAGGCGAGCGCGCCGTTCCCCTGCCTTCGCGCGCGCATGAGCACGAAACCGCCAAGAGCGCCGAAGATGAGCCCCAGCGAGGGTGCGATGAGGACAAAGGCCCATTTGGGCTCCTGGCCCGCAAGCGTGTTGATGTCCGGCGCGCCGGGAACATAGATGATGCGGACAGGCGAGCGCTCGATGAGACGATCCCAGGCGGCCTGGTCGACACCGAGCTCCGCGAATGCCGCCCCGTACGAGCGGAGCTTGTCGGTCACCACGACGGCGGGCGCGACGCCCTGTCGAAGCGGCACGACATCTCGCGTCAGCTGATCCGCATCTGGGTGGGCAAGTACGAGGCCGGCGCCCTTGATGACGACGTCCAGGCAGCTGACCTGCTGCAGGAGCATGAGGCCAAGATAGCGGCGCTCGAGCGCATGGTCGGCCGGCAGGCTCTTGAGATCGAGTTTCTAAAGGGGGCTCTGAAAAGCGCACCGCGGCCGAGAAGCGAGACTACATCCGTCATTGCCGGCCCTGCGGTATCTCCCTCGCGCAAGGATGTCGGCTGATGGGTCTGCCACGATCCACGTTCTACGACGCGCCGACCAGCGTGAAGCGCAGATATAACCAGACGGCGTGCTGAATCAGCAACGGCGGGAACTGATGGCGGGCGTACGAGACCGGCGGCATCGTGCAAGGCTACGCCCGATCCGCGCCCGAGCACCACTTC
>JBGPOZ010000115.1:0-14304 GCA_041488295.1 Allostellaceae bacterium
GGAAGTTCGCCACCACCATCGCCGCCTCCTTGTGCGCGGCATTGTAGGGGATGGCGACAAAGCTGGTATTGCCGATCGTGCCGCGGTCCATGGTGGCGACGCGCGCCGTCTCGGGAAGGAGGCCGCTCGCGATCGAGACGGCGGCCTCGGCCGGGTTGAACGAGATCATGAGATCGATCTCGCCGTCATTGAGGAGCTGGCGCTGCGCCGGGCCGGATTCCGGAAACGCCGTGCCGCCGCGCCACAGCAACGGCCGCAACGCCTCGTACCACGCCCAGAGCGGCGCGGTGACCCGCGCGAAATTATCGTCGGTCGCCGGCTGTTGCAGCACCGCCGGGTCCGCCGCGAGCTCGTAGAGCGCCTGCTTCAGGAAGGTGACGCCGAGAAAGTTGCGGACCGTCGGGTGCGTCAATCGTCCCTGATGGCGCTTTGCCCAATCGAGCAGCGTCGGGATCGAGCGCGGCACGTCCTTGGTCCGCGCGCCGTCATAGACATAGACGATCTGCGCCAGGCGCCACGGCGATTCGAGGCCGTCCACGGGCACGGTGAAATCGACGAGGTTCGACGGTTTTCCCACCGTGTCGACCAGCGCGAAATTCGGCAAGGCCGGCGTGATCGGCCCGTAGAGAAGACGCTGCTCGCGCATCGCGAGGAAATTGGGGCCGTTGATCCAGATGAGATCGACCGCCCCGCCGGTATCGCGCCCGGCCGCCTTCTCGGCGACGACTCGCGTCACCGCCTCGGCCGTGTCCTTCAGCTTCACATGCTGGATCGTGACGCCGAAGCGCTTCTTCACCTCCTCGCCCGCCCAGGCGATGAAGGCGTTGGTGTGCTCGTCGCCCGCCCAGGCGTTCCAATAGACGGTCTCGCCCCGCGCCGCGGCGACGATCTCCGGCCAGGGCCGCGTCTCGGCGGCGTCCGCCGAGTCGGCGACGGCGAGGGCAAGCGCCGACATGATGAGAAAGCTCAAAGGGCGGTGCATCGTGATCTCCGGGCGCTTCTTCGGCGAGCGCTGCCTTAGCTCATGCCGGGCGCAGCCGCAACTTCGATTCCGGGCGCAGAAGCGACCGCCCGGCGACAAGCCCGGTGACGGCCGCGCTCGCCGCGAGGACGATCCAGGCGGGGCGCACCATCATGAAATCGGCGGAAAGGATGAGGACGGGGCTGACGCCGATCGTCGCCCAGAAATAGACGGCCTCGCCGATCGCCGTCGCGGCCGACGCGGCAATGCCGAGGAGCGCGATCGCCCACAGCGGCACGCGGCGGTCGCGGCGGCGCCAGGCGATGATGCGGTAGCCCATCAGCCAAAGGAAGAAGCCGGCGATGTAGGTCGGCTCGTAGACCTCGAGTTTCGATTGCAGGAAATAGTGGGTAAGGCCGAGAACGCCGATCACGTAGACGGCGCGGTGGAGGCGCTGCCACCCTTTCCCGCCGAGCCGGCGCATCATGCCGTCGGTCGACGTCGAGGCCAGCGCCGCGAGGCCGAGGAGCGCAAAAAAACCGATCGTCAGATAGAAGCGCAGCACGATCTCCGTCGCGACTTTTCCCAGATCAAAGGATTGATCGGCGATGTAGAGGAGGAGATGGATCGAAATGTAGCAGAAGGCCGCGACGCCGATCATCCGCCGTACCAGGACGAGGCGCGACCATTGCAGCGCCTGCCGCGCCGGGGTGACGGCGAGCGACAGCAGCAGGAAGCGGACGGTCCAGAGACCGCATTGATGGATCGCCTCGTTGAGCGGCCGCGGCCCGAGAGCGCCCAGCGCATAGGCGCCGGCGATCCATGTCCCGGGGACGAACAGCGAGATGAAGACGACCGTCTTGAGGGGCGAGACGCGACCGCCGTAATCGAGCCAAGGATACATCACACGCGCTCCGTATCCCTCATGTAAGGCGAGATCGCGCCGCCTCCCATCAACTTTGCATCACGATCCGGCGAGAGGCGCGGGGACTCGATTTCTGCGGCATTCACACACCTCGAAGACGCTGCATCGGCATCTTGCGTCCTTCGACTTCGCTCAGGATGAGGTAAACTGTTGATGGCAAACCGAATTCATCCTCGTCCTGAGCGAAGTCGAAGGACGCACGACGCCCGGTCCAAGGACGAGAATACCTAAGCCATCCCCTACTCCGCCGCCGCGGCCCGGCTCGCGCGGCGACGCTCGCGCGCGCGCTCGATCACCGGGCCGAGCATTTCGGCGTGAAACGCATCGCAGCCGATGCACAGATTCTGATAGGGCCGGCCGGAAGGTGTCGTCGTCCGCGACCGCGCGAGGAAGGTCTCGACGCTCCAGCCATGGGCGATCCCCATGCGCTCGGGGTGGCCCATCGCGATCGCCTCGAAGGCCGGTTCGCCCGTCAGCGATTCGAGGATGTCGATGAGATTGTCCTCGATGAGATTGCCGATCGGCAGCTTCGTCTTGATGCAGCAGGGATAGACGTCGCCCGAGGGCTCGACCGAGACCTCCGAGCCGCTGTGGAGATGCTGGAGGAAGCCCAAGCCGCCCGACCAGCGGTTGCAGAAATTGTCGGCGATGGTCGCGGTCGACAGATCGTTCTCCCAGGCGCGGCCGCGCGGCCACAGCTTGCCGATCCAGGAATCGGGCGTCGCGCCGAAGAAGCTGAAGAGCGGCCCCTCCTCCTCGTGCCATTTGCGCCGCGTCGGAGAGAGGCCGGAGGGCTTCATCCCGGCCGCTTCGAACAACCGCGTCAGCCCTTCCTTGAACTTCGCCTGCTTCGCCTCGCCTTCGAGGCCGACATGGAAATCATCGATTCCGGCGACCGAGATCATCCAGATTCCGCGCTCGAGCAGATCGCCGACGATCGCCTCGGTGACGAGATCGCCGGTCGTCTGCACCACCACCTTGACGCCGCCGCGGCCCCAGTACCGCGCGACGAGGCGCTCGATCACCGGATATGTCACCTCCTGCCGCACGCCATCGAGGAGCGATTCGCCGCCCGAGAGGACGATCCGGCCGGTTTTTTCCCGCAGCGTGCCGTCGGCGGCGGGATCATCGAGGTCGAGATAGGTCATGCGCTCGGGGAAATGATCGACGATGCGCGGAAAATTTGCCTTGGCCTCGCGCAGCACCGTGTCGAGGGCGCCGCGGACATAGGGGCGAAACCGCTCCTCGTAGCAATGCTTGCAGCGGCGGTGGCAGGCCCAGGACATGACGTAGTAGATCGATTCCATGGCGCCGCCCTCAGCGCCTCAAATCGGCGATTGGTTGACCGAGACGACGCCCCAGGGATGGCCGTGCCCGGGGCCGCGATGGCGCACGAGATGCGTCACCGAGCAATTCTCGATGGTGAAGCCGAGCGCCGCCTCGGGCGCGAGATCGAGCGCCTCGGCGAGCGCGGCGCGGATCGTCCCGCCATGCGTGACGGCGATGATGTCGCGCCCGGCATATTGCTCTTCGAGCCGCCGGATCGCGCCCTTGACGCGCTCGAGGAGGTCGAGGAAGCTTTCGCCGCCCTTGGGCGCCATGCTGACCGGGGCCAGCCAGAAGCGGTGATAGGCCTCGCCGAGCAGCGCCGGCAGATCGGCATATTTCGTGCCGTGCCACTCGCCGAAGCTTTGCTCGTTGAGATCGGTCTCCATGAGGACGCCCGGGCCGGGGATCGGGTCGGGGCCGGGCAAGCCGGCGCGGACGATGGCCGCTGCCGTCTGATGCGTGCGCTGCAGCTTGCTCGTGATCCAGACCGCATCCTTCGGCAGCCGCGCCGCGAGGCCCTTGAACACCGCCTCGTTGCTGCAATCGCATGGGAGGTCGGTCGCGCCGTAGACGCAGCCATTATTGACCGTCACCGGTGCGTGGCGCACCCACCACCAATTGGTCGTAGAGCTCATGCGGCGGCCGCCAGCAACATCACGATTTCTCCCACTTGCTGGGCGGCGCCCAGCACGTCGCCGGTGTAGCCGCCGATCCGTCGGCGCGCAAGCATGCCGAGCGAGGCGACCGCCGCTGCCGCAACCAAGAGGGCGAGGAGGCCGCGGCCGAAGCCGAGGAAAAGCACCGCCGCAAGCACGCCGAGGCCGAGGCACCAGAGCGCCGCGATCTCGTCGGGCTGGCCGGCGCTGGCGCCGAGGCCATCGCTGCGCGCCGGTTCGAGAAAGCGCATCAGGAGCGGCAGCGCCGCGCGCGAGACGGTGTGCGCGGCGATGAGCGCCGGCCCGACGCTCCCCGCGGCACCCAATGCGGCGAGCGCCGCGCCGCGCAGGCCCAGGCTGAGGATGAGGGCGAGGATGGCGAAGGCGCCGCTGCGGCTGTCGCGCATGATGGCGAGCCGCGCCTCGCGATCCTCGCCCCCGCCGAAGCCGTCGGCGGTGTCGGCGAGCCCGTCCTCATGAAGGGCGCCCGTCAGCAGGATCGTGACGAGAAGGGTGAGGAGCGCGGCGATGGCGTCGTCGAGACCGAGCGCTCTTGCGAGGGCGAAGCTTACCCAGCCGACCGCGCCGACCAAGACGCCGACGATCGGGAAGGCCCGCATCGAGCGGGCGAGCAGACCGGTCTCGGGCGAGGCGAACCGGCTCACCGGCAAGCGCGTCAGGAAGTGCGCCGCGGCAACGAGGTCGTCGAGCCAGGCGCGCAGCGCTGCAAGGATGCGATGGGTCCAGGGCGGCAGATCGATCATCGGCCGCAACTTAGCCGAAGAGGCGCGGCGGCTCCATCCATGATGCGGACGAGCCGGGATGAATTCGCAAAGGTCCGGGGCGACGGAGCCTGTTAGGCTGGCGCCCATGAGCGAGGAGACGAGGCGAAGATTGCGGATCGTGTGGCGCGTCGTTGCGGTCGCGATGATCGGCGGCGCGCTCTATGGTCTCGGCACATCCGGGTGGCGTCCGATCGAAGCGTTGCGCGGCGCTGTGACCGGCTTAGCCATCGCCGCGCCGCTGACCCTCTTCGAGGGCTTCGTCGCGCGGACGCCGCGCGGCGCGGTGTTCCGCCGGCTCTCCTTCGCCATGCTGCTCACCGTCAAATCGGCCATTCACCTCGCCTGGATCATGGCCGGGCTCGAGATCGGCGCGCTCGTGGTCCCGATCGATGGCCGCATCGGGCTCGCCTTCAACGTCGACCTGCTGCACGCCCTCCTCTTCTCCACCGCCTTTTCGATCGCGCTCAATTTCATCGTCCAGATCGACGCCATGCTGGGCCAGGGCGAGCTCGGCCGGTTCGTGCTCGGCCGCTACCACCGTCCGCGCGAGGAGGAGCGCATCTTCCTCTTCCTCGATCTCGTCGGCTCGACCGCGCTCGCCGAGCGCATCGGCGGGGTGCGGTTCCTCGAGCTGCTCAACCAGGTTTATGGTGACATCGCGGAGGCGATCACCGAGCATCGCGGCGCGATCCACAAATATGTCGGCGACGAGGTCATCGTCACCTGGACGCCGCGGGCGGGCCTGCCGCAGGCGCGCTGCGTTGCCTGCGCCCTCGCGATCGAGGCGCGGCTTGCCGCGCGGGCGGCGTTCTACCGCGAGCGCTTCGGCGTGGCGCCGAGCTTCCGCTGCGGCCTTCATCTCGGGCCGGTGGTGTCGGGCGAGCTCGGCACCGTCAAGCGCGAGATCGCCTATCTCGGCGACACCGTCAACACCGCCGCCCGCCTCGTCGACGCCTGCCGGACGCACGATCGGCGCTGCATCGTCTCGGCGGCGCTGCTCGGGCGCGTGACCCTGCCGCCTGGGGTCGCGGCCGAGCCGCTGGGGCCGGTGGAATTGCGCGGCAAGGAAGCACCGCTCGACCTCTTCGCGCTGCACGCGACGGCCGCGGCGCGATAGCGGACCAGCACGCGGCGGTCGCTCGCGCCGCGTTGCGCGAATTTCACTTGGCGCCGCTCAGGCGATCATGGAGATTGCCGCGGCGATCCGCCCCATGACAGCACGATCGGACCCGAATCATGACCGCCGGCGACCCCGAAGCGACGCTCGATGAGATGCGCGCCCTGCTGCGCGAGCTCCCCGGCCCGGACCTCGAAGCCGGCACCGCGGCGGCGGCGCGCGAGGCGCAGTTGACGAAGCCGGCGGGAGCGCTCGGCCGGCTCGAGGAGCTGACGCAGTGGCTCTCGGTCTGGCAAGGCAAGCACCCGCCGGTCCTGCGCCGCCCGCGCACCGCCGTCTTCGCCGCCAATCACGGGATCGCGGCGCGCGGCGTCTCGGCCTATCCCGCCGCGGTGACCGCCCAGATGGTGGCGAATTTCGTCGCGGGCGGAGCCGCGGTGAACCAGCTCTGCCGCAGCGTCGATGCCGATCTGCGCGTCTATGAGATGGCGCTCGACGAGCCGACGCGCGACTTCTCGCGGGCGCCGGCGATGGACGAGGCGGAATGCGCCAAGGCGATGGCCTACGGCATGATGGCGGTCGAGCCGGGGATCGACGTCATCGCCTTGGGCGAGATGGGGATCGCCAATACGAGCTCGGCCGCGGCTTTGTGCTGCGCCCTCTTCGGCGGCGGCGCGGCGGATTGGGTCGGGCCCGGCACCGGCGTCGCCGGTGAAGCGCTGCAGCGCAAGATCGCCGTCGTCGACGAGGCGCTGGCGCTGCATCGGCCGAGCCTCGGCGATCCCTTCGATGCGCTGCGCCGCGTCGGCGGCCTCGAGCTCGCCGCCATCGCCGGCGCCGTGATGGCGGCGCGGCTCGGCCGCGTGCCGGTCGTCCTCGACGGTTTCGCCGCGACGGCGGCGGCGGCGGTGCTGTTCGCCGCCGATCCGCGCGCGCTCGACCATTGCATCGTCGCGCACCGCTCGGCCGAGCCCGGCCACACGCGGCTGATGGCGCGGCTCGGCAAGATCCCGCTGCTCGATCTCGGCATGCGCCTCGGCGAGGGTTCCGGCGCGACCTTGGCGATCGCCATTCTCAAGGCGGCGGTCGCCTGCCACGCCGGCATGGCGACCTTCGCCGAGGCGCAGGTCAGCACCAAATCGGAATGAGGCGTCAGGGCCGCGGCGATGTCCGTTGCGGCAGCCGTGGCCGCCGCGAATGCAGTTTGAGGCGTCGCGGCCGGTCGGCGAGATAGGCCGAGAACGCCGTGAAGAGGATGGCGTATATGCCCGCGGCGGTGAAGGCGGCGCCATAGGGCAGAGGCGGATTCTTGCCGAGGAAGACCGTCAGATAGAGGAAGAAGGTCGGCATCGGTATGGCGGCCCGGGCGACGAGCGCCCAGCGCTTCGGCAGAGAGGCGAGCGCGAACGCCGCGCCGAGCAGCATCGCCTCGACGGGCGCCGAGAGGAGATCATCCGTGTCGGTCTCGCGAATGCTGAGCGCGCCGAAGGTGAAGCAGCCGATTGCCGCGCCGATCAGCACCGGAAACGCGCTGCCTCTGAGAGGGGCGCGGGACAATCCTTGAACGAGGCGCCGAGTGCTGCCTGTCAACGCCATGCCCCTGTCATCGCCATGCCGATGAACGACGTGCTTCGAGCGGTAGACGAATCGCGCACTATAGTGGCACAAACGACCGAGCTCACGGCCAAAGATGAGAGAGCGATGCGCATAGCGGAGGGTGGGGCCGGCGCGGCAATCCACGCGAGGACGTTGCGGCTCGAGCTGCGGACGCGGCTGCGCATCCTCGCCCGCGAGATCCGCAACAGCGATCTCGGCATCGTGCTGGCGGCAGCGTTCATCGGCGCCGTCGTCGGATTGGGCGTCGTCATCGTCCAGGAGCTTGTTCTCGCGATCCATACCGGGCTGTTCGCCGTCCCGTTCGGGACGCGACTCTCGAGCACGACCGCGATGATCGAGCCCTGGCGCGCCATGGTGGTGCCGACCGTCGGCGGCCTCGTCTACGGATCGTCGCACAGCTTGCCCGACGCTGGCGCTCCGGCGACATCGTCGACGCGATCGAGGCCAACGCCCTTTATGGCGGCCGGATGTCGTTCGCCGACAGCCTTCGCCTCACCATCTTGACCATCCTCTCCGCCGGCGTCGGAGCGTCGGTCGGCCTCGAAGCCGCCTACACGCAGCTCGGCTCCGGCACCGCATCATGGATCGGCAGCACTCTCCGCCTGCGCCGGTCGGATTTGCGAACCTTCGTCGGTTGCGGCGCGGCGGCAGCGATCGGCGCCGCCTTCAACGCACCCTTGGCGGGAGCCTTCTACGCCTTCGAGCTCATCCTCGGCAGCTACGCCTTGGCGACATTGGCGCCGATCGCCATCGCCGCCCTCGCCGGAACCCTCGTCGTACGGCAGCTCTTCGGCAACGAGCCCATCTACGTCGTCTACGACCACGTCGATCTCATGCTCTCCGACTATGTGGTGCTGACCTTGCTCGGCATCGCGGCGTCGGGGCTCGCCATCGCGTCGATGACGGGCGTGACGCTCGTCGAGAGCTGGTTCCGCCGCCTCGAATTGCCGGCTTGGTCGCGGCCGGCGGCGGGCGGAACACTGCTCGGCCTCTTCGCGCTCATCTATCCGCAAGTGCTGGGCAGCGGGCATGGCGGGATCACCACCGCGGTAACGTCCGGCTACACGGTGCCGCTGCTGCTCGGCCTCGTCGTCGCCAAGCTGTTCGCATCGGCGCTCTCGATCGGCAGCGGCTTCCGCGGCGGCATGTTCAGCTCGTCGCTCTTCATGGGCAGCCTGTTCGGCGGCATCGTCGGGGTATTGGCCGCCGATGTCTCGCCGGCGCTGGCGGCGCATCACAGCGTCTTCATTCTCGCCGGCATGGGCGCGGTGGCGGCGGCGGTCGTCGGCGCTCCGGTGACGATGATTTTGCTTGTCCTCGAAGTCACCTCCGACTTCTCGGCGACGATCGGCGTCACCGCGGCGGTGCTCCTCGCCTCGTTCACCGCCCGGCAATGGTTCGGCTACTCCTTCGCGACGTGGCGCTTTCACATTCGCGGCGTCGCGCTGCATGGCGGCCATGACATCGGCTGGCTCCAGGATCTGACCGCTGGACGGCTGATGCGCCGCGATTTCGCGACGGTGCCGAAGGAGACGAGCCTGCGCGAATTGCGCGAGCGCTTCCCGGCGGCCGGCACGAAGATCGTCTTCGCCCTCGACGAGCGCGGATACTATGCCGGGTTCATCGACATCCCGGCGGTGCACAGCACCGATTTCGATCCCGCGGGCGACACGCTGCATACCGCGGATCTGGTCGTCGGCGCGGCGTTCTTCCTCACCCCGACCCAACCCGTCCGCGCCGCGCTCGATCTCTTCATCGCCGCCGAGGCGGAGGCGCTGCCCGTCGTCGAGAGCACCGCCGAACGGCGCATCCTCGGCTATCTGACGGAAGCCTACGCGCTGCGCCGCTACAATCGCGAGCTCGAGGCGAGGCGCCGCGAAGAGCTGGGCGACGACGAGCTGTTCAGCCCGACCCGCGCGCCGCCCGAGGGTTGAAGGCTCGCATCACGTCCCCGACGGCGTCCCCCGCGCGAGGAGAGTTTCGAGCTGATCGAGCAGCGGAATCTGCGCGTGCAACAGCTTCTCGCGTGCCGTTGCGAAATCGAACCAACCCGCGCGGTCGACTTCCGGAAATTCGCGATGGTTGCCGGAGTGGGGCGGCCATTCGAGGGTGAAGGTGTTGCTGACGATCCGCTCGGCATCGACATCGCCGGCGGCCGCCCAGGCATGGACGATCTTGCCGCCCCGCTGCTTCACCGGCGCCAACCGCTGGAACGCGCCCTCGACGGCGAACCCCGTCTCTTCGCGAAACTCCTGCCTCGCGCGGGCGAGGAGGTCCTCGCCGGGCGCCGCCTCGCCCTTCGGGATCGACCAGGCCCCCGCATCCTTCTTCGCCCAGAACGGGCCGCCGGGATGGACCAGCAGGACCTCGGCGGCGCCGTCGCGGAGCCGGTAGACGAGAAGCCCGGCGCTCTCCTTCACTCGCCGACCTGCAGCAAGGCGCCACGCCGCCGCGCGCTGCGGAAGGAGAGAAGGAACATCGCCGCGCCGAAGGCAATGTAGACGGCATTGAGCGCCACCGCGGCGAGAAAATGGTCGAGGCGGAAGACGTGCTCGAACATCAGCGCCCGCATGCCCTCGAAGACATGTGCGGAGGGGAGCGCCGCCGCCACGTATTGCAGCCAAATCGGCAGGATCGTCACCGGGTAGTAGACGGCGCTCACCGGTGCCAGGATGAAGATCGCGAGCCAGGCGATCGTCTCGGCGCCCATGCCGTGGCGCAGGATGAGGGCGATGACGATGAGCCCCAGCGCCCAGCCCATGACGAGCAGGTTCGTGAAGAAGGCGAGGAGCGGCAGGCCGAGATCGAAGATCGAGTAATGGTAGAGCGGGATGGCGAGCAGCATCGCCGGGACGACGCCGATCATGACGCGGATGAAGCTCATGGCGAGGAGCGAGAGCACCCATTCATAGGGACGCAGCGGGCTGACGAAGAGGTGCCCCAGATTGCGCGCCCACATCTCCTCGAGGAACGAGATCGAGACGCCGAGCTGGCTGCGGAACAAGACGTCCCAGAGAAGGACCGCGGCGAGCAGCACGCCGAAGGCGCCCGCGACCCAGGTCGAGTTGGTGCGCAGGAACTGGCTCATGAAGCCCCAGAGGATCATCTGGATGGTCGGCCAGTAGATGAGCTCGAGGATGCGCGGCCAGGAGGTGCGCAAAAGATAGAGATAGCGCAGCAGCATGGCGCCGACCCGGCCGATCGAAAAGCCGGCGCCGGTGTCGTGGGCGAGCGCGCCGAGCCAGCTCATCCGGCGCTCGCGAATTCGGCGCTGCGCTCGCCGCGCGCGATGTCGAGGAAGACCTCCTCGAGATTGGCCCGGCCATAACGGTCGACCAGCGCTTGCGGCGAGCCGCGATCGACGATGCGGCCGCGCCGCAGCATGAGGACGTCGGAACAGAGCCGCTCGACCTCGCCCATATTGTGCGAGGCAAGGAGGATGGTGGCGCCGGTGCGTGCGCGGAAGCGCTCGAGATATCCGCGCACCCAATCGCCGGTGTCGGGATCGAGCGAGGCGGTCGGCTCGTCGAGCAGCAGCACCTCGGGCTCGTTGAGCAGCGCCTTGGCGAGCGCGACGCGCGTCTTCTGCCCGGCCGAGAGATTGCCGCTCGGCCGCTTCAGGAAATCGGCGATCTGGAGATCCTCGGCAAGCGCCTCGATGCGCCGGCGCCGATCCTTGACGCCATAGAGCCGCGCGTAGATTTCGAGGTTCTGGCGCACCGTCAGGCGGTGCGGCAGATCGAGATAGGGCGACGAGAAATTCATCCGCGCCAGCACGCGGTGGCGATGGCGCAGCATGTCGGTGCCGAGGATCTCGACCGACCCCGCGCTCGGCAACAAGAGGCCGAGCAGCATCGAGAGGGTCGTCGTCTTGCCGGCGCCGTTGCCGCCGAGCAGCGCCGCCACGGTCCCGGCCTCGATCGCGAAATCGAGGCCGTCGACGGCAAGAGTGCTCTTGAAGCGCTTGGTGAGCCCGCGGACGAGAATGGCTGGATGCGACACGTCCGGGAATATGGGGCGGGAGCGCGCAATTGGCTAGCGGGTGGCGGGCGATGATCGGTTCCTCTCCCCTTGGGGCGAGGGCGGTCCACCGCAGATGCGGCAAATCTTCGCGGCTGATACCATCTAACCGGCATGGCACGTCTGTTCGAATATGGTGGCACACCGGGCGAAGCCGCCGATGCCGGCGCCGCCGGCGTCAGCCTGCGCCTTCTCGACGCCATCCGCTGGGCCGCGATCCTGGGGCAAGCGGCGAGCCTTCTCGTCATTCACGACGGGCTGGGTTTCCCGGTACCGCTGGATTTGACCTTCGCCGCCATCGCCGCCTCGGCGCTCGTCAATATCGGCAACGGCGTCTTCCGCCGGAGGGCGCATCGCCTCAGCGAGCGCGACGCCGCGCTCTATCTCGGCTACGACATCCTTCAGCTCGGCCTCCTGCTGTTCCTGACCGGCGGGCTCGAGAATCCCTTTGCCATCCTCATGGTGGCGCCCGTCACCGTCGCCGCGACGATCCTCTCGCGGCGCAGCGTCATCGGCCTTTCGGCGCTGGCGATCTCGGCGGTGACCGTGCTCGGGATCGCGCATTGGCCGCTGCCCTGGCGGGGCGCGGCGCCGGTGCTGCCGGCGATCTACGTCTTCGGCATCTGGACCGCGCTCGTCCTCTCGACCGCCTTCATCGCCGCCTATGCTTGGAGCGTCGCGCGCGCGGCGCGGCGGATGCGCGAAGCCTTCGCGGCAACGCAGCTCGCGCTTGCCCGCGAGCAACGGGTCTCGGCGGTGGGCGCCCTCGCCGCGGCGGCGGCGCACGAGCTCGGCACCCCGCTCGGCACGATCGCGATCGTTGCCAAGGAGCTGGTCCGCGAGTTGCCGGAGGGCAGCCCCCACGCCGAGGACGCGGCGCTGCTCTTGAGCCAGAGCGAGCGGTGCCGCCTCATCCTCGCCGAGCTGTCGCAACGCCCCGGCGCCGAAGATGCCTCGCCTTATGACCGCCTGCCGATCTCAGCGCTCGTCGAGGCGGCGGGAGCGCCCTACCGCGCCGCCGGCATCCATGTCATCTATGCGACGACCACCAGCACCGGCGAGGAGCCGGAGGTGGCGCGCAGCCCGGAGATCATGCACGGCCTCGGCAACCTCATCCAGAATGCCATCCAATTCGCCCGCCGCGAGGTCAGCGTGGCGATCGCCTGGGACGAGGCCGTGATCGGCGTCGAGATCGTCGATGACGGGCCGGGCTTTCCGCCGGGCTTGCTCCCGCGCCTCGGCCAGCCTTATCTCTCGGGTCGAAGCAACGAGGCAGAGCATATGGGGCTCGGCATCTTCATCGCGCAGACGCTGCTGGAGCGGACCGGCGCGCGGGTCGATTTCGCCAATCTCGGCGAGGGCGGCGCGCATGTCGCCGTGCATTGGCCGCGCGGTGCGCTGTTGCCCGCCGAGTTGACGCTTTCGCGACAAGAGGCAGTGACATGAGCGAGACGACGCCGCCGCGTGCGCCGAGCGCGACAGAGCGCGGCACCGAGGAGATCCGGCTCAGCTTGCGACCCGAGGCCGACCGCCGGCTTCTCATCGTCGACGACGACGCCCCGTTCTGTCAGCGCCTCGCCCGTGCCATGGAGAAGCGCGGCTTCCTTGTCGACACCGCCGAGAGCGTCGCGTCCGGCATCGAAGCGGCGCATGCGCGGCCGCCCGCCTTCGCCGTGGTCGATCTGCGCCTCGCCGACGGCAACGGTCTCGAAGTCGTCAGCGCCTTGCGGCAAGCACGCCCGAGCGTCCGCATCGTCATGCTGACCGGCTACGGCAACATCGCGACGGCGGTCGCCGCGGTCAAAGCCGGCGCGATCGACTATTTGCCGAAGCCGGCCGATGCCGACGCCGTCGAGCACGCGCTTCTCGCCGGCGACGGCGCGCCGCCGGCGCCGCCGGCCGATCCGATGTCGGCCGACCGGGTGCGCTGGGAGCACATCCAACGCGTCTTCGAGCAATGCGAGCGCAACGTCTCGGAGACGGCACGGCGCTTGAAGATGCACCGCCGCACCTTGCAGCGCATGTTGAGCAAGCACGCGCCGCGATCTTGAACCAAGGCATCGGCGCGGGTCGGCCCGCGTCTCTCAGGTCCGCAGGAACTTCCGTTCCGCGCCGGCGAGCGCGAGGCAGGTGAGGCGCCCGCTGGCGTAGGCGCCGGTGTCGATGCCGATGCGGTTCAATTGCACGTCGGGTTCGTCGGTGATGGAATGCCCATGCACGACGATCTTGCCGAAATCCGCGGTCGAATCGAGGAATTCGTCGCGGATCCACAGCAGGTCCTGCGGCGCCTGCGCATCGAGCGCGACGCCCGGCCGCATGCCGGCATGGACGAAACAATAATCGCCCTCGACATGCGAGAGCGGGAGCCGGCGCAGGAAATCGAGATGCCGCTGCGGCAGCTTGTCGCGCAGCTCGCTTTGGACGCGTGCCAGCCCGCGATCGGATGAGGGCGGCACGACGCCGTAGCTGCGCAACGTCGCCGCCCCGCCATAGGCGAGCCATGCCGGGCCGATCTGCAAATCGCCGAGGAAGCGCAGCATGCTGTCCTCATGGTTGCCGAGCAGATGGACATGCTCGAAGCCGGGCAGCTTCTCGTCGATGAGGCAATCGATGACCGCGCACGACGCGTCGCCGCGATCGACGTAATCGCCGAGATAAACGACGATTTTGCGCGCCGTCGGCGCGGCGGCCGCATCCTCGCGGATCATCCGATTGATGGCGCGCAGAAGATCGGCGCGGCCGTGAATGTCGCCGACGGCGTAAACCCGCGAGCCATCGGCGATTCGCGGCGGTCCGGCCGGCTGCGGCGATCCCTTGGCGAAAAGTCGGGCGAACATGGACCTGATATGGGCCGTGGCGGCGCGCTATGCCACGGCGGACGGAGCGGCGGCGCC
>JBGPOZ010000116.1:0-14198 GCA_041488295.1 Allostellaceae bacterium
ATTGCCGATAACCCCGCCGACATCGCCGGAGAAGCACAGCGAGTAGCCGAAGGCGAACCAGATGACGGTCGTCCAGCCCATCGACACGAAGGACTGCATCATGATCGCCAGCACGTTCCGGCGACTGACCAGCCCGCCATAAAAAAAAGCGAGGCCTGGCGTCATCAGCATGACCAGGCTGCTGCAGAGCAGCATGAAGCCGGTATTGCCCGTATCCAGGTTAGGCATCTGTTTCCTCCAGCGATTTTGTCCAGAGAGCTCGTTCTCGGGAGCGAGCACTCTGTGGTTTGGTGAGCTCGGCCTGCCGACCCGAAAGCAAATGTCGGCCGGCATGAAATTGCATCCAATTGTCGCCCCGTTCAATACTGAACGCATATCATTGATTATTCGAGCGCTTCCATTTGCCGTGCGGAGCCACTTTTGACGCGCATCGGGACCCTGCTACGCTCTTAGTGCAGGATCAAAACTTGCTCAATTCTTCACTGTTAGCAGGGAGATCCGACGGGAGAACAGTTTGCCTCCGGACGGCGCCCTACACCACGTCTCGGGACACGATCCGCTCGAGGCCTGAGACCCGGGCAAGCGCGCGTAGGTGCGGCGCACTCGCCCGAGTTTGTCGCTATCCCTTGAATGAGGTACGCACGTGGTCTGCGAACTACCTTGCCGACTAGTTCACCCACATCTCGGCTTGCTGCGGACGTCCTTGGTGCGCGAGGCCGAGCTTTGTCTTGGGGTCAGCGAGGAGGGCGCGCAGTGTCGTGCGGGCGCGCCAGATGCGTGACTGGACGGTGCCGAGAGGTATGCCGATGCGGGCTGCGATTTCGTCGTATCTGAGACCGTCGACCGAATGCAGCAGAAGCAGTTCGCGCTGGTTCACCGGCAGCCGCGCGACGGCGTTGCGGATCTCGCGCAGCTCGACCACGGCGTCCTGTGTCGAGCGCGTGCCAACCTTTTCGAGTGCGTCCGCCGTAACATGGCTCGGAATGCGCATCTGACGACGGACCTCGTTTGCATGCTCGTTGTGCATGATCGTCATCAGCCAGCCATGGAGGTTCGTGTCGACGCGATAATGGTGCTGTTTTTCGAGGGCACGCAGGATTGTGCTTTGCACGAGATCGTCGGCTGCCGGCGCATTGCGCACCAGAGAGTGGGCATAGCGTCGCAGGCGGGGAAGATGCGGTTCGAGATGCTGGGCGATGTTTGTCATCTTGATCTCCCTTGAGTTCATCATTGGAACCGGGACCGCCGCCACACAGCGGTTGAGGCGAGGTGGCTTCGTTGCTTTGTATTAAGAGTAAATCTGGGACGAACTTCTGACGAAATCGGAACAAATGTTCAAAATATTGTAACAAAATGTAACCAACCGT
Organism: Allostellaceae bacterium; assembly: GCA_041488295.1. GTDB lineage: Bacteria > Pseudomonadota > Alphaproteobacteria > ATCC43930 > CGMCC-115725 > URHD0088. The sequence goes on from JBGPOZ010000116.1 coordinate 1,368, forward strand.
CAAAAACACCCACAATGGGCAATACGATGTGATGTGTGTTCTTTTTACTCTGTGCAAATATTGGAATATTCAAAAGTTTCGAGAGAAGTTGCACGTACCGATAGACCATCAGACAACAGATTCATTTTCCATCTTTGGCCATACCTGACGTGTTTCACCGTTTCGTGGTGTCGCGGCATCGGCGTCGATGTCGCGTGCCGACGTCGCGAACCCGGGGGCTTGCGCCTCGCGCGCGAGATTGCCCAGCGAGGCAGCGGCATTGCACCCGGTCGAGCAGCGGCGACCGACTTGGCAGAGATTGGGGTCGCTTAACGGTTTGGTCGGGTTTCCCTCGGTAGAATGGCGGCCACGCCACTCGGTTCGAGATCCCCGGCATGAGTACCCAACTCGGCACAATCGACGGCGTTGCAGAGGCAAACTGTCCTACCATCGGACGTCAACGCTACTTGTTCGGTCCGGTGGTCGATTTCATCTGCCTCGGCGGCGGCTCGCTCATGGTCACCGCCGTGATCGCGCTGTTTCGTCCGATGCAAGCTCCGCCTCCGCCGGCACTTTTCTCGCTGGCCCTGTCCGTGGCGATCATTCTGAATTTTCCGCACTTCGTGCATTCCTATCAGATCTTCTACGCTCGCTTCGGCGCGAAGATCGCCCCGGAAGGCGGCGCGCTTCGCCGCCGTTACGTGTTTGCCGGGCTTGTCGTACCGATCGCTCTCCTCGCTGCGCTCGTGGCGGGTATCGGCTTTGAAGCGCCGAGCTTCATTGCGGTGCTGGGGAGTCTGTTCGTGTTCCTGACCGGCTGGCACTATGTGAAGCAGGGCTATGGGCTCCTCATCGTCGATTCGGTGCTCAAGCGCAGTTTCTTCCAAGCCTGGGAAAAGCGGCTTCTGCTCGCCAATTGTTATGCAGTCTGGTTGTCCTATTGGTGCATCTACAATCATGGGTACGGCAGCGGCGAGGCGTTTTCCAAACTGATCGCCGTCGTTCACGTCCCAACCATCTTGCTCGGCGCCTCGCTGCTCGGCTCGGGTCTCTTGCTGGTCGCGGTCCTGACCCTATTCGGGCGGCGGATGGTCCGCGGCGAACCGGTTCCCGCGTTGGGGGCGCTTTCATATTTCACGACGCTCTACGTCTGGCTGTTCCTGCTGCTCGATCCCTGGTTCCTGTTCATCATCCCGCCATTTCATTCGCTGCAATATCTAGTCGTCGTCTGGCGCTATAAGCTCAGCGAGCTGTCGGCACCGCCCGGCGGCCGATTGCGGGCATTCTCCCTGTTTCTCCTGGTCGGGTTTCTCGTCGGCAGCACCGCGTTCGTCGTCGGTCCGGCGATATTGGACAGCGTCATCGATTATGGGGAAACCGCGCTCGGCGCGGGCGTATTCATGTTTTCCATCCCGGTGTTCATCAACATCCACCATTATTTCTTGGACAATGTGATGTGGCGGCGCGAGAACCCCGAAATTCGCCGGTATCTGATGACAGCGGCTTAAGGCCGCAGAATTCCAGCACGGCCCGGCGGATGGACGTCGGCTCACATCGCGCCGGCGCGGGCCGCTACACCGCCAGCCTCTCCACCAATCCGGTCAATTCTGGCTCCCATCGAGCCGATACAGGACCGAGCAGACTGCGATCAGGTCGACCGACACCCCGTCTCGGGCGAGCGGCACCATACAGTTTTCGACGATGCGATGGTCCCTGTGATGCGAGAAGTTGACTTCGCCTTTGCGGTAGGTCGGCTGGCCGCTCTCCGCCATGAAGATGAACCGCTTGAGCCCGTAACGTGTCTCGACCAGATGGGGGTGCGCCTCGTCGAGCCAGTGCCCGGTGACCTCACGCTGCAAGGTCTCGACCTCCTTGGTTCCGACCAGCCGATAGCGAAAGCGCGGCCCAGAAAGTCCGGCCACGACATCGAGCATCCACACTCGCGCCATGAGCTTCGCGATGTGAAGCGGATCGAAATGTTGACGCCCCGGCAGGCGTCCGACCGGGCAGATCGACAGCCAGTACCGGAAGAATTCGGCAATTTGCGGATCCCAGCCGGTGCTATCGGTCGCCTCGCTGCAGACGAGCCAATCGGTCTTCGGCATGTCGCCGCCGGTGCTTCGCATCACACTACGCCTCCGTGAGGTTGCCGGTTGCCGCAGAAACGTCGGCGAAAAGATCGGTCCGGCCGCGCCAAGGTCGATGGCGCGTTCCAAGGTGTCCGACCGGGCGGCCGGACGGTGGGCGCTGGAAGCTACAGTCGTCCTGCGGTTGTTTCTATGGCGCGGGAGTATGTGGTCGCAGGGGAATAGTATGCGTCGCCAAGTGCATGATCAGAGTCGGCTACAGGACCCGCAGCTGATCATCCGATACGTGGCGGACCATTCGTAGACTCGGTCTGATTCTAACTTTCGCAATCGCCGCCGACGATGCTCGCGCCCGGTTGGGACCAGGTCGTTCTCGTCGTCGCTGGATGTCCGGCGCGCCTCAAGCCACCCAATACCGCACCGGGCGCGCTGCCCCCCGAAGATGCGCGGCCGAGGAACCCTCCCAGTGATCCGAGCCGTTACGCCGCCAACCCCGCCATGGACAGCGCCGGCGGGCGCGCGGCGATGAGATCGGCGGTGATGCGCGCCGAGCCGTGCGCCATCGTCCAGCCGATATGGCCGTGGCCCGTGTTGTAATAGAGGTTGCGGTGGCGCTTGCGGCCGAACACCGGCAGGTTGGTCGGCGTCATCGGCCGCAATCCCGCCCACATCTCGGCGCGCTCGTAATCGCCGCCGTCAGGGTAGAGCTCTTGCACAACGCCCTTCATGAAGGCGAAGTCGGCGGGCTTGTGCGACGTGTCGTAGCCCGCGAACTCCGCCGTTGCCGTGATGCGCACGCGCTCGCCGAAGCGCGAGATCGCGACGAGGTTGTGCTCGTCGATGGAACAGATCGCCGGCGCTCCCCTGTGATTGCCGACCGGCACGGTCAGCGAGTAGCCCTTGATCGGGTAGATCGGCAGATCGACGCCGATCGTGCGCGCGAGGATCGGGCTCTCGCAGCCGAGCGCCATGACGTAGACATCGGCCTTGAAGAGCCGACCGCCGGCTTTGACGCCGACAATCTCGTCGCCCGATACCTCGATGCCGGCGATCGGCGTCGAGGTGTGGAACTCGGCGCCGCGCGCGACGCAAATCTTGGCGAGGCCGGCGGTGAATTTGTTGCAATCGCCGGACTCGTCGGTCGGGCAGTGGATGGCGCCCGCGATCTTGTCGCCCATGCCGGCGAAGGCGGGCTCGAGCTCCAGAATCTGCGCGCGGTCGAGAACGCGCACCTCCTGCCCGTCATCGGCGAGGATCTGCATGTGCTTGACGCCGGCGTCGAGCAAGGCCTCGTCGCGATAGAAATAGAGGATGCCGCGGGTCATGCGGTCGTAGTCGAGCGTCTCGGCCTGCACTGTCTCCTGCAACACGCGCTGCGAATACGTCGCGAGCTGGTGCTTCATCAGCGTGTTGGCGCGCGCCCGCGTCTCGGTGCATTGCGCCAGGAATTTCAGCGACCACGTCCACAGGCGCGGGTCCGCCGACGGCCGGAAGCGCAGCGACTGGTTCTTGCGCACCAGCGACTTCAAGAGGATCCATGGTGCCCGCGGCGACGACCACACGAAGGAGTGGCCGGGTGCGATCATTCCGGCATTGCCCCAGCTCGTCTCCTGCGCGACCTCCGGTCGGCGCTCGATGAGGGCGACCTCATGCCCGTCGCCCAGCAATTGATAGGCGGTGGTGACGCCGACGACGCCGCCACCCATCACCAGAACCCGCATCGCTCCCTCCCCGGCGCTTAGTCGGGGGCTCCTTCAGAGTGGGAGGTTCGATCGTGGTCTTTCATCGTCATTCCCGCGCAAGCGGGAATCCAGCTGCTCCTGGATCCCCGCTTGCGCGGGGACGACGAACTAGACGCAGCGACCGTGTCGAACTCCGCTCGAATAGAAGCCCTTCGAACTTGTTCTAATAGAAGCCCTCGTATCTTCGCTGATGCGTCGCGGCGTAGAGATAGTCGATCATCGTCACGAAGTCGAAGACCGGCAGTCCGACCGCGTCCTGCAGTGCTCTCGAATAGGGCGGCAGCATCGAGCATTCGAGGAGGATGGCGGCGAGATCGCGATGCTCTTCCGCGACCTCGCGGCACACGGCGACGAGCTCCGCCTCGACGCGCGCAGCATCGATCGAGCCCTTCTCCTCGAGCACCGCCGCCTTGAACTCGGGCTCGTCCTGGAGACCGCGGATGATCACCTTGTTGCGCACCGCGACGCCGTTGCGGGCGAGGAAATCCTGGGTCAAATTGTTCGCATCCGCGGTGATGACGGCGATCGGGCGCGCCGCCGCGGTGCTGCTGGCGATGACCGGCAGTTGCAGGAGGCTCGACAACGCGACCGGTACGCGCACAGCCTCGCGCACCTTGTCCTGGAACTGCAGCATGAAGCCGCAATCGCTGCAGATCGCGCGGACGCCTTGTCCTTCGAGCGCGACCGCGGCCGCCACGGCCGCCGTCGCGAGATCCGGGGCGCCACGCAGGCATGCCGCGGTCGAGAGGCCGGGCACGACTTTGTAGAGGACCGGATAGCGATAGGTGCTGGCGTTGTCGACGTCGCCCGGTATGAACGGCAGCGAGCAATCGAGCTGGAGGATGCCGATCGCCTGCCCGTAGTTCCTTGCCCCGCGCCGCGTTCGATAGGTCACCATGGTCCCTCCTTTGGGGATGAGGTCTCGTCGCTCGGCTCCCCGACGTTAGTTCATTGCCGCGACCGATGCCAAGCGGCGTCTCTTGTCCATTGATCGCCGAGGTGCGACCATCGCCGTTGAACCGCTTGAGGAAGACATCGCATGAAGTTCGGTCTCCTCTACGAACATCAACTGCCGCGCCCGTGGGACGGCGATGCCGAACACCGGCTGTTCCAGGAGGCGCTGGCGCAAGTCGAGCTCGCCGACCAGCTCGGCATCGATGCCATCTGGGAGGTCGAGCACCACTTCCTCGAAGAATACGCCCACTCCTCGGCGCCCGAGGTCTTTCTCGCCGCCGCCGCGGCGCGCACCTCGCGCATCCGCATCGGTCACGGCGTCGTCCTCGCGCCACCGGGCTACAATCATCCCGCCCGCGTCGCCGAACGCATCGCGACATTGGATCTCGTGTCGAGCGGTCGCGTCGACTGGGGCACCGGCGAATCCGCCTCGCGGGTCGAGCTCGAAGGTTTCGGGATCGGCCCCGAGCAGAAGAAGGCAATGTGGGCGGAGGCGGTCGAAGAGACCGCCAACATGATGGTGATGGATCCCTACCCCGGCTTCCAGGGCAAGTTCTTCAGCATGCCGTGCCGCAACATCGTGCCGAAGCCGCTCCAGCGGCCGCACCCGCCGCTCTGGGTCGCGTGCTCGAAGCGCGACACGATTCACGCCGCCGCGCGCGCCGGCATCGGCGCCCTCACCTTCGCCTTCGTCGACCCGGCCGAGGCCGGCAAGTGGGCGAAGGAGTATTACGAGATCATCAAGTCCGACGCGTGCGTGCCGATCGGTCATGCGGTCAACGCCAACATCGCCATGGTCACCGGCTTCTCGTGCCACGCCGACGCCGCCGAGGCCAAGCGACGGGGCGCCGAGGGCTTTCAATTCTTCGGCTATTCGCTCGGTCATTACTACGTCTACGGTCAGCACCGGCCGGGCCGCACCGATATTTGGGAGCGCTTCGAGACGGCGCGCGCCGGCTTGCCCGAAATCGGCCACGGCAGCGGCATCGGTACGCCTGCCGAGTTGCGAGAGCACCTGCGCCGCTATCGCGATTCGGGCGTCGACCAGGTGATCTTCATCCAGCAGGGCGGCCGCAATCGGCACGACCACATCTGCGAGGCGCTGCGCCTCTTCGCCGCCGAGGTCATGCCGGCGCTGAAGGAGGGCTCCAGCGAACGGGAGGCGAAGAAGCTGGCGGAGCTGGCACCGCATATCGCGGCGGCGCTGGCGCGCAAGCGGCGGATGACGCCGCTGGCGGAGGCCGCCATTCCGACCGTGCCCGCCTACGGCAACACCATCCTGCAGCCCGGCCAGCCGACGCATGGGCCGACCCACCACCTCGCCGCCGACATCACGGTGATGGTCAACGATCCAGCCGCGAAGGCTGACAATCGAAGGTAGCATTGCATCGGCGGTTACCCGATCAGATGAACAGATCACGCACCTACGATTACATCGTCGTCGGCGCCGGATCGGCAGGCTGTGTCGTCGCGAGCCGATTGTCCGAGAAGGCGGAAATTCGCGTTCTCCTGATCGAGCAGGGGCCGCCGAATACGAGCTGGACCGTGCGCATACCCGGCGGCCTTCGCGAGAACTTCAAACCCGGTGGTCGGTATATGCGCTGGTATCCGACCGTTGCACAGAAAGGGCTGAACGGCCGGCTGATCGATCATCCCCGCGGCATCGGGCTTGGCGGATCATCGCTGGTCAACGGCATGGTCTATCTGCGCGGCAATCCTCATGACTACGAGCGCTGGGAAGCCGAAGGCGCGGTCGGCTGGTCCTACGCGAACGTGCTGCCGTATTTCAAGCGGCTGGAGACCCGCGCGGAGGGAGCCGATGAATACCGCGGCGGCAACGGTCCCGTGGGCGTCCGGCGCCAGGATCCGCTCAATCCGTTGAACGAGGCCTTTCTCGCTGCGGGGCGCGAGGCCGGCTATCCCGTCACCGACGACGTCAATGGATTCCAGCAAGAAGGGTTTTGTCGTTTCGATATGAATGCCGACAAGGGGTACCGTTCGAGCGCGTCATACGCTTTCCTCGAGAAGCGAGGGCCGAGGGAAAATCTTCAGGTTTGCACGGGCGCGACGGTCACGCGCCTCCTCCTCGAGCGGCACCGAGCGATCGGGCTCGAATACCGACACGGCGGTCATCGACTGACCGCCCATGCCGATCGCGAAATCATCCTCAGCGCCGGCGCGGTCGGCTCGCCGCACATCCTGTTGCTGTCGGGCATCGGCCCCGCCGACGAGTTGCGGCAACACGGCATCGCGGTCGTGCACGACCTGCCGGGCGTCGGCAAGAACTTGCAGGATCATCTCGAGATCGATTTGCAATGGGAATGTACGCAGCCTGTCACCATCAACGGCCTTTTGAAACCGCACAAGATCGCGTTGATCGGCCTGCAATGGCTCTTGTTCAAATCCGGCGTCGCGGCCGGCAATCAGTGCCATGTCGGCGCTTTCCTGCGCTCGCGGCCCGATCTTCCGCACGCCAATATCCAATTCCATTTCTTTCCCGTCTGTTTCAACGGCTGGGTTCCTCGCACGGACAAGCACGGCTTTCGGGTCGGTGCCGGCCCGATGCGGCCGACGAGCCGGGGCAAGCTGGCACTTCGCTCGGCCGATCCGCTCGCCGCGCCTGTCGTCGACCCGAACTACCTCGCGACGGAGATCGATATCCAGGAGCTCCGCGAATCCTACGCTCTCATACAGGAAGTGGTGGCGCAGAGATCGTTTGATCCCTACCGCGGCAAGCCGCTCGAGCCGACCAGCATGCCGACGTCCCAAGCCGAGATCGATGCGTTGATCCGGAATATGTCCGGCAGCGGCTTTCATCTCTGCGGGACGTGCAAAATGGGAAGCGACAATGACGCAATGGCCGTCGTCGATCCTCAAACGCGCGTGCGTGGCGTCGAAGGCCTGCGAATTGCTGATGGCTCGGTCATGCCATCGATCGTGTCGAGCAATCTGAATGCGCCGATCATGATGATCGGCGAGCGCGCCTCCGACTTGATCCTGGGCACGCCTCTCCTGATGCCAGAAAATATTCCGTTCCATCGGCCGTTGGAAGCTGTGCGGTCGCATGCGACCTGAACGGCAGGGGATCGAACTCATCGCGCCGAACGGCTGATCGACAGCCGGGTGGGGGCAAAGACAGGTTTGTGGCTCCATTGCTGCGTGGGCCTGTTCGAGCTCAAAGACAGAAGCTCGCGCGCTGCAGTCGAAGGCGGCCTCTTCTTGCGCGAGATGACAATGGCTAACGATGCGTTAACAATTTCGGCAAATAAAGGGCCGATTGACAGGCGGGGCGGCACGGAGTCAATTGCTGGTATTGGGGGCACGCTGCCGTTGTCATCTGACGTCTTCGAGCGGGTTCGTTCCGCTGTGCAGATGGAAGGCCTCGACGCGGGCTCGTTGACAGGAAACGACTGGAGTGCTGTTTCAGCCCCTCTGAGCCGGAGGTGCGGACGATGAAGGTCTCGAGATCGACATTACTCCGTCATTGCCGCTATGCGGCGATGGCTTTGATCGTCAGCGGCGGCGCGGCGGGCGCCGCTGCCGCCGAGACCTTGGCCGAGCGGGCCAATCGCGGTCTGGTCGAGTTGATGACGAGCGACGATCCGGCGTCGATAGAGATGGCGCAGGATCTCGCGAACCTGCTCGATGACGGTGCGACACGCCGAGTGCTGCCGGTGGTGGGGCATGGCGGCGTGCCGGCTTTGATCGACCTGAAGGCGCTGCGCGGCGTCGACATGAGCATCGTGCAGACCGACGTCCTCGATTACGCCAAGCAGCATGGTGCGGTACCGGGCCTCGATGCCTCGATCACTTACATCGCCAAGCTCCACATCGAGGAGCTGCATGTGCTGGCACGGGCCGATATCCGCAAGATCGAGGATCTCGCCGGCAAGAAAGTGAACTTCGGCGGCGGCGCCACGATCACCGGACCGGCAGTGCTCGAGCTACTCCAGGTCAAGGTCGTGCCGGTGTTCGACAATCGTATGCTGGCCCTGCAAAAGCTGAAATCCGGCGAGATCGCGGCTGTCGCTTACGTCGCTGCCAAGCCGGCGCCGCTCTTCGACGTGCTGCGCGGCGGGGAAGGGCTCCACCTTGTCGCCATACCCTACAAGCCGGCGCTGAGTGCGGCCTATCTGCCGGCGCGGTTCACCGCCGATGACTATCCGCGCCTCGTAGCCGCCGATCAGCCCATCGATACGATCGGCGTCGGCACGGTGCTGGTGGCAGTGAACCTGCAGCCCGACACCGAGCGCTACCACAATTTGGTGAATTTCGTCGACGCCTTGTTCACTCAGTTCCCGCGCCTGCAGGAGGAGCAGTTCCATCCGAAGTGGCGCGACGTCAATCTGGCCGCCGAGCTGTCGGGCTGGAAGCGCTTTGCGACGGCCGATACTTGGCTCAAGCGCAACGCCGTTGCCGCGGCACCGGCGCTGAACGATACCGAGATGCATCTGATCTTCAGCAAGTTCCTCGACGAGCGCACGAAACTGTCGGGCGGCAGTACGCTCTCGACGCAGGAGAAGGATCAGCTCTTCAACCGATTCCGGCAGTGGCAGGCCACCCAGGTACGCTAAGCGTTTTGCACGAACAAGGATCGCGTTCCATGCATGGTCTCCACATCTCCGTCGCCGCAGCCGCGATCGCTCTCGTCATTGCGCTCGCGCCGTCGAGCCACGCCGCCGATACGGGCTCGCCGAAGCGCGGCGGCACGCTCCTCTTCGCCGTCGAATCGGAGCCGGCGAATTACGACTGCCACGCCAACGTCTCCTTCGCCTTCCTGCACCCGGTCGCACCGCACTACTCGATGCTGCTGAAGTTCGACGCCGCGAACTACCCGGCGATCAAGGGCGATCTCGCGGAGTCGTGGACCGTCTCGCCGGACAAGCGCGTCTATAGCTTCAAGCTCAAGCCGAACGTGCTGTTCCATGACGGCACGAAGCTCACCTCGGCCGACGTCAAGGCGAGCTATGAGCGCATCGTCCACCCGCCCGAAGGCGTCTTCTCGGCGCGGCAGGCGAGCTATGCAGCGATCGGCAGCATCGAGACGCCGGATCCGGGCACCGTCGTCTTTCGGCTGCAATGGCCGGAAGCGGCGATGCTGGCGAATTTCGCCTCGCCCTGGAACTGCATCTACAGCGCCGCGAAGCTGAAGGAGGATCCGCTCTTCCCGAAGACGCATGTTCTCGGCACCGGCCCCTTCACCTTCATCGAGCACGTCAAGGGCGATCATTGGTCGGGGCGGCGCTTTGCGAATTATTTCGATCGCGGCAAGCCCTATCTCGACGGCTATGAGGCGCGGTTCTTGAGCGGCGAGAAGGTCATCGCAGCGCTCGAGCATGGCGACATTCAGGCGCAATTCCGCTCGGTCACTCCGGCCGAGCGCGACCGGCTGGTCGCCGCGCTTGGCGGGCGCGCTCAGGTCGCCGAGGCGCCATGGCTCATCAATCTGCTGCTCGTGTTCAACACCAAGCGCCCGCCCTTCGACGACAACCGCGTACGCCGCGCGCTGTCGCTCGCCATCGATCGCTGGCAGGCGGCGGAGAGCCTGTCGAGCACGACCTATATGAAGTTCGTCGGCGGCGTGATGCGGCCCGGCTTCGCCATGGCGACGCCGCAATCCGAGCTCGAACGACTGCCCGGATTCTCGCGCGATGGCGCCGCGTCGCGCGCCGAGGCAAAGCGGCTGCTCGCCGAGGCCGGCGTCAAGAGCCTCAAGATCGCGCTCGTCAACCGCGACGTGCCGATCCCCTATGGCCCTGGTGCCGATTATGTCACCGCGGCGTGGAAAGAGATCGGCGTCTCGGTCGAGGAGAAACGCCTCAATACCAAGGACTGGGACGCGGCGCTCAGAAGCGGCGAGTTCGATGCTGCCTTCGACTTCGCCGGCGATTATTTCGACGACCCGACCCTGCAGCTCGCCAAGTACATCTCGCGCGATCTGTCGCCTGTCAACTATTCGAGCGCCACCGACCGCACGCTCGACGCGTTCTTCGTCGGCCAGGCGCTGACCGCCGACCCGCGCCAACGTGCCAAGATCGTGCGCGAGTTCGAGCGGCAGGCGATGACCGAGGCCTATGCCGTGCCGATCCTGTGGTGGAACCGGATCATCGCCAATTCAGCGCGGCTCAAGGGGTGGTCGATCACGCCGAGCCATTATCTCAATCAGGACCTCGCCGATGTGTGGCTCGATCCCGTCAAGTGAAGCGCGCCTGCTTGTTTCCTGACGAGAGATTTCTCTAAGTCCGACCGGGGCGCGCCAGGCTTGATCTCCGAGCACTCTGCCATGCCGAGCGGCGGTTGCCGCGCATCGGCGTTGCGCTATGCTGGAGGAGCGGGTGCCGAGCGTGGAGCGTCCCTTGAGAAAAGTGATCGATCTCGAATGCGACCTGCCGCCTGACGAGCATGGCAAGCCGCGCAAGTTCGGAACGGAGAACCTCGTCCCCGGCTTCGGCGATCCCGAACGTCTCGATCCGCCGCCCGGTTATGGCTTCCCGAATTACGAGCGCATCTTTCCGCACCGCGCCTCGGCGGGACCCGAGGGGGCCGCGCGCGCGCCGAAGGGAATGTCGCTCACGGAGTTCGTGAAAGGCATGGACGAGGCCGGCGTCGTGACGGGCGTCGTCGGACGCGTCCCGAACCGCGCCCTCGCCGAGATCGTTCGTGCTCATCCCGGCCGCTTCATCGGCCTTGCTTCGATCAGCCCGTTCGACGGAATGCGCGGCGTGCGCGAGTTCGAGCATGTCGTCCGCGATCTCGGCCTCGGCGGCTTGCGCATCGCCGCGCTCTTCAACATGGTGCCGGCGAGCGACCGCCGCTTCTACCCGCTCTATGCCAAATGCGTCGAGCTCGACGTGCCGGTGCGCATCTATACCTCGATGAACTACGCGAATGACCGCCCCTACGATCTCGGGCACCCGCGTCATCTGGATCAGGTCGCGATGGATTTTCCCGAGCTGCGGATCATCGCGGGATTGAGCGGCTGGCCGTGGATCGCCGACATGGTCGGCCTGCTGCGGCGCCATCCCAATCTCTCGTGCGACACGGCGGCGCACAGCCCGCGCTATTTTGCGGTCAAGGGCTCGGGCTGGGAGCAGTTCCTGCAATTCGGCAACACGCTCCTTCAGGACAAGATCATGGTCGGGCTCTCGCCCAGCACGCTCGGCATCCCTTACAAAGAGTCGATCGCCGAATATGAAAAGCTGCCGCTCAAGGAGCGCGTGATCGAGAAGTGGCTCTACGGCAACGCCCGGCGCTTCTTCCGGCTCGGCTAAGCTTCGCGCCGGCGACTTTGGTCAGGCGAGCACGGCGCGCGCGTCGGCGGCGACCGCGCCCTCGCCCTCGTGGCCGACGAGGAGCGGATTGACGTCGAGCTCGAGCAGCCGGCCGTCGAGCGCGGCGGCGAGCTGTCCCAGCTTTACCAGCGCATCGACGATTGCGGCGACGTCGCGGCGCGGATGGCCGCGGAAGCCTTGCAGCAACGGCCAGACCCGCAGGCGCTTCAGCATTTCTTTCGCCATCTCGGCCGAGAGCGGCGCGGGCGCGACCTCGACATCGCCGATGAGCTCGACCAAGACGCCGCCGGCGCCGACCATGACCATCGGGCCGAATTGCGGATCGCGCTTGACGCCGAGGATGAGCTCGAGCCCGCCCGTCACCATCTCCGCGACGACGCAGTCCTCGGCGGCCGGATCGAGGGCTTTGAGGTTTCGGAATATTTCGGCGAACGCGGCTTCGACGGAAGCGCGATCGGCGAGCCCGAGCCGCACGAGTCCGGCATCGCTCTTGTGCACGACCGTGCGGCTGACGCCCTTCAGCACGACCGGGTAGCCGATCGCGTCGGACGCCTCGCCGGCCTCCGCAGTGCTCCGCACGCGACGCTCGCGCGTCACCCGCAGCCTGAAGGCGGTGAGAAGCGCCTTCGCCTCGGGCTCGCTCAGATAGCCCGAACGCGGGAGGCTCGGCGCGGCGGGCGGCGCCGGCGGGATCGACCGGGGCCGGTGATCGGGCCGGTACGCAAGATAGGCCTGCAACAGGCGGATGCCGTCATCGAGCCGGTCGCAATAGGAAAT
>JBGPOZ010000117.1:0-14026 GCA_041488295.1 Allostellaceae bacterium
ACAATGCGTCGACGCCTCATCGTCGCACTCGCCCGGAGCCTCTATCGATGTCCATGCTGCAACAAACGACGAAGATCGACGAGCTCACGACACCACTTATGACGCAGTAAGACTAGGGGGTGCCAAATGAAATCCTCGATGTCGCACTCACCTGGGCGCCTGTCCTGCCGCCTGGCACGACGACCGTATCGCCCATAGCTGAAGGATATTCGTTGTGTCGATTGGTAATGGTAGAGTCCGCCACCGCACCTTGCTCCAGCCACAACGACGGTGAAGCAGTCAAAGATGGCACGGTATGTGTCGACTCACGATCGCTAATATTGGCGTCGGAAGGAGAGTGGCAAGCTGCGAGCCATAGCGCGCGGCGCGCCCGTCAGGTTCGGTCGGATGACGAGAAGCATTAGACGATCTGTTCCCCAAGTGCCGCTGCGACTTCGCGCGGCCGACGCAAAGATACGATCCGCGACCGAGCGAAAATGATTCCACCATCAACTGCAGTTTGTCACCAAGCGTTGGCCAGCTGATGACACAACAGAACTGCGAACGCCTTGATCGGTTGAGTGTGCCAGTGAATGTTCTCGCCAGAATTCCAAGGTGAGGTCGGTTCGCTTGTGAGGCCAATCAGTACTGATGGGGCATTTCGCGAGACAATCATCAGACTTGGACGGTCATCAATGTGTGGATGCCACCGAAGTGCACTTCGGCGGGGACGATGGCTTGGATCTGGGCACGAGCGTCTCGGCAACGATCCGCGCCTTCATATCGCGCGACCACGTGCGCCGCCGACTCCCGTGATCACCTCGAGACGACGGACGCCAACCGGCGCCGGCTTCAAGCGTAAGGTCAAGCGTAGACATAGATCGATCCCTCAAGGGATCGTTACACGTTACACTCGCAGCCTGAGCATCGAACCGAAAGATGGGAACACGACACCGCTTACGGAAAGGAAGAGGCGTACGTAGGTGCACGTCCTCGCCGATGCCGGATGCAGATTCAGCCTCCTCCTGCCGCGCGTTACGCGGCGGTCAGGCAGTCGCTCGGCGAACCCGACCCCTTTTGGCTCCGTCACCGCGCGCATCTCCGTGAGATCGTCGGTGAGGTCATTCGCGGACAGATGAACCGGAAGGAGGCAGCCTCTCGAATAGCGGCCTGGTCGGGAGAAAAGATCGATCCTGCCGACCGGCTGCGCTTCACGGAAGTCGCGGAGACCGAACTTATGAGCCTGCACGAGGGGAATTTTGCTCGCTAGGAGATCAGACCGTCTGAATTCGCGGCGTGGCAGAAGGCCTGGAGGGCAGAACGATGAGCACGCCCGCAACCGGACCTTCAGCACCGCCGATTTGCTGCTGCCCATCGACCGCGCCATCACCAGCGGGCAAGGCGTGTGTCTGATCGGCCTCACAGCGAAAGAGCCGGCGACGCATCGATGCGAATCGACACGCCTAAGAGATTGCGCGCGCGACAACGATAGATAGAATGACGACATGGCGGTTCGGCGCGGTAGTTATGTTTCAAAGAAGACTGGCAAGCCGGTCTGGATCTGTGATTACCGCGACCAGCACGGCAAGCGGCACGAACTCTCCTTTGTCACCAAGAAAGAGGCCGATGCCGAGTGGGCGCGCGCGCAAGGAGAAATCCGGCAACGGACGCATACGGCTGATACGGACAGCATCACCGTCGATGAGGCTCGCGACATCTTCATCGGTGTGCTTGAATCAGAGGGTGCGGCCCCCGCGACCATCGACAATCACACGACCTACTATCGCAACCATGTTTCCCCATTTCTCGGGAGTCGGCGGCTTTCTCGCCTCGCGTCGCACGACGTTCAAAAATTCCTCGACGAACTTGTGAGGGGTGGCCGTTCCGCCGATACGCGGCGCCGTGCGAAGATTACGCTCGGCGCGATCCTGGACGAGGCCGTCCGACAAGGTTACGTCGCGATCAACGTAGCTCGAGCAATGCGGGCTCGCCGTCGCATGCGTCGCGCCATCATTGCCGATAGCAGCAAGATGGTGATCCCCGAGAAGGTCGAGGTTCGGGCACTCTTCAACGCCGAGACAACGACGCGCGGACGAGCGCAGCTTGCAACGCTGTGCTTCGCGGGTCTGAGGATCGGCGAGATGCGCGGCATCACTTGGCCCTCTATCGATCTCAAGGACGGCTTTATCAATGTCGAGGAGGCAGCTGACAGATTCAACAATTGGGGACCGGTGAAGACAGTGGCCGGCAAGCGCACCGTTCCGATCGGTCCGCGCCTGGCGCGCGCGCTCAAAGAATGGAAGGGCTCATGTCCCGAAAGCGAGTGGGATCTGGTCTTCCCTACCAGCACAGGGACCGTCCAGTCCTACGCGAATGTCGTTAATCGGTGGTTGGCACCGCTCCTTGTCCAAGCCGGCCTCGGCAAGCTGGTTCCGGTGACGAACGATGATGGCACGCAGAAAATGCGGGAAGTAAGGGGTGCGCAGTTCGTCGAGGTCAGACCGGACGGGATCTATACACCGCACTCCTTTCGTCACTTCGCCGTGTCGTTGTGGATCGACGAAGGCGCAACCGCCAAACAGGTCTCAGGTTGGGCCGGGCATGAGGATGTGGCATTCACGATGCGGGTTTACGGACACCTCTTTAAGGATAAGGCGCGCGAGCGTGACCGTATCGCCGCAGCGGAAGTAGCGGTCCTTGGCTGATTCTCGATGCGAGAAATCTGCGAGAATTTTATTAAATAGCCCGTAATATCTATGGTTATGTACCGCCTTCTAAGCGGTAGGTCGTGGGTTCGAGTCCCGCAGGGCGCGCCAGCAAAATTAGATCATTGGTCGGAACAAGAGGGCCGGCTGTTCGCAACTTGCATCGGCTCCCTGTCTTTTTGCCCCGCGCCCACCGACGACGTCGTCTGGACAAGCGCGCTACTATGCGCCCTTGACCTGGTCCCTTCAGGAGGCGCATGGCGATGAGCGAGGCGACGACCGGCGGTCTCGGTGTCGTCGACAATGTCGACCGTGCGGCTCTGCAGACGCAGCGCATGGTCGCGCTCACCAATCTCCTCTACCTGCTGTTGGGCGGGCCGATGATCGCGTTCGGCCTCGGCTTTTGGCTCATCCTCGGCGACCCATGGCTCGGCGCCGAGATCATCGCCGGGCTCGGCCAGTTCCTGGCATTTGCCCTCGCTCGGCGCGGCCGCCACAGCGCGGCTCGCCTCCTCGGCTGCGCGCTGGTCGCTCTCGTCTATGTCGACCTCGTCGTCGCGCTCGGCGTCACCGCCGGCGTCGAGCTGTGGAGCATTCCGATGATCGCCATTCCGCCGCTGCTGACGTTGCCGAGCGAGCGTCGGCTGCTCATCGGGATCTACGCCCTCTTCGCGGCGACCCTCATCCTTGCCCATGCGGCGCTGTTGCTGGGGGAGCCGCGCATCATCCTCGACCCGCGCTTCGCGGCGCTGATGCGGGCGACCAATCTCCTGCTGACGATGGGTTTCGTCGGCATCATGGTCATCTTCTATTTCGTCCGCATCAACCGGGCCGAGGCGGCGATCAGCCGCGAGCGCGAGCGGGCGGAGCGGCTTCTCGCGAACATCCTGCCGGCGGCGATCTCGGCGCGGCTGAAGCGCGAGGAGCGCCCGATCGCCGACCAGTTCGACGAGGTCAGCGTGCTGTTCGCCGACATCGTCGGCTTCTCCGGCTTCGCCGCGGCGCACGACCCGGCGACGGTGGTCAATCTGCTGAATGCCCTCTTCTACGCCTTCGACGACATGGTCGAGCGGCGCGGCCTCGAGAAAATCAAGACGATCGGCGACGCCTATATGGTGGCGGCGGGCATCCCGACGCCGCGAGCCGACCACGCCCCGGCGATCGTCGACCTCGCCGCCGAGATGATCGCCTTCACCGACGCCATGCGGCGTACGCGCGCGCATGATATCGATTTGCGCATCGGCATCCATTCGGGGCGGGTCGTCGCCGGCGTCATCGGCAAGCACAAATTCAGCTATGACCTTTGGGGCGACACCGTCAACATGGCGAGCCGGCTGCAGACGACCAGCGAGCCTGGTCGCATCCAGATCTCGTCGGAGACGGCGCAACGATTGGGGCCGCGCTATGCAAGGCAACTGCGCGGTGCGGTCGAGCTCAAGGGCCTCGGCGCGGTTGAAACCTATTTTCTCCTGCCCGGCTCCGGCGACGCGATCACGCGCGCACCAGGTTGATCGTGCTAAGCTTTACGGCGCAGGTGTGACGGGGGGCGTCGATGGCAACAGGCCGGGCTGGAATCCGCCAGGAGCGGATGCTCGCTGCGGCGCGCATCGCGCTCACCGTTGCTGCCATCGCATTGGGATTGCTGATTATCTTGATCGACGATTTCTGACGAGGCCGGGCAAGCAAGGTAAAGGTCCTGCCGGCGGAGGCTGCTATGAGGAACCGGCCGCGGGCTCGGCGGCTTGCAGCATCTCCTCGAGGGTGAACAGCACTTGCGCGCTTTCCCACGCGCCGGGCGCTTTGAAGACGAGAATCTTCGCGGTGCCGTTGTGGACCTCGACCAACGAATAGGACGCGCCGCCGAGCATCCGGCAGGAACCGCGGTCGAGCTCGCGCAGTGCCTCGCGGTCGTTGGCCTCGGTGGCGTCGGCATAAGCCCACATGGTCTCCTTGGAGACGCAACCGACAGTTCCGGCGGAAGCCGTCGCCATGCCGACCTGTCCGAACGCAGGGGCTGCGAGCAGGCACGGCGCCAGCGCCAGTGCGATTTTCGCAATGTTCATTTCATCCTCCATCTGCAACCCCCACGGTGAGATGATATAGGGAGGTTCGCTCCGGCCGTGCTCGGAGTTTTCCGCATGACAGCCTTGTGACGGCCCGATGACGGTCCGCGCGCCGGGCGAATCGCATCGGACTGCCGCGACGCCGCGGATGACGCCGGGTGCTCGAGCTCGCTCTAGCTCTTCGATGTCCTCTGACGATGCAGCGCGGGTTCGCCGCGGCGCTTTCGTTCGCGGTAACCGACATAGACGCCGCAGGCGATGATGATCGCGACGCCGAGCCAGGTCCAGCGATCGGGGAAGTTGTCGAACAGCACATAGCCGAGGATCGTCGTGCCGGCGAGCTCGATATAGCCGAACGGCGAGATCAGCGCGGCAGGGGCATTCTGGAAGGCGCGCACCACGAAATAATGGCCGAACCCGCCGAAGAAGCCGATCGCCGAGAACAGCACCCAATCGAGCGGGCGCTCCGGCATGACGGCGATGAAGGGCACGTAGAGGCTGGTCGCTATGGTGCCGACGAGCGCCGCATAGACGATCGCCGTCCCGGCGCTGTCATGCGCGCCCCCCTTGCGCGTCATCACCTGATAGAGGGCGTAGCAGACGGCGGAGCCGAGCAGGAGCAGGACCGCCCAGTTGTCGAGCGCGGGTTGCGGGCGCACGACGATGAGCGCACCGAGGAAGCCGATCGCCACCGCCGACCAGCGCCGCCGCCCGACCGGCTCGCCGAGCAGCGGCACCGAGAGCGCGGTCACGAGAAAGGGCGAGGTGAAGCCGATCGCCGAGGCAGTGGCGAGCGGAATGTGGCCGATCGCGCTGACGAAGAAGCCGGTCGAGCCGAGCAACAGAAAGGATCGCGCGACCTGCACGAACGGGCGGTGCGCGACGAAGACGCGCCAACCGTAACGCGGCACGAAGGCGAGCACCGCCCAGACGAGATGGCCGGTGAAACGCGCCCAGACGATCTCGCCGATCGGATAGTGCGCGGTCAGCAGTTTCACCGAGGCGTTGAGCAGCGGAAACATGCTGACGCCGAGGCACATCAACAAAATGCCGCGCAGCACGGAACTGCGCACCGGGGCGGCGCCCGTGGGCGCGTCGGTTGGGTTCGTCGGAGGCGCAGTCATGGAGGGGAGCCGTGTTGGTCCAGCGCGCAGTCTAGCAACAAACCGCGCGCGGCGCGTGGACCGCGCGCGCAAACCTGCCTTGCGGCGAGCGGCAAGAACGACGCGCTTGTGTCGTTACGACGCCTTGGCCTTGACGGTTCGGGCGCTTGCCAGGACGATCCGGCCCGGCGGGAAGGTGACACGGACCGTGGTGCCCTCGCCGGGCACGCTGACCACCTCGAGCCGCCCGCCATGCAGCTCGGTGAACGCCTTGGTGAGGGGAAGTCCGAGGCCGGTTCCCTCGAAGCGGCGCGAGAGGCTGTTGTCGACCTGGCGGAACGGCTGCAGCGCGACGACGATCTCATCCGCCGTCATGCCGATGCCGTCGTCGCGAACCGATATGACGAGACCCGCATCTTCGGCCATTCGCGCCTCGACGGTGACCGAGCCGCCGCCCGGCGTGAATTTGACGGCGTTCGACAAGAGGTTGAGCAGGATCTGCTTCAACCGCGTGGCGTCGGCGAGGAGGCGCGGAAGGTCGTCGGGCACGTCGCAGCGAAGAGCGACCGCGTTCTCCGCGGCGCACTGCCGTACCAGGGTCAGACACGCCTCGACCGCCGCGGCGAGGTCGATTGCCTCCTCGTGCAGCTCGAGCTTCCCCGCCTCGATGCGCGAGACCTCGAGGATGTCATTGATCACTTTCAGAAGGTGCTGGCCTGACGCGTGGATGTCGGCGGCATAGGCGCGCACGCGAGCCGGGTCCTTGGCATAATGCACGTCGCGGATGAGCTCGGAGAAACCGATGACGGCGTTGAGCGGGGTGCGCAGCTCATGGCTCATCGCTGCGAGGAACTCGCTCTTCGCCCGGTTCGCCGCTTCGGCGGCGGCCTTGGCTTCACGCAGCCTTGCAGCCGCCACGATTTGCTGGGTCACATCCCGTCCGGTGCCGCGATAACCGAGAAAGAGTCCTTGCGCATCGAAGATCGGCTTGCCGCTGACGCAGGCGTAGCGCTCCTTGCCGTTGGATGACGCTACTCGAAACGTGAAATCGGTGAACGGCTCGCGCCGCTCGAGTTGGCGGAAATGCTCCTGCCATTTGGGATCCGCGGCGACATTATCGAGCGTGATGTCGGCCCGCCGCCGGCCGAGCGTCATGATTGCGTCCGGGCCGTTCAGATGACCGGGATCGTCGACGAACCCGGCTGTCGGCTCAGAGAGGTAGCTGACGCGATGCTCGCAATCCGTGTCCCAATACCATTCGGACGCCGTCTCGGCATAGTCGCGGAAACGCTCTTCGCTGGCGCGCAACGACCCCTCGATCTCCTTGAGCTGCGTGATGTCGGTGCGGGTAACGACCGTGCCGCCTTCGCGAGTCCGTGTCTCATGGATGCGGACCCAGCTTCCGTCGCGGTAGCGCAGCTCGATCGGGCCATCGGGGTTGCGATGCCGCTCGACACGCCATTGGACCCACGCCGCCGGATCGTCGCCGAGGCTCTCGGCGTGAATGAGGTTCGCGGCGGCATGCTGCGTCAGCGTTTGAAACGTGATGCCCGGCGCAGAATCGGACAGCGCCATCCGCGTGCGATTGCCGATCACGAGCCGATCCTCGGCATCGAAGAGCGAGAAGCTGACGGAAAGGCTGTTGATCGCGTCCTCGAACCGGCGGTTGAGTTGCGAAGCGGCGGCTTCGCTGGTCTGCAATGCCGCGACGAGCGCGTCTTGGCGCGAGAGCTGCTTCAGCAGAGCGGCCGTCAGCAGGAGCAGCATGATCGAGGCGATCGCGACGCCGCTGCCGTAGAGCCAGGCGTCGCGGTACCAGGTCGCCAGAACCTCGCGCAGGTCGAGCGCGACGACGACGATGAAGGGCAATCCCGCGACGCGGCGGAAGCTGGCGATGCGATCGATCCCGTCGATCGGAGATCGCCCGCGAAGGACGCCCTCATCCCGTCCGCCGCCTAACGCTTCGAAAAGCGGCCCACGGTCGAGCGGAAGGTCGAGCAACTCGGGTCGATCGGGATGGCGAGCGAGAAGGCGACCGGCCGTGCCGTCCCAGAGCGCGACCGCGCCGCCGCGGCCGACATCGAGCGAGGCGTAGAATTCGCGGAATCGGTCGAGGCTGACGAAGGCGGCGACGATCCCGGCGAAGCTGCCATCCGCCTTGCTCAGCCGTCGGCTGAGGACGAGCGGCCATTCCTTTCCGTCACGCGTGAGCGCGGATCTCGAGATGTAGAGATCGGCAGCGCTTCCGATGCGCGGCGCCGTGAAGAAATCACGATCGCTCACATCGATGCTCGTGCCGCCCATGGCGTCGGCGATCAGCCGGCCATCGGCGTCGATCACGGCGATGTCGCGGTACTCCGCTTCCGGTCCGGCGGTCGCTTGCAGGGCGCTGCGGATCTGCCCGTTCGCGAGCGGCAAAGGAACAGGGAGCCGATCGAGCGAACGGCTGACGGCCGACAATTCGAGATCGATCTCCGCGACGCGCCGCGCCATCTGTTCCTCGAGCGTGCGCGTCAGATTCTGCGTCCTCTTGACGGCGAGGCCGATCGTGTCCGTGCGCTTCTGCCACAGCAGGATTACGGTGAGCGCGGTGAACGCGATGAAGACCATGCCGCTGATGGCGAGCAGCAGCGAGCGCGGGAGGGTCCATCCGCGAGCTGTGGCGGCCGTTTCCTTCGGCGGTGGCACGGCCGCTCGGACTCCTTCGCTGAAGGACGACGACAAGCGCAATCTCGATTTCGGTTTGCCCCAACCGACGGTAACGCCACAATTGTGAACAAGACTTTAACACACCTGTCAGGTGTTTCAACTTGGCAGAGAGGTTTTCTTCTTTTAGGTGTACGGGTTACGCGCCAATCGACCAACCGCGGAGCCGACGCCGCCCGCTCCGCCTTCAGCGACCGAACGGGTTTATCGCGAGGCCGCGCGCAAATTCGTCGAGCGGCGAAGCTCGCGCAGATTCGCCACCTTGTCGATCGCCTGCAACCCCTCGAAGAGCCGGGCCGCGGAGTTGCTCGCGAGGATTCCGGCGGTGCAGTCGCGGAACTTCGTCCAGAGCTCCCCCTCTTTGAGCGGCATCGCCCAATGGCCGCGTGCGAATTTGATCTCCGGGCTCGCGATCTGGCTGCCGTCGGTGCGGCGCACGCGAACCCGATCGTAGGACGCAAAGGCAGGATCATCCTCGGCAGCCACGTCATTGAGCGCCAGCTTGACGCGCGGCAGCAGCGACTGCACGTCGCCGCGGCGGACGAAATCGTCGGTGAGCTGCTGCAGCCCGGCCTGCCGGACGGCGAGCGCCGAGGCCATCGCGAACTCCATGCTGAACTTGGCTTCGAGCCCGGTGGTCGGACGGTGATTGCGCAGCATTGCCATCTGCGCGCCGCCGATCGTCACCTCGACCTCCGCCACTTGCTCTGGTATCAGGTCATTGGCGGCGATGAGGTCGAGCATACCGTCGATCGAGCGATGTGTGCCGTAGCACATCGGGTATTTCTTGACGTTGACGCCGAGGCTCGCAAGACGCCATTCGCGGCCGAGATCGTCGAGCGGCGTCTCGGTGTCGACGCGCCCCTTGGGCGACAGCGCGTTGAGGAGGCCGACCGCATGCTCGAGCGCGTCCTCGGCGGCGGTGAGGCCGGCATCGGCGAGGCGCGCGGCGGTGACCCCCGAGGCGGCGGCGCGCCCCGCCTGCAGCGGCTTCGTCATCGTACCGAAATTGGCGACGACGCCGCCCGCCATCGACGCCGCCATGCCGAGCGCCTGCGTCGCCTTGGCGGGGTCGAGGCGGCGCAGATGCGCGCACGCGGCAGCAGCGGCGACGGGTCCCAGCACCGCCGTCGGGTGCCAGCCCTTGCGATGCAGCGCGTCCTTGTCGCGCTCGACGAGCCGCGCCCAACTCTCGTATCCGGCGACGTAGGCCGCGGCGGCGGCCTTGCCGCTGGCGCCCAGCGCCTCGGCTTCGGCGAGGATCGCCGGGACGAGGACGACGCTCGGATGCCCGGCGAGCGCGACGTCGTCGTAATCGAGGGCATGGCCGGCGACGGCGTTGGCGAGTGCAGCATCCGGCGCCGCCGCGAATTCGCTGCCGAGATAGAGGCTGGCCTCGCCGCTAGGGCCGCGCGTCGCGATCTGCTCGCGGACGATCCGCGCCACCGGCTCGTCGATCCCCGCCAGCATGACCGCGACGCAATCGGTGAAGCCAGTGCGGACCGCGCGGAGCGCTGCCTCGGGGATGGCGTCATAGGAGAGCTCGGAAACGAAGCGGCCAAGGCTGCGCGTGATCGGGGCGGGCATCTGAGGCTCCAATGCTGAAGGCGGGGTCGAGCGGAGCCTAGGAGCCGGGGCGATCCCGCGTCAAGGAACGCGGCGAGCCGGCGTTGACCGTCGCTCCGGCCGCGTAATAGCGTAGCCCGCGGATCAATCAACGGGATCGCACATGAACGCGGCGGCGCCGCTCCACGGCATCACGGTCGTCGAATTGGGCCACAGCGTCGCGGCGCCCTTCGCCGGCGAGATTCTCGGCGATCTCGGGGCGCGGGTCGTCAAAGTCGAGAAGCCCGAGGGCGACGACGCGCGCAAATGGGGACCGCCCTGGTGGGAGGGTGCTTCGGCGATCTTCCAGAGCCTCAACCGCAACAAGCTCTCGGTCGCCGTCGATCTGCGCGATGCGCAGGCACTGGCGCGGCTCCGCCGCTTCATCATCGACGAGGCCGACATCGTCATCCAGAACATGCGGCCCGGCGCCGCCGCGGCGCAGGGGCTGGGCGCCGCCGAGTTGACGGAGGCGGCGCCGCGGCTCGTCTATTGCAATCTCGGCGCGTTCGGCGCCGCGGGGCCGCTCAAGGACCGTCCCGGCTACGATCCCTTGATGCAGGCCTTCGGCGGCCTCATGAGCGTTACCGGCGAGGAGGGCCGCCTGCCGGTCCGCGTCAACACCTCGATCATGGACATGGGCTGCGGCATGTGGTCGGTCATCGGCATTCTCGCGGCGCTCCTCCGCCGCACGGCGACCGGGCGGGGCTGCATCGTCGATGCCTCGCTCTTCGAGACGGCGCTCGCCTGGATGACGACGCATGCCGCGACGTACCAGGCGTCGCGCGAATTGCCGAAGCGCGCCGGCTCCGGAACGACCGGGATCGTTCCCTATCGCGGTTATGCGACAAGCGACGGCTTTCTCGTCGTCGGCGCGGCGAACGACAAGCTCTTCGCCCTCTTCGCCGGCGTTCTCGGCCATCCCGAATGGGCGGAGGACCCGCGCTTCTGCACCAACCCCGACCGCGTCGCGCACCAGGACGCGCTCTACCGCCTCATCGAGGAGACAATGGCGACACGGTCCACCGCGGCCTGGACGCAAAGCCTCGAAGCCGCGGGCGTTCCCTGCGCGCCCTTGCAGACGATCGACGCCGTGCTGGCCCATCCGCAGACCGCGGCGCTCGGCATGGTACAGGAGACGCCGGACGGTTTGCTGAAGCTGCTCGGCTTGCCGCTCTCCTTCGACGGTGAGCGCCCGCCGATCCGCCGCCGCCCGCCGGCGCTCGGCGAGCACAATGCTGAGATCCTGGGGGAGAGCCCATGAAAAGCTACGCGACCTTGCGCATCGAGACGCCGCAGCCCGGGATATTGCTCGTGACCTTGAACCGGCCGGAGGCGGCGAACGCGCTCAACACGCAGATGGGGCGCGATCTCGAGGATCTCTGGACCCATCTCATCGCCGCGCCCGGCGACGCGCGCTGCATCATCCTCACCGGCGCCGGCGAGCGCGTTTTCTGCGCCGGCGGCGATCTCAAGGAACGCCACGGCATGAGCGATGCCGAATGGGTGGCGCAGCACGAGATCTTCGAGCGCCAGTACTGGCGTCTCCTCGATTGTCCCGTCCCGGTCATCGCCGCGGTCAACGGCCATGCCTTCGGCGGCGGCCTCGAAATGGCGCTCGCCTGTGACTTCGCCTATGCCGTGCCGGAGGCGCGCTTCGCCTTGCCCGAGGTCTCGCTCGGCATCATGCCGGGGGCGGGCGGCACGCAATTCCTGCCGCGCGCGGTCGGCGAGCGCCGCGCCAAGGAGATCATCCTGACGGCGCGCCCCTTCAGCGCCGCCGAAGCGCTCGAATGGGGCATCTTGAACCGCCTCGTCCCGCGCGCGGAACTGATGGGCGAGACTCTGTCGGCCGCCGCCGCCATCGCCGCCAACGCCCCCATCTCGGTGCGCCAGGCGAAGAAGGCGATCCATCACGGGCTGCAGATGGATCTGAAGAACGGATTGATGTTCGAGATCGAGGCGTATAATCGCATGGTCGGAACCGAAGACCGCCTCGAGGGCGTCCGCGCCTACAACGAAAAGCGCAAGCCGGCGTTCAAGGGGAGGTAGGGCGTGCTTGGCCGTGTCCTTCGACAGGCTCAGGACGAGGTGAGTTGGTGGCTCGGGCACAAGCGACCCTCGTCCTGAGCCTGTCGAAGGAGATGGCCGCCGCGAGGAGGATGACATGAATCGATCGATCGACGTCGAGCTGCGCGAGGTCGGCATGCGCGACGGGTTGCAAAGCATCCGCGACATAATGCCGACGACGGAGAAATTCGCCTGGTGTACCGCCGAGGCCGCTTCCGGCGTCCCCGAGATCGAGGTCTGCTCTTTCGTTCCGGCGAAGCTCTTGCCCCAATTCACCGACGCCGAGGCGGTGGTGACGCACGCGCTCGGCATTCCGGGCCTCATCGTCGCGGCGCTCATCCCCAACATGCGCGGCGCCGAGCGCGGTATCGCCCTGGGCATCCACAAGCTCAACTACGTCGTCTCGGTCAGCGAATCGCACAACCGCGCCAATGTCCGGCGCAGCCGGGCGGAATCGCTCGAGGATTTCGCCCGCATCGCGGCGATGCTCCGCGGTCTCGATCCGGCGAAGCGGCCGAAGCTCGGCGTCGGCCTCTCGACCGCGCTCGGCTGCACGATCGAGGGCCAGATCGCGGTGGAGGAGGTGGTGCGCTGCGCCGTCAGGGTCGCCGAGTCCGGCGCCGACGAGATCGCCATCGCCGATACGGTGGGCTACGCCGATCCCATGAGCGTCAAGCGCGTCGCCAAGGCGGTGATGGCGGCGGTGGGCCAAGTGCCGGTCGCGGCGCATTTCCACGACACGCGCGGCCAGGGTCTCGCCAATGTGCTGGCGGCGCTCGATGTCGGCATCCGCCGCTTCGATGCCTCGCTCGCCGGGCTCGGCGGCTGCCCCTACGCGCCCGGCGCCACCGGCAACATCGTCATGGACGATCTCGCCTTCATGATGGAGGCGATGGGACTCAAGACCGGCATCGACATCGAGAAGCTGGTGGCGGTGCGCCAGATCATCGCGCGCTCCCTGCCGCAGGTGCCGCTCCACGGCGCCATCGCCAAGGCCGGGCTGCCGAAAGGCTTCCACGCCGCCTCGGCGCCGCAGCGCCGCTCGGCGTGACGGCGGCGGCGATGGCCACGATCTATGTGGCGCGCAGCGCCAATTTGAGCAAATGGGCGTCCGATGTCGGACTCTCGAAGCATGTCTTCAAGCTCGGCGTCACCGATGAGCCGGTGAAGGCGCTGATCGCCGCGGGCTGGGCCGGCGAGACCGATTGGACTCTCGTCAAGAGCGAAGAGGTCGAAGGCCTCACCGAGGACGAGGCGCTGGAGCGCATCGCCAAGAAGCAGAGGATGATCGATACCAACCTCTATCCGCGCATCAAAGGGACGCGCGGGATCTTCAAGGTGCTGCCGGCGAGCGTCGAGAGCCACATCATCGTCGGCCGCGCCTTGGAAGGCGGTCCGGAGCGCGTCGCGCTCAAGCTGAAGCCGGCGGATTTCGCGTCATATCTCATCAAGAACGCGGTGCGGTGAGCGGCGGTAAGATACTGGTTCAGGCCGGCGGCGCCGGCGCCTTCGCGCCCGGCTCGACCGAGGCGATCAGCCAGTCGCGGAACAGCTTGATCTTTGGCGTATCGGCGGTTTCCTCCGGGGCCACGATGTAGAAGCCGGCCTCCGCGGGCAGGACCAATTCGAACGGCACGACGAGGCGGCCGGCGGCGATGTCCGCTTCGACGAAGCGGGTCCGGCCGAGCGCGACTCCGAGGCCGTCGATCGCCGCCTGCAACGCCATGAAGCTCTGATCGAAGCTGAGGCCGCGCCGCTCGACCAGCGTGGTCGGCTGGCCCGCGGCGGTGAGCCA
>JBGPOZ010000118.1:0-14023 GCA_041488295.1 Allostellaceae bacterium
ATCGCGGCAAGCAAGGCGTGGCTGCCCGATGCCCCTTTCACGGTCAGCACGCCATGGAAATCCTCGATGCGCAACGTCGCCTCCTCCGCAACGGTGTCCTGCCACCCATCCCAATCGTCGACCTCGAGGGCACCGCGCGTGGCGTGCAGGAAGGCGATGCCGCCGGCGAACTCCCGCCGCAACGGCGCGTCCGCGAAGCGCAGCGCGTCGAGCGTACCGCGGCACGCATCGCGATCGCAGATGAGATTGAAATCGCGGATGGGTCCGTCGAGGAGCGTGCAGCTTGTCGCCGCCTCGCCGGGGAAGGCGTGAGGGTCGGAGGCGCCGTCGAGGACGACCGGCGCGCATCCCGCGACGTCGAGGCGCATGCCGTTTCCCGCCACCACCGCGATGATCCGCTCGTAGCCGGCAAAATTGGAGAACGGCCCCGACTGCGTCACGTCGGCGATGCTGAGGCGCCAGCGGAAACGGCCGCCGGGGCCGTCCGCGATGGCGATCTCCGTCGTCATGCCCTGGCCGTTGCGCCACGGCATCCTTTGATACGCGGCGGGCTCGATCACGTGAAATCGCGGCATCGCCAGACCCCAATCCTGTCACTGTCGTCCGCGGCGCTTGCGTCGCTCGGGCGGGCATCTATAGATAGCGCCTTGCCGACCGAGCGAGCCGGGCATCCTGCGCCCATCTTCGGCAACGAGCCGGCACATGGTCAATGCGAGGGCGCATGCAATACGTCAATCTCGGCCGTTCCGGCCTCAAAGTCAGCCGCATATGCCTCGGCGGCAATTCCTGGGGCGCCAAGGACAAGCGGAGCTGGGCGCCGTTCGATGCCGAGGCGAGCCGCCCCTTCTTCAAGCGCGCCCTCGATCGCGGCATCAACTTCTTCGACACTGCCGATGTCTACAATGACGGCGTCAGCGAGGAGGTGATGGGCACGTGCCTCACCGGCGCGGTGCTGCGCGAGGAGCTCGTCATCGCCACCAAGGTCGGGCTGCCGATGTCCGACAAGCCCAATCGCTCCGGGCTCGGCCGCAAGCATCTGATGGCGAGCATCGATGCGAGCCTCAAGCGTCTCAAGACCGACCATGTCGATGTCTATTTCATCCATCGCCTCGATCCCGCGACGCCGGTCGAAGAGATCATGGCCGGGCTCGACGCGATCGTGCGCGCCGGGAAGGCCCGTTATCTCGGCGCTTCCAGCATGCTCGCGACGCAATTCGCGCGGCTGCAGCTTTTCGCCAAGATGAACGGCCTTGCTCCCTTCATCGCCATGCAGAACCTCTACAACCTTCTCTACCGCGAGGAAGAGCGCGAGATGATCCCGTTCTGCCGCGAGGAAGGGGTCGGCCTCACGCCCTACAGCCCCTTGGCGCGCGGCGTTCTCTCCGGGACGCGCGATCGGTCGGGCGGCGGCGCAACCGAGCGAGCACGCGAGGACAAGCGTGCCGACGTCTATTTGAGCGACGAGTGCTTTGCGATCGTCGACCGTGTCGTCGCGCTGGCGAAGGCGCGCGGTGTCAAGCCCTCGCAGATCGCGCTCGCCTGGCTGCTCCATCAGGGAGGACTCGCGGCGCCGGTGATCGGCGCGACCAGGCTCGAGCAGATCGACGATGCCGCTGGGGCGGTCGAGATCCCGCTCAGTCGCGACGAAGCCGGGTCGTTGGAAGCGCCCTACCGCGCGCGGCCCGTCATGGGCATCTGACGGGTCGCCATCAATCGCCGGTGGAGGCGAGCCTCCGCCGGGCACCGCTTAGTTTAGTAGCCGCCTCCGCCGCCATCGCCGTGCTGGGGCGCTTGCCACTGCGACTGCTGCGAGTATGGGCAGCTCGACAACAGCGTTGCGTTCGCCGAGACGATTGCGAAGAGCACGAACCAAATCCGCCGCATGAGACCTCCGCTCGATTGCGAACGGCCTTCTCGCGCGCACGACGCGCTGCTCCCCGCACCAATGTAGGGAACACAGCCATCGCGTGGCAAGCGGCGGGGTTCGCTTGACGCATTGAGATTTTCCTCTCCCCGACGGGGAGAGGATCAAGGCGAGAGTGGCGAGAGGGAGCCGCAGCGCACGCATACCCCTCAGGTAGGGGCGGCGGCACCCCCTCACCCTCCCCATGCTCCCGCATGGGTCCCCTCCCTCTCCCCGCTGGGGCGAGGGACGCGCTGCGGCGTCGGCGACGACTGTTCGACCCGGGGTTCCGCCTCGCTATTGTTTGTGTGCCGCCTGCCAGCGCAGGAACTGCTCGAAGATCGCTTGTTTCTGCTCGGGTGTGGCGTTGCGGCCGGCTTGCTTGCCTTCCTGATCGAGGAAGGTCTCGAACGCCTTGCGCAGTTGCGCGTCGCCGGCCATGGCGGTGGCCCCGGCGTCGCGCTTCAGCATGGCAGCGGCCGGAGCGTACCGGATCCAGCCGGGAAGCTGAGCCGCGAGGTTGACTTCCTTCCATTTGGGATGACGGGGCGCCTCGAGGAATTTCGGGAATCTTTCGAAGAACGCCTGGGTGAAGTGCGCGATGTTCTGATAGCGCTCGCTGTCCGTCGGAAAGGTCACGACCGCCATCACGGAGCCCACCGCCACCGTGTCGACCGGTGCCGTGAGGATGCCGTAATCCTCGGGCGTCAGGCGCGAGGGCAAGTAGGTCTCGAGAAGCTGCGGGGTCAGCGGCACGCTGAGGAATTTGACGCCATCCTCGGGCTTGAGGTCGCGGAACAGGCGTGCCGGCTTGCCGGCGACGTAGACGAGCGCCGCGATCTCGCCCTTCTTCACCAGGTCGAGCGCCAGCGCCTGATCGTTGTTGACCGGCTCGACCTTGATCTTGAGCGCCTCGAAGAGGAGCGTCGCGGTCATCCCGGTTCCGGCGCCGCGCACGTCGAAATTCACCTTCTTGCCCTGGAGGTCGTTGATCGAGTTGATGTCCTTGCCGGCGAGGACATGCACCTCCTCGTTATAGAGCTTCGAGATGTATTGAACGCGCGATTCGATGCCCGGCAGGGATTTGTCGCGCTTCAGATAGGCCAACACATCCGATTGCACGATCGCGACATCGATGCCGCGCAGATAGAGAAGATCGGCGAGATTTTGCACCGAGCCCTTGCCGATGACCGGAAGGACGCGGAGCTGATCGGGATCGTCGAGCACCGCGCTGAGATCGGCGGCGATGCGGATATAGGTTCCATCGACGCCGCCGCTGATGATGCCGATCGTTCCGTGATTGGTGCGCGATTTGAGATTGGCGCTCTGCGCCGAGGCGTCGGACACGAAAAGCATCCCGCAAAGGAGACCTGCCAGCAGGCCGACATTCCGATACGACATCGCGACCTTTCCCTTCCCTTGATTATGATGACCGCAAACCTCGAGCCTCAATTGCCCAAGGCTTGAATTCGTGCGTTGGCTTCGTTGTTGCCGAGGCTGACGGCCCGGCGATACCATTCGATCGCCTTGGTCCGATCGGCACGGAAGCCGATCACCCCTGCTTCGCGAAAGAAAGCGGGGTCGTAGGTCTTTCCGGCCATCATCGCCGCGCGCGCATTGCCCGCCATCGCCGCGCGCTCGAACAGAAGGCGAGCGCCGGCAATGTCCCTCAGCTCCATCAGCTCGTCGCCGCGTTTCATGAGGAGCGCAACGACATTGCTCGGGAGCTGCGCCGTCGGCGCAGCGGCAGCCGGTGCTGCCGGGCCGGGCGCGGGCGGCGGCACCGGTACGGGCGCTGTCGTCTGAGCCGTCTTGCTCGTGATGGGTGGCGGAACCGACACGGGCGCGGCGACCGCCGGCGAGGACGGCGCCTTGTCGACCGGGGGCGCAGGCGGCGGCACCGGAGTGGCCACCGTTGTTTGAGCTGCCTTGCTCGTGTCGGGTGGCGGGACCGGCGCTGGCGCCGCCGCCAGCGGCGGAGAGACGGTCGCGGTCGGAGTTTGAAGCGGCGGCGCATCGGGAGCGGGGGCGGCCGCTGTGGCGATCCTCACCGGGGGAGCCGCGGCAGCATCGACCGGCGCCGATGCGGCGACAGGTGGTGGCGCGCTATCGGCCGCACGATCGGTCTGATCGCCGGCTTCGGCGGCGACACCGACTTGCAATTCGCCCGCGCTGTGCGCTCCGCCGCCTTGCGCCTCGACGCTCTGCGCCGGGGCCTGACCGTTGCTGGCCTCACGCACGGGATCGACGATCTCTGCGGCCGGCGTTTCCCAAGCGCTTGCCGTGACCGGAGCCGGCGCCGCGGTCGGCGGAGCCGGTGCTGCCGATTCCTGCGTCGAAATCCCGCCGGGGGCGGGGGCGAGCGGGATGACGTTGTCCGCCGCGGATGCCGCGGCGTCCGGCGCCTTCGGCGCGGTGGCCGGCGGCACGCTGTCCGGAGCGCCTGATTCCTGCGGCGCGGCAGGCGGCGCGGAGCTTGCGAGATGGACCTCGACGGCATCGACGGAGGGGTCGACCGCCTTGCTCGCCTCGACCGCGGGGCGGGTGAAAGGATGGAAGAGGAGGAGGGCGGAAATGACGCTCCCCGCCGCCAGACAGGCGAGCACCGGACGCAGGGTTCGCCTCCGGGCGTTCGGTCGCACGGCAACGGCGCGCGATGCCTCGACGACCGGTGCCGAGGCGTTCGTGGGCTCGGACAAAATCGGCGCGCGGTCGGTTTCGATCGGCCGCCGGATGGTGAGGTCGTCCGCGAAGATCGTGTCGTCCTCGGGGCGCGGGAGCGGCGCGGAATCGACGTCCCGGCGCACCGCGTCGACACGTTGCATCGCTTCCTGCACCTGGCCGGCGATGCGGGCCAGGATGTCGATGTTGCTCTCCGCGAGGAGGCCAAGACGGAGGTGGTTCACCAGCGCCTGGTGAAGCGTGGCATGCGTTGGCTTGGCAAGGCGTTCGGCGAATTCCGGCCGGCCGCCGAGCAGGAGGCGCAGCGTCCCGGAATTGCCCGATGACTGGAAGAGCAAGGCGGCGAGCCCATCGAGGATGTCGTCCGCGACATTGTCGGCATCGTCGACGATCACGACGAAGATCGGCCGGCCGATCTCCGCCCCGGCGGAGGCTTCGTGAAAGCGGGCGAGCCAGTCGGCAATGCCCTTGGGCACAGGCGGCGCGATGCCGGCCTTCAGCGACAGGTCGAGCAGCAAGTCGCTGACTGCGAGCGTCTCACCGGGCAGAAGCGAGACGAAATGGCCCTGTGCGCGCAGGGTCTTCGACAGGGTTCTCAGCAGGGCGGTTTTGCCGAGGCCGTCGTCGCCGGTCAGGAGATAAAGGCCCGGCTGCGCGGTCATCTCGCGCAGTAAGGAATCGTGAATCTCGCGCAGCGCCGGGTCGGCGCGGAGCGAAGCGTCGCTCAACGCCTCGTCGTCGAACGGGTCGTGCGCGGGTGGATCAGGCAGACGCCGGGCCGCACTGTCATCGATCATCGCCACATCTCCCGAAGCCGGACTTGGCTCAGGCCGCAGGCGGCTCGCCGCGAGCGGCCCGCTCGCGGCATCCTCTGGGACATCAGTTCACGAATATGCTTTGCCCTTGCGAAGGCGCCACTGCCTGCGCAAATCATTGCAGTATCGGAGTTCCCCCTTGCCATACCCATCTCCGCGTCGGCTTCTGCCGTGCTGCGCGACTGATTTTCATGTCAAACTATAATAAATTTTGGATTCGAGGAAATAAAAAACAAAGAACCTAGAGACATCGCAACCTCCACCCGCCGCGAAATCGAATTCGCGCAACCAAATGTTCGGGCAGAACGGGCTCTGACCCCGCTCACCCGTGACGGCATCATTGGCGGGGGCGATCTCACATGTTGAGCATCGCCGCAACGAGCGCGCCCTTCGCCGTCGTGTTGAGCGGATCCTTCGGCACATGGATCTCGGAAATCTCGATCGGCAGCTCGGCGTGCTCGAGCGATTTCTTGAGCTCCGTCGCGAAGCCCTTCGCGAGCGATGTGCCGCCGGCGCAGACGATCGGGATGGGCCCGGCGAATTTCGGCAGCTTCTTCGTCTCCGAGAGCGCGGCTTCGAGGGCCTTGACCGCAGTCTCGATCACATCGGCATAGTAGATCGAGAGCGCGTGGTCGATGCCGGAGCCGTCGCCGCCATTGATGCGGAAGCCGCTCTCCTTTTGTAGGCGCACCGTCGTCGGCGTCTCGCCGGTGACCGACGCGGCGCTGTGGTCGATGTAGTCGCCCGCGCGCGTCGTCGCCAGGGTGAACACCGGCATGCCGAGATATGCCAAGCACACATTGCACATGCCGCCGCCGAAGCTCATGCCGATGCCGGTGAAGTTGGCGTCCTTGAGCTCGGCATAGACGATCGCCAGCCCTTCATTCACCGACTGCACCTTGTAGCCGAGCTTCTCGAAGATGCCGGCCATCGAGCGCTCGTGGAAGATGAGGTCGCTCTTGCGATCGAGCGGCGCGCTCGGAATGCTGAAGCACACCTTCTCGCCGCGCGTCGCGGCGCCGCACAGATGTTGGATCAACAGCTCGATCATTTGCAAGTTTTTCGGCTCGCCGGGGTTGAGCAGCCCGCTTTGCATCGGACGCCGCGTGTCGCCATTGAGGAATTTGGCAAACTCGTCGGTGCGGTTGCCGTAGGCGTACATATGCGACCCTTCGAGCTGGTGGAGAATATGTTCATTCACCAGCATCTTCTCGGTCATCTTGGTGTGCGGCATGTCGACGAAGGCGTTGAGCTCGGATTTGAAGTTGACGGTTTTGCCGTCGAGCGTCGCGAGGACGATTCGGCTGGTGCCGAGATCGAACCCCTTGCAGGCGGCGGTCGGCGTTGCGGCGCTTACCATGCTCTGTTCTCCTTTTGAGGCTGTCGCGGCGGCCAGGCGAATGGATTGCCGCAGGCCATGCCGGGTTCCGGTGGGCATTGTCTTCAGCAGGCTCACTCAGATGCTCGTCGAAATCGCTTGAGCCGCTGAATGAAGCGGGCGACGAGACCGTATTCGCGGGCAGGAGGCGGGTTCGCCGCGGGATCGAAACTGGCGCGCAGATGCGGATCGGCGCCATGCGGGACGTTGCTGCCGTCCCGCTCGCCCGGCATCTGCACGCGCGCGCCCGCCGCCTCGATCAGATCGAGGATCCAGGCGGCGTGACGATCGCGCTCGGAACGCGTATCGGGCGCCGTGCGCGACGGTTTTCGCGCGTCGTCGGCGCCCGTCGGCCGCGCGGCGATTGGGCCGGTCTGTGCGCTCGTTGCGCGGCCGAGCGTGTCGCCGCGCATGTCGGGGCGGGGAGCGCCATCGCGCAGCCGCCGATCTTCGGCGCTTGCATCGGCGTGATCGGGTTGGCGTTCCGCGGCAATCCCGAGCCGCGGCCGGCCGAGCCGGGTGGGGAGCTCGACGGTGCTCGCATTGCCGAGCGCCTGGCCGCCGCGCTCCGCGCCGGTCCGCTCGAGCAGGCGAAGGATCGCCTTGAGCAGCGGCCTCATCTCGGCCTCGATCGTGCCTCTGACCTCGCGGACGATCGCCTCGCGGCCATCCTTCGTCGCGGCGCGCTCGACCGCGTCCGCGCGCAAAGTCTGCCGTTCCTGCTCGACGAGGTGCAGCAGATGGAAAACCTGCTCGTGGAGACGGCGGTTCTCGCCGAGGAGACGCTCGATCTCGGCCGCGCGCATTTCGGCGATATCGGGGACGGCGACGTTCTTGAACTCGACGGCAACGGGCTCGTCGTCGGTCGCTCTGGGATTGAGAAAATCGAAGCGCTCGGAGCGACGATGGACCGTCACCGGCTCGACGATCGCGCCCACGTCGCGCAGCGGCGCCGCGTCGCGTCTGCTGCGTCGCTCCGCCATATCGCGCAATGCGACGACGATCTCCTCGACCGTCGGCTCGGGATTGCTCGCGCCGATCCTGTCGCCGCCGCGTTCGCCGCCGTTTCCGAAAGCTCTCAGGACCACTCTCGGCTCTCCTGGCTTTTTCGGCAGGCTTCTACCGGGCACCGCGGCCGCCATAGCGTCCTCGGAGCCCGCCAAATGTCCTGCTCCATGGTTAATATTGCGTTACCTCGCGATCGACACGCAATCCTTCGGTGCGGCCGGCGCTCGCGCCCCGTCGCACGATTAACCGTATATCACCAACGATGACCCAACAGAAGGATGGGCGGCGCTGATCGTTGTCCCGCGCGGCTCGCCGGCGCCAGGACGACAGGATCAGTCCCGACCTGATGAGCCTCGTGCTCACATCCTGGCGAAGCGCGGCACTTCTTGGTCGAAGTAGGCGTTGATCCGGGCGACGACGTCTTGGGCCGAAGCAGCCTGACCCGCCGGGGCGAAAACGGCGGGGTTGCGCGCTGCGGCAATCGGCAGGAGCTCGACGCCCGAAACGCGCGTCACGGCCCGCGCGCCGTCGATCATCCGCGCCGCCTCGGAGAACCCGAGAAAATGGGCGATGTAGGTCTCGGCCGGCGTGACTGAGCGGCCTAGCACCCGCTCGAGCCGCGCCTTGTTGTCTTGTCCGAGCTCCGCCGCCATCAGCGCCGAGAGGCGAGGGTCGTCGCGGCGCTGCAGCAGTCTGGTACGGATTTCGGCGTTCGCCACCGAGACTCTGCCCTCGGAGTCGATCGTGATCTGCCTTGCCTCGTCGGCAAGGCCGTATCGCTCGCCGAAGACCTTGACGACGCGCAGCCAGGTGTCTGCCGTGAATTGAAAGAGGCCCGCCGCCGTCGATCCTTCGGCGCGAGCCGTCGGATCGAAGCCCGATTCTCGCGCCGCCACGGCGGCGAGATAGCCGCGATCGACGCCGACGATGCGAGCGGCGTGCCGGATCGCCTGGCGCACGTCCTTGGGCATGGTGGGGATCACCGGCAACCGGTCGGCGAGCCGCAGCGGCGAACCCCTCTCCTCGATCGGCCGGAGGAGATGCTCCGCCATCGCGACGGCATCGCCGCTGGTCGGGAAAATCAGGTTGGCGACCCGGATGCAGAGCGTGAACGCGACCGCGCCGACGAACACCACCACCAACGCGGTTGCGACGACCGCGTCACGGCGACGTTCCCAGCGAGATATTGTGCGACGCGTAACGCTCGCACGCCCACCCCGTGTTGCAGCTTTTTTGCCGCGCGAGCTGCGCAATGCGCCGGTCAGGCCGCGGCTCCCCGCCGTAGCTCCTCGATCGCGACGATGAGCTGGAGCCATGCGTCGGCGCCGTTGGCATCGTTCCTCTCGCGCAGGCGGGCAACCATCTCGCGCGCCTTTGGCACGGCCTCCTCGCCATGCTGCTCGAGCCAGAGGTGGGGGGTCGGGTGCAGTTGAGAGGTCGCATCAGTCATGATGACAGCATAACCGGAAATGCGCGCGGGAGTCACCATCGCCGCGTTCGAAGGCGTTTGACGGCCCCTAGGCGAGGCGAGCCATTTCAACCGGACCGTTGGTGACGGCGATGTGGCGCCTCGCCCTTCCGCATGGAATAACGTCGCCGCCGATCATGTGCCGCAGAGGTCGCCCATGCCGCGTGCCGCCCGCTCGATTGCCGTCTTCGATCTCGGCGGCGTCCTCATCGACTGGAATCCGCGCCATCTCTACCGCAAGCTTTTTCCGGGCGACGAGGCGGGGATGGAGCATTTCCTGGAGCATGTCTGCAATCAGGCATGGAATGAACGCCAAGATGCCGGGCGCAGAATCGCCGAGGGGGTGGCGTTGCTCAAGGCGGAGCATCCGAATAAGGCCAATCTCATCGACGCCTTTTACGGCCGGTGGCACGAGATGGTCGCGGGAGCGATCGACGGTACGGTCGCGGTCTTCGAGGAGCTTCATCGTCGCGACGTTCCGCTTTACGCCCTCAGCAACTGGTCGGCCGAGACCTTCCCCTACGCTCGGACGCGCTTCGACTTCCTGCGGCGCTTCCGCGGCATCGTCCTCTCCGGCGAGGTCGGGCTCGTCAAGCCCGATCCGCGCATCTTCCGTCTCCTCCTCGAGCGCCACGGCTTCGCCGCCGCGGATTCAGTCTACATCGACGACGTCGAACGCAATGTCGCGGCGGCGCGCGCGCTCGGTTTCGACGCCATCCGCTTCACCGAGCCGTCGGCACTGCGGCGCCAGCTCGAAGAATTGAGCCTTCTCTGAAGGATCTACCCGCCGACCACCAAGGTCGAGCGGAGCTGGCGCACCGTCTTCACTATCGCCATCGCGACGAGGCGGCCGGTCTTCGGGTTTTCCGCGCTCGGGATGACGTCCTCGGCAAAGCGGAAGCTGCCGAACGCACCCTTGGCGTCGATCTCGACCTGGTGCGTTGCGATGCCGGGATCGGCGATGATCGTGAGCCAGGTGCGGTCGAGGCCGATGCCTGCCAACGCCGCCGCGGCCGAGATGTTGACGTTCTGCGGATAGAGCCGCGCCCCCTCGCGCACCGGGCCGTCGAACAATGTCACCGGGCCGGCGAGGCGGCGCAGATCATGCGCCGTCTCGGCGATCGTGCCGCGCCAGCTCGCCGCGTCCTTGCGCACCGTCACATGCACCGCGTCGAGCCCGCCCGCCGCGGCGGCGCTCAGGATGTCGAGCGCGCCGATCCCGGCCGAGGGCAGGATGAGGCGCCTTCCGGCGGCTTCGGCGGCGCCCAGCACGCGCGCGAAGAGCGCCTCGTCGGTGAAGGCGCCGACCGAGGTCACCAGGAGATCGGCGCCGGATGCTAGGGCGCGCTCGGCGTGCTCGCGAACCGCCTCATGGCCGGCGCATTCGAGGATTGCATCGAAACTCTGCGCGAAGAAATGCCCGGAATCGTTGGTGATGGCACGGCCCGTCGAGGGCGGCCGCGGCCGCCGCACCAGCACCGCCGGCACCGTCACACCCGGCAACGCGCCGCGATCGACCGCCGCCAGCACGTGCTGCGCGATGGCGCCATGGCCGATGAGACCCAGCTTCAGCACAAGCGCCTCCCGTCGTTCCTTAGCCCCGCGCGCGACAATAGTCGAATTCGCGGCGTTCTTCTTGTGCTAGGCAATGGGTGTCGACGGAGGCCGCATGCCAGAAACTCCCCAGGACCCGATCGTCCCGACGACCGGCGAGCCCGTGGCGCCGATCGAGAGGCCGTTGCCGCCGGCATCGGGCGGCGCGACCTCGCGGCGGAATGCGCCCGGCGCGGGGCAGCGCCGCCTACCTTCTCGCCGCCTATGCGCAATGGTTTCCGCCGCGGACCGTTTTCCTCGCGGTGGTCGATCCCGGCGTCGGCGGTTCGCGGGCGCCGCTCGTCGTCGCCGCCGACGATCGTTGGTTCGTCGGCCCGGAGAACGGGATCTTCGAGATCGCGATGCGCCGTGCCGTGACGCCGCCGCGCCTGTGGGAGATCACCTGGCGCCCGGCGCTCCTCTCGGCGAGCTTTCACGGCCGCGACCTCTTCGCCCCGGTGGCGGCGCGCTTGGCGCTCGGCGAGGGGCCGCCCGGCCGGCTGCTCCATTCCGCGACGCCGGCATACAAGGACTGGCCCGACGATCTCGCCGAGATCGTCTATCTCGATCATTACGGCAACGCGATGACCGGGTTGCGCGCCAACCGCGTCCCGGCGCAAGCGCGGCTCAGCATCGCCGGGCGCGAGGTTCCGCCGGCGCGAACCTATTCCGACGTGCCGGCCGGCACGGCCTTCTGGTACGAGAATTCGACAGGCCTCGCCGAGATCGCCGTCAATGGCGGGCGCGCCGATGCCGTGCTCGGGCTCAAGACCGGGACTTCGGTCGAGGTCACGCGCTGAGGCCGCGGCTTCGCGAGCCGCCTGATCACACCTTGAACCGCTCGACCGCTCGTCGATCGAAGCTGAAGCCCCAGCCGGGCTTCTCCGGCACGATCGCCATGCCGTCCTTGATCTCGATTTCCTCGTCGTAAAGCGGCGCGAACCACGGCATGTGCTCGAGATATGTCGCATTGGCGAGCGCGCCCATGATCTGCAGGCTCATCTCGCTGAAGATGTGCGAGGAGACGGGCACGTCGTAGACGTGCGCCATATGCGCCACCTTCATGAACTCGCTGACGCCGCCGACGCGCTGGAAATCGGGCATCAGGATGTCGGCCGATTTGAGCTCGAGCATCCGGCGGAAGCCATAGCGCGTGTATTCGGTCTCGCCGCTGGCGATCGGCGTGTCGAGCGCCGCCGCGACCCGCGCCTCGCCTTCGTGATCATAGGCGGGGAGCGGCTCCTCGAACCAGGCGAGGGCGAATTCCTCGAGGCGGCGGCCCAGGCGGATCGCGCGGTCGACGGTGAGCGCCTGATTGGCGTCGGTCATCAGCGCGATGTCGGGTCCGATCGCCGCGCGCACCGCCTTGACGCGGGCGATGTCGTCGTCGGGTTTGGCGCTGCCGAGGCGGATCTTCATGGCGCGGAAGCCCTGCTTCAGGAAAGCGTGAGCCTCCTCGACCAGCTCGTCGATCGAGAGCGAGAGCCAGAGGCCGCCGCTCGCATATGTGGGAACCTGGCTCCGCGCGGCGCCGAGCAGGCGATAGATCGGCTTTCCCGCCGCCTTGCCCTTGATGTCCCAAAGCGCGCCATCGAGCGCGGCGATGGCGAAGATCGGGACACCAGATTGGCCGATGAAGTTCGTCTCGGCCCAAGCCTCGCTCCAGAAGCGCTCGGTGAAGTCGGGGTCGCGGCCGAGGAGGAGCGGCTCGAGGCTCCGCACCATCTCGTGCAGGACGGCAAGGCGCTTGCCGTTCAAGGTGAAGAGCATGCTCTCGCCGACGATCCCGCCATCGGTCTCGAGGAAGACGAGAACGCAGCCGGCGGAGCCTATGTCGTGGATCGAGGTGCGGATCGGCTTCCCGAGCGGGATCTGCACGATGTCCGTCCTGAGGCGCGTGATCTTCATGGGGGCTCTCATCAGCGGATGATGGTGGATTGATTCTCGTTGGGGATCTTGAGGAGGATCGTCTCGATCGCGGTGATCTTCATGGCGCCGAGTTTGAGGCGGCCATACCGGCCAAGTCAAATCTCGCGGATGCATGATTTTCACCACGAAGACACGAAGGACACGAAGGAGACAATGCGCTTCGCGCCCCCCACCCTGCCCTCCCCCGCAAGCGGGGGAGGGTCTCTATTGATTTCCCCTCCCCAGCGTGCGGGGGAGGGTCTATTTGATTTCCCCCTCCCCCGCTTGCGGGGGAGGGCAGGGTGGGGGCTTCGTGCTCTTCGTGTCTTCGTGGTGAAAAAGGCATCCCACGCCCTCGCGCCGACATTGCAATCCCCTGGTCCGGCCGGCATTCTCGCGCCATGACATCCGATTGGTTGCTGGCCGATGCGCTCGGCATGCGGCGGTCGCGCGCGACGGGGCCGGCCTCAACGTACCGGGTCTTCGTCCGCGATCTCGTCCTCCACTGCAGCATCGGCGTCTACGAGCACGAGCGCACGCGCAAGCAGCGCGTCCGCATCACCGCCGAGCTGGTGGTGAGCGACGAGCCGGACGTCTCGGCCGATCAGCTCTCGGGCGTCCTCAACTACGAGCCGATCGTCGAGGGCATCAAGCGGATCGCCGGCGCCGGCCACGTCAATCTGGTCGAGACTCTGGCCGAGCGGATCATCGATCTCTGCCTCACCGAGAAGCGCGTCTCTGCGGCGCATGTCGTCGTCGAGAAGCTCGATGTCTATCCCGAGGCGGGCAGCGTCGGCGTCACGATCGAGCGCCGACGAGTGCGCGACTTCACCTCCTGATCGCGCCCGACGGCGTCACTCGGGCGCGGCGAGCGGATCGCGCAGCGCGGCCATCTGCTCCAGCATCTGCTCGGCGCTGGGTTCCCCGGTGACGGCGCGGCGGATCGCCAGCTTCGTCGCCTCGTAATTGTAGTCGTGGATCCTTTTGTCGTCCGCCGCCTCCCAATGAAGGAAGACGCCGACGCAGATGAAGATGTCCTCGACCTCGGCGATCGGGATGACGCCCGCCTTCACCGAATCGGCGACGGCGGTCGCGACCGCGCGCTGGGCTGGGCCGAACATCTGGACCGCCTGCTTTGCGCTCTTGATCGTCAGCTTGTTGAACATGACGGTCGCCGGCTTGCACATGAGGTTGGGGCCGATCACGGCGAGAAGACCTTTGACGCCCTCGCGCTGGCTCGTCAGCGCCCGGCAGAACGAGGCCTCGGC
>JBGPOZ010000119.1:0-13945 GCA_041488295.1 Allostellaceae bacterium
CATTGATGAACCGAACCTTCTCGTTCACGACACAGGTCTCCCGCCACGGCATCGGCAAAGCCCCCCTTTGCCGACAGGAAAACCTGTCACCCATCCATCCGGTCTAAAATGTTACCTATCTATCCGGTCCGTACCACCCCGCCCCTCTCCCGCACGCGGGAGAGGGAGATCGGCTCCGCGCCAGGCACTGTTGTTCTGCTGGGCAGTGGTCGCTGCCCTCTCCTGGTGCGTCGCGACCGCCCAAGCCTGCCCCGATCTCGCCGACGCGCCCTCGTCGCGCTGGACGCTGCGTGCCGAGGCCGGCGCCCAATGGCTCGTCACCCCGTGCGGCGAGCGCTTCTACTCGATCGGCATCAATGTGCTCGACGGCGAGATCCCGAAGCGGGAAGTCGAAGGCCGCACGCGTTATGATTGGCACCGGTACTACCCCTCGCTCGAGGCGTGGCGCGCCGACACCTTGCAGCGGATCGGCGACTGGGGCTTCAACAGCGTCGGCGCGTGGTCGCTGCCGCCCGACGATCTGAAGCTGCCGAGCATTCCCAATCTCGAGCTTGGCCGGATCGCCCGCTTTCACTGGTTCGACCCGTTCGATCCGGCGACCGACGCGGCGATGGGCGAGGCGGCGCGTTCGCTCGTCGCCCCCTACAAGGGCAGCCCCTATCGGATCGGCTATTTCACCGACAACGAGGTCGGCTGGTGGGGCGGCGCTCTCTTCGTCTTCTACGCGCTGAAGCCGGCGGACAACCATACGAAGCAGCGCTGGGTCGAAGCGCTGCGCGAGCAATATGACGGCGATTGGCAGCGCTTCCTCGCCGATTTCCTTCCGCCCGAGGGCGTTGCGTCCTGGAACGATCTGCTCGAAGCCCAGCGCATGACCAAGCTGCGCCCCGGCGGCAACGGCATCCTCGCGGTGCGGCGGTGGACCGGGATCGTCGCCGAGCGCTACTACGCCGCGGTCGAGCGCGCGCTGCGCGAGGCCGATCCCGACGCGCTCATCTTCGGCGACCGTCTGCCGATCTACTACGATCCGGTCGCGGTGCGCGCGATGGCCCGGCATGTCGATGCCATCGCGGTGAATTACAACATCGACAGCCCCGACGGGTGGGTTGCGCATTATTTCTTCGACGGGCTGCGCCAGCTTTCGGGCGGCAAGCCGGTGCTCGTCTCGGAATGGTTCTTCGCGGCGAGGGAGAACCGCACCGGCAACCGCAACAACGGCCATCTCATGACCGTCGAGACCCAGGCGGAGCGCGCGCGGGGAGCCGCGGCGGCCGCCGCCAATTTCGCGCGGATCCCCGAGATGGTCGGGAGCCATTGGTTCCAGTTCTCGGATCACCCGGCGGGGGGGCGGGGCGACGGCGAGGATTACGATTTCGGCCTCGTCGACGTCGAGAACCGGCCCTATGAGCCGCTCGTCACCGCGCTGGGACGCGTCGACCGCAAGCTGCCCGCGCTGCACGCCGTCGCCCGCGCCGAGCCGCCGCCGTCGGCGCGCGACTTCACGATCCCCAAGGCGCGCATCGATCTCGCCAAGCACTCGCTTGCCGATTGGCCGAAGCCGGCGAGCCTTGTTCCGGCGCTCTCTCCGGCCGGCGGCGAGGTGGCGTTCGGCGAGGCTTACCTCGCCTGGAGCGCGGCCGGACTCCAGCTCGCGACCATCGGCCAGGATTACTACGATCTCGATCTCCTGGCATATGATGGCGCGTTCCCGCTCGGCGAGGCTTATCGCCTCGAGCTCGGCATCGACGCCGGCGCCGGGCCGCGCCGCTTCACGCTCTACTTCATCCCGCCGCGCACCAAGGTGAAGGACCATCCGCCGATGACGGCGC
The DNA here is from genome assembly GCA_041488295.1 of Allostellaceae bacterium. Lineage (GTDB taxonomy): Bacteria > Pseudomonadota > Alphaproteobacteria > ATCC43930 > CGMCC-115725 > URHD0088. The sequence continues at coordinate 1,830 of JBGPOZ010000119.1, forward strand.
TGCTTTGCGCCGGCACGGCGGCGACCGCCGCCGATTGCGTCGCAGTGCCGGGCGGCGACGCCGTCTATTTCGGGGCCGACCAGCCGCGCATCACCGCCGAAGCCTTCCTGCCATGGTCGGCACTCGGCCTCACGCGACCGCCTTCGAGCAGCCGCCTCAAGCTCGACATCGCCGCCACCGCCTGGCACCGCTCGCGCTGGATGTCGCTGTCCGGTGCGCCGCCGGAGGAAGGGCTATCCCGTCCCGAGCGCTGGCCGACGGCGCGCCTCGGCGGTCCGGCCGAGACGCCGCAACGCCGGGATCGCCCAGGCTCGTGACGGATTGCGTATCGCCTCGCGGGTGACGGCGCGGCGATCTTCCTTTCGCGTCAGCTTTCGTCCGCTTGCGACAGCAGCGGTTCGGCCGCATCGGCCGCCGCTGCACCGTGCCTTCCCGGTCGATGGACGATCAAGGTCGAGATGACCGGCGGCGCCTCGCCCTCATGGAAGGCGCGGGCGCGCGCCTCGATCGCGGCGTCGGACATGGTCGCGCGATCCTGCTGGCGCAGATGCTCGAGCCACGAGGCGGTGGTGAACGTCTCGAGCCAGCGCTCCGGTCGCGCGACGTCTTCGTAGAGACCCCAATGCAGCGCACCGTCGCGGCGGCGGATGCGGCGCAGCTCGTGCATGACGGCGACGAACGCCTCGGCCTTGGCGCGCGGCACGAGGTATTCGACGGTGATGAGGACGGGGCCGCTCGACGGGTCGAAATCGAGCGCCACCTCAGGCTTCTGCCAGAGGCGCGAGGGGCGCAGATCGACGCTGCCGCTCTCGGGCAAGGGGAAGCGATGGCCGAGGATGGCGGTCACGACGATGCCGAAGCCCGAGACGAGGAGCGCGGTGTCGACGCTGTGATCGGCGGCGACCAGGCCCCACAGCCAGCTGCCGAACGCCATGCCGCCGAACATCGCCGTGTAATAGACCGCGAGCGCGCGGCCTTTGACCCAACTCGCCGCCGACATCTGGATGACGACGTTGAAGCTCGACATGGTGAGGAGCCAGGCGGCGCCGCCGACCGCCAACACCAGCAACAGCGGCAGCAGGGCGTGGACGAGGGCGAGGAACACCGTCACCGCGCCGAACGCGGCCATCGCGAGGGTAACCGTCGCCTCGGTGCCGATGGTGCGGCGCAGCCAGGCCATCGCTGCCGCGCCGAACAGCGCGCCGACGCCGAGGCTGCCGAGCAACAGGCCATAAGTGACGGGACCGCCGCCGAGCGCGTCCTTGGCGATGAGCGGCAAGAGCGCCCATGACGAGATGCCGAGCGCGCCAAACACGCCGACGCGGAACAGCACGATCTGCGTCGTCCGGTGCTGACCGGCATAACGCAGCGCCGCGCTGAGCGCGCCGTGGATGCGCTCGCGCGGCAGGCGTTGCGTGCGCGGCCGGCGATACCAGAACAGCAGCACGATGATGATGAGAACGTTCGAGACCGCATTGAAGAGAAACGCCGCCTGCGCGCCGGCCGCCGCGACGATCGAGCCGCCAAGCGCGGGTCCCGTCGAGCGCGCGAGATTGAAGCCGGCGCTGTTCAAGGCGACGGCGCCCGGCACTTCCTCGCGCGGCACGAGGTCGTTGACCAGCGCCTGGTAGGCGGGGAGGCGCAGCGCCGAGCCGCAACCGAGGACGAAAGTCAGGAAGAGGAGGCTCCACGGCGTCAGCAGCCCGAGCTGACCGAAGAGGGCCAGCGCCGCGGCGGCGGCGAGCATCACCGATTGCCCGGCGATGAAGACGAGGCGGCGATCCAAGAGATCGGCCAGGACGCCGCCGATGAGGGCGAAGGCGAGGGTCGGAAGCGATGACGCCGCCTGGACGAGCGCCACCATGTCCGGCGAGGGCGCGATGATCGTCATGAGCCAGGCGGCGCCGACCGACTGCACCCACTGCCCGAAATTTGCCGAGAGCGTGCCGACCCAGACGGCACGGAACATGCCGTAGCGGAAGGGCGAGAGGGCGGTCGCGCGGCGGTGGCGGCTCATCGCCGATCGCCGGCGCGGGCGCTCCCTCTCTCCGACACACTCCCCACGCCGTCTCTCCAGAAGCTGCCGCCCGCTACCTTAGCCGACGGCAGCGCGACGCGGCGAGCTTTTAGGAGGTCTCGCAACGATGCCGGCGTCGCGAGCCCGCGCTTTGCCGGGGCAACGCCCGCGACTACCCGACCTTCAGATCGACGGCGGAGAACTTGCCATTGTTGCCGCGTGCCAGCTCGTATTGCACCTGCTGGCCTTCGCTCAAGGTCGAGAGGCCGGCGCGCTCGACCGCGGAGATGTGGACGAAGACATCACTCTGTCCATCGCCGGGGCTGATGAAGCCATAGCCCTTCGTCGGATTGAACCATTTTACGGTTCCGCTAGCCACGTCGGTCGTCCTTTCGAGCAACCCTCGCCATGCCATGCGAAGGCCGCGATCATTGCGTTCAATGGGGCGCGGAGATCTCGATGCCGTCGGGGCTCGAGATCCGGCATACCGGCCTCACCTCAAGCGAAGGTGTAATCGCCGTCACCGCTTGGCAAGAGGGCAGCGGCGCGGAATTTTCTCCGGCGGTCGGCGAAGGCGGCCCGTGCCCGACCCATACCTTGACAAGCTCGGCCGCGCGCCCTAGGCGTTGCAGGCCGTTGCGGCGGTATCCCGCTCTCCATCGCCGGTCCCTCGCGCCATGATCCCAACGCAGAAGCACGTCACCTTTTCCGGCCGGTTCGTCATCGTCGGATTCGGCAGCATCGGCCAAGGCGTGTTGCCGCTGCTGCTGCGCCATATCGAGGTGCGGGCGGAGCAGATCACCATCATCACGGCGGAGAAGCGTGGCGCCGAGGTCGCGCGGGAATACGGCGTCCGTTTCGTCGAGATGCCCCTGACGCGCGGGAATTTCCGCGCCGTGCTCAATCCCCTTCTCGGCGCCGGCGATTTTCTCCTCAACGTCTCGGTCGAGGTGGCGAGCATCGCGCTCATCGAGCTGTGCCGCGAGCGGGGCGCGCTCTATCTCGACACCTGCATCGAGCCTTGGCCCGGCGGCTACACCGATCCCGCGATCTCGCCGGCGTTGCGCTCGAATTACGCGCTGCGCGAAGCGGCGCTCGCCTTGCGCCAGAGCGAAAAGGACGCGCCGACCGCGATTCTGACGCATGGCGCCAACCCCGGCCTCGTCTCGCATTTCGTCAAGCAAGCGCTGCTCGACCTCGCGCGCGACGCGGGCGAGAGGGCGGCGGTACCGCGCGGGCGTCTTGAATGGGGCGCGCTGGCGCAAGATCTCGGCGTCAAGGTGATCCACATCGCCGAGCGCGACACGCAGGTCGCAAACCAGCCGAAGCGGGTCGGCGAGTTCGTCAACACCTGGTCGATCGACGGCTTCTTCAGCGAGGGCTCGCAACCGGCCGAGCTCGGCTGGGGCAGCCACGAGAAACACCTGCCGGCCGACGGCAACCGCCACAATTTCGGCTGCGGCGCGGCGATCTGGCTGAGCCGGCCGGGCGCCAGCACGCGCGTTCGCACCTGGGCGCCGCTCGAGGGGCCGTTCCACGGCTTCCTCATCACCCATGGCGAATCGATTTCGATCGCCGATTACTTGACCTTGCGCGACGTTGCCGGCGAAGCGGTCTACCGGCCGACGGTTCATTACGCCTATCATCCGTGCGACGACGCGGTGCTGTCGATCCACGAGCTCGCCGGCAAGAATTGGCACCTGCAAGAGCAAAAACGCCTCATGATGGACGAGATCCTCGCGGGCGGCATCGACGAGCTCGGCGTCCTTCTGATGGGACATGCGCGCGGCGCTTATTGGTACGGCTCGCAACTTTCGATCGACGAAGCGCGCCGTCTCGTCCCGCACAACAATGCGACGAGCCTGCAAGTGACGGTCGCCGTCCTCGCCGGATGCATTTGGGCGATCGAGAATCCGCGCGCCGGGATCGTCGAGCCCGATGAGATGGACCACCGACGCATCCTCGATATCTCGCGGCCCTATCTCGGCAAGCTCGTCGGCGCTTATGGCGAGTGGACGCCGCTCGCCGAGCGCGGCCGGCTCTTTCCCGAGGAGGTCGACGCCGGCGATCCCTGGCAGTTCAAGAATTTCCGCGTCACCTGACGCGAGCGGAGCCGCTCGGCCTATTCGTGCGGCAAAAGCGCGGCGATTTCCCGGGTGAGCTGTTGCGGCCGGTAAGGTTTGCGCAGGAAGTGGCCGGCCGGCGTCAAATCCGTCGCGTAGCCGGAGGCGAACAACACCTTGAGATTGGGCGAGGTCACGACCGCGCGCTGCGCGACCTCGAAGCCATTGAGCCCCGGCATCACGACATCGGTGAAGAGCAGATCGACGGGTCCGTCGCGCTGCAATACCAAAAGCGCGCCCTCGCCATCGCTCGCGGCAAGGACGCGATAACCGAACTCCTCGAGCACCGAAATGGCGTAGTCGCGGACATCGGGATCGTCGTCGACGACGAGGATCGTCTTCAAGGTATCGCGTCCTGCTTGCGGCACGGCACCCTCAATTTTCGATCCTTCGACCCTGACGAGTGCTTGGCCGGCGACCCGATGGACACGAATGCTCCCCCCGGATGCCACAATCGAACTGGCGATGCAACCTCCTTATAGTAAAGATTGAATCGGCCTTCCGCGACACACGTTAACCCGTTCTTCACGGACGCAGTTTATCGATCGTCCATGGCAATTCAGTCGCCGAAGCTCACGCCTTCGTCGGTCTATCTCAATCTTCTTCAGGCGCGCCCGGCGAGGCCCGCAATCGTGGCGAGCGAGCCGCGGGTGCAGGCACCGGCCAAAAGCGCGCCGACGCAAGCCGCCGGGCCGAGCCCGGTCAACCTGCCGCGCGGCCGGATCATCGACATCATCGCCTGACGTCGGCGGTACGGCGCCGTGGCCGCGTTCCCTTCTCCTGCGGATCGCCGCGCGATGCGGCGCGGCTTCGCGAAGATGTGACCCGGCGCGGGGTCCCGGTCGGCCATGCCTTCGGTTAAGGTGCGGGCGCCACACCGAGCGAGACAAGAACCCGATGCGCGTCTTCATCGTCCATGCCCATCATGAGCCGACGAGCTTCAACGGCGCGATGACGCGCGCGGCGACGGAAGCGCTGGCGGCGGCCGGCCACGAAGTCGTCGTCTCCGATCTTTACGCGATGGGCTTCGACCCGGTGTCGGACCGCCGCAACTTCACCACCGTCAAGGACCCGGACCGCCTGCGGCAACAGACCGAGGAAACCCACGCCAGCGCGCATGGCGGCTACGTGCCCGCGCTGCAGGCCGAGATGGACAAGCTCGCCTGGTGCGACACCTTGATCCTGCAATTCCCCTTGTGGTGGTTCGGCATGCCGGCGATCCTTAAAGGCTGGGTCGACCGCGTCTTCGCCGTCGGCCGCACCTATGGCGGCGGGCGATGGTTCGATGGCGGCGTCCTTGCCGGCAAGCGCGCCATGTGCGCGGTGACGGTCGGCGGCCTCTCGCACATTTATTCCGAACACGGGATCAATGGCCCGATGTCTGCGATCCTGTTCCCGATCAATCATGGCATCTTGAATTTCTGCGGCTTCACCGTGATCGAGCCGTTCCTCGTCTTCGGCCCGACGCGCATCAGCCAAGAGGAGCGCATCGCCCATTTGGCGCGCTATCGGCAATTCTTGCTGGAGCTCGCGACGGCACCGACAATCCCTGGCCGGAAGACCGCCGATTACGACGAACGCCTTGTCTTGAAATCGGCGCCGCGTGAAAGATGAACCTCCTTATCGCGGAGGTCGCAGAGGATGCGCGGTGTACGCAGGTAACGCGCACTCTCTGCGTCCTCAGCGAAGCCTCCGCGTCCTCCGCGCTGACGGGTTTCTTTCCTTGGTGTCAGATGTATCTCGATCTATGAATCGCTGAGTAGGCTCGCGAGGGTGGTGCAGCGGCGTCCGGCACGGAGAATGATCATGCGGCTCGCGAACAAGGTGGCGATCGTCACGGGCGGCGGCTCGGGTTTCGGCGAGGGCATCGCCAAGCGCTTTGCCGAGGAGGGCGCCAAGATCGTCGTCAACGACATCGACGATGGCGGCGGCAAGCGCGTCGCCGGCGAGATCGAGAAGGCGCATGGCCAGGGAAGCGCGATCTACGTTCACGCCGACGTCGCCAAGAACGGTGAGGTCAAGGCGTTGGTCGATGCGTGCCTTGCGCGCTTCGACCGGCTCGACATCATGGTCAACAACGCCGGAATCTCGCACCGGAACATGCCGATGCTCGAGGTGCCGGAAGAGATGGTCGACAAGATTCTCGCCGTCAACGTCAAGGCGATCTGGCTCGCGGCGCGCCACGTCGTGCCGGTATTCCGCAAGCAAGGCGGCGGCGTCATCATCAACACCGCCTCGACGGCGGGGCTGCGGCCGCGCCCGGGCCTCACCGTCTACAACGCCTCGAAGGGTGCCGCCATCACCATGACCAAATCGATGGCGGTCGAGCTCGCCGCCGACAAGATCCGCGTCAACGCGCTGTGCCCGGTCGCCGGCGAGACGCCGCTGCTCTCGACCTTCATGGGCGCGGACACGCCCGAGCTCCGCGCGAAGTTCAAGGCAACGATCCCGCTCGGCCGGCTTTCGACGCCGCGCGACATCGCCAACGCCGCGCTCTACCTCGCCTCGGACGACGCCGAGTTCATCACCGGCGTCGCGCTCGAGGTCGATGGCGGGCGTTGCGTCTGAGGCGAGACCCGGTGTTGCGGTGCCGGATCGCGCAGATGCGGCGCGGCGCGATCCCGGCGGCGTTGCTCGCGCTCGTCGCCGCGATCGGGCCGGCCGCCGCCGAACCGACCTTGCTGTCGGTGCCGAACGGTACCTACCGCGCCGCCGAACCCCCGGGATGGGACGGAAAATCGCCCTTGCCGCTCGTCCTTTACCTGCACGGCTATCGCCAAAGCAGCGGCGAGGTGATGGAAGACGCCTCGCTGGTCGGCGCGGTGACGGCTGCGGGCGCGTTGCTCGTCGTCCCTGACGGCGCCAATGGCAGTTGGGCGCATGTCGGCTCGCCGAGCCACGCGCGCGACGACATCGCCTTCCTGCGCGCGGTCGTCGCCGACACGAAGCAGCGCTGGCCGATCGACAGTCGGCACGTCATCGCCGCCGGCTTCTCGCAAGGCGCCTCGATGGTCTGGGACCTCGCCTGCCACGCGGCGGACGGCTTCACCGCGTTCCTGCCCGTCTCCGGCGATTTCTGGCTACCCTATCCCGAGCGCTGCGAGAGCGGTCCCGTCAATTTGCGCCACGTCCACGGCCTCGACGACCACACCGTGCCGATGAGCGGCCGCACGATCCGCCTCATCTACCAGCAAGGCGACATCATGAAGAGCTTTGCCATTTTGCGCGCGACCGACCGGTGCGCCGAGGCGCCGGACCGCAAGACGGACGAAGGGAACGGGCTGAGCTGCGGGATCTGGAATTCGTGCGGCGGCGGCGCGCTCCAGCTTTGCCTCCACGGCGGCGATCACGTGATCCAGCCCGAGTGGTTGAGCGCCGGCATTCTCTGGGCAATGACGCGGCCGCCGCCGGCGGAATAAGCCGCAGCCCGACAGCGACGTTGCCGAGCCTTCGCCCCGCGCGCTACCTTCGCGGCACAATCTGGAGGTGACGTCATGCCGATGGTACGCATCGAACTCTTTCCGGGACGGACGCGCGAGCAGAAGGCGCGGGCAGCGCGCGAGATCACCGATGCCATTGCACGCACGCTCGGCGCCAAGCCCGAGGCGACCGACATCATCTTCGTCGAGGTCGAGAAGTCGCACTGGGCCTCGGCCGGAAAGCTCGCCGACGAGAGTTAGGCAAGTTGAAAGCCTGGCTGTTAGGTCATTGAGATCAAGAGCGCCATCGAGACTATGCGACTTGCATTGCCGCCGTCATTGCGAGCCCTGGGCGATGCAATCCAGAGGGTCGAGGCTGGTTGCCTAGATTGCTTCGCTATGCTCGCAATGACGGTTCCGTTGTAGTGGTGACGACTGCCTTGATGGACGGCCGGCCATTTCTAGTCACACTCAAAGGCATTTCACCACAACGTCACAAAGACGCTAAGGCGACCATGCATACTCGATCCCTTGGTGCCTTTGTGACTTTGTGGTGAATCTTTTTCTCAGTGCCGGAAATGCCGCATCCCGGTGAAGACCATCGCCATGCCATGCGAATCGGCGGCGGCGATGACCTCTTCGTCACGCTTCGAGCCGCCGGGCTGGATGACCGCGGTGGCGCCCGCTTGCGCGGCGGCGAGAAGGCCGTCGGCGAACGGGAAGAAGGCGTCGGACGCGACGACGGCGCCCTTCGTCGGACTTTCGGCGAGCCCGGCGGCGCGTCCTGCTTCCTCGGCCTTCCACACGGCAATGCGCGCGGCATCGACCCGGCTCATTTGGCCGGCGCCGATACCGATTGTCGCGCCGTTCTTGGCAAAGACGATGGCGTTCGACTTCACGTGCTTCGCGACATGGAAGGCGAAGAGGAGATCGGCGGTCTCTTGTCGGGTGGGCGCGCGCTTCGTCACGAGTTTGAGATCATCGTCGCCGACGCGGCCCGCATCGCGCGATTGCACGAGATACCCGCCCGCGAGCGAGCGTAAGACGATGCCGGACGCGCGCGGATCGGGCATGCCGCCGGTGACGAGGAGGCGCAGCGCCGATTTCTGCGCGAGCACGGCGCGCGCCTCGGGCATCGCATCGGGCGCGATGACGACTTCGAGGAAGAGCTTCGCAAGCGCCTCGGCCGAGGCCTCATCGAGCGGCCGGTTCACCGCGACGATGCCGCCGAAGGCGCTCACCGGATCCGTGGCCAGCGCCTTCTCATAAGCCTCGAGCAACGAGGCGCCGGTCGCGACGCCGCACGGATTGGCGTGCTTGATGATGGCAACCGCCGGGGGTGTGAATTCGGCGACGAGCTCGAAGGCGGCATCCGTGTCGTTGAGGTTGTTGTAGGAAAGCTCCTTCCCCTGCACTTGCTCGGCCGTCGCGACGCCGCGGCGCGGCGCATCGCCGACATAAAGCGCGGCGCTCTGATGCGGGTTCTCGCCATAACGCAAAAGCTGCTTGCGCCGCGCTCCCAATGCCAGCGTCTCGGGGAAGGTGTCGCCGCGTTGCGCCGCCATCCACTCCGCGATCGCCGCATCATAGGCGCCGGTCCGCGCATAGACCGCGCCCGCGAGGCGGCGGCGCAGCTCGATGCTCGTCGCGCCGTCATGCGCCGCGAACTCGGCAAGGAAGCCGTCATAATCCGCGGGATCGCTCAGCACGGTCACGAAATCATGGTTCTTGGCGGCACCGCGCAGCAGCGAGGGGCCGCCGATGTCGATATTCTCGATGCACTCCATCCAGGAGGCGCCGCGTGCCACCGTCGCCGCGAAGGGGTAGAGATTGACGATGACGAGGTCGATCCAACCGATGCCGTGCGCCGCGAGCGCTTCACGGTGCGATGCGTGGTCGCGTCGGCCGAGAATGCCGCCATGGAGCGCCGGGTGCAGCGTCTTGACGCGGCCGTCGAGTATCTCCGGAAAGCGCGTCACATCGGCCACCTCGAGGACGGCGATCCCCGCTTCGGCGAGGGCGCGCGCGGTCCCTCCAGTCGAGATGATCTCGACGCCGCGCGCAGCAAGCGCCTGGGCGAGCGGAACGAGACCCGTCTTGTCGGAGACCGAGACAAGCGCACGCTTAATTTGGCAGAGCGAGTTATCGGACATGCGGCGCCTCTGCAGTGAACCTCGCGCGGCCGCGACGATAGGCCCGGCGGAGGCCCCGGATCAAGCGTCGGAGCCGGCGTCCTTTGCAAGAGACGCCGCATTGCCGCGTGACAGATCGGCAAGCAACAGGCCGACGACCGCGACCGCCAGCAAAAGTGCGGGCCAGATCGCGCCGGTTGCGGCCCAGAGCGCCGATCCGATGAGCGCGAGATCGGCGACGACGACGCGCCGGACGATTGCGGCGTGGCTGCGACCGTTCCGTACCGCGCGCTGATAGAAATGCTGGCGATGCGCTTGCCAGATCTTCTCGCCGCGCAAGCACCGCCGCGCCAAGGTCCAGCTCGCATCGGCGAGGAAATAGAGCGGCAGGATGAGCGCCGGCGCCCAGAACCCGGCGGCGGCCAGCGCCAGCAAAAGCCAGCCGAGCAGATATCCCAACGGGACGCTGCCGACATCGCCCATGAAGAGCTTCGCCGGCTGCCAGTTCCAGCAGAGAAAACCGAGCGCGCCGGCGGCGATCGTGACGCCGAGCATGCCGGCGCCGAGGCCGATTCGCTCCGGAAGAATGAGGCCGAGAAGGGCGATCCCGATGCCGATCGCCGCCGCCTCCGTCCCGGCGAGACCGTCGATCCCGTCCATGAAGTTGAAGAGGTTGACGAACCAGAGCCAGAGCAGCGCCGCGGCGAGAAGGTCGGCAATCGGCGGCAGCCAGCCCTGGAAGACGGCACCTGAGCCGGGCAGCGCCGCGAGGCCGGCGGCGATTGCCAGCGCCTGACCGACCAGGCGCAGCGCCGGTGCCAGCCCGGCGCGATCGTCCCACCAGGAGAGGAGAGCAAGCCCGCCTGCTCCCGCCGTCGCCGAAACGGTCGGGACAACACCGACATCGCCGACGAGCGCAAGGATGACCCAAGCCGGCAGCACGGTCGCCATGATGGCGATGCCGCCGCCGCGCGGCGTCGGTATCGCATGGGAAGAGCGCTCGTTCGGCCGATCGAGGATGCCCTTCCGGCGCAACATGCGAAGCACCAGCGCGGTCGCGAGAAAGGCCGCGGGAAAGACGATGAGAAAGGCGATGGCAAGCCGCCATGCGGCCGCGCTCACGCTTCGGCGGCCTTCTTGCCTTCGCGGCGGATCGCCCAGCGCACCGTCGCACCCTGCGAGCCGACATGGCCGGAAAGCACGATCTGCTGCGTCTTCTTGATCGCCCCCGCGCCGAGATAGACGCTTTCGCCGAGGTTCATCTGCGCCCCTTGCGCGCGCAGGCGAAAGCCGACGCCGCTCGGCAACTTCAAAAGCGCGGCACCGCCCTCCTGGATGAGCGAGACCTGAACCGCCGGATGAAGATGAAAGCGGATTGCGAATCCTGTTCCCGCGGGTCCGCTCAACCCGTCCTCGCCACGGAGGTCCTCGCCGTCGCCCGAGAGGAAGAGCTGGCGCGTGTGAACGAGGCCGAAGGTCGCGGCGTATCCGTCATGTGTGGCGGCGATCCACTGGCTGCCATTTTCTTCGATGCGCTCGGCCATCGTGACGGTGGGACGGCGCCCAAGCGTGCCGTCCTCGAGGATTTCCGCCGAGTTGGTATCGGCGACGACGAGCGTCGAATGCGCGGCGCTGTTGCGCGCGGCCCGTCGCCATTCGGAATTGACGCCGTGCCAGGTTCCGCAATTGACGATGAGGCGCTCGCGGCCCCAGCTCATCTCGAAGGACAAGGTTCCGGCGTGGGCGTGGCGGTCGATGCCGTGCGGCGGCGGCGCGCCGGTGTCGGTGATGACGACCGTCTTTCCGCCTTGCAGCCGCTGAAACCCGCTATGCGGCGCACTGACAAGGGCGCGGGCACGCACCTCGGCACGCGTCAGGACGAGATCGGCAAGCGCACCGTAGGCCTCGGCCGTATCGTTGAACTGCGCGAGCCGGCCGTCGCCGTGGCGCAGCATGCGCAGCATCGGCGCCATGCGGTCGATCGTCTTCTGCAGCGGCTCGGAGACGGCGATATGCGCCGCGCGCAGTGCGGTACGGATGTCGACGAGATCGCGCAGAACGCTCAGTTGCAGCGCCGGGCAGCGCTCGATATGGCCGCCATCGGGCAGGATCTGCCGGTCGAGCTCGCGGTCGAGCCTTGCGAGCGGTCGCGTCAGCCAGCGCTCGCCCCAGCCGAGCGCGATCCCGGCGATGACGAGCCCGGCGAGCGAATGGAAGCGAGCGGCGCCGATTTCTTCCCAGGCGGCAACGCGCGCGAGGTGTCGGCTTTGTCTGGAGATCGACGCCAGCACCCGCTCGCGCAGCGGATCGGCCTCATCGCCGAGGAAGAAGACATCGAACCAGGTGATCCAAGTGATGACGCGCGTCGCCACCACCTCGGCGCGCCAAGCATGGCGCCGCCACGCTTCGTCTTGCCCGAGCCAGG
>JBGPOZ010000120.1:0-13891 GCA_041488295.1 Allostellaceae bacterium
AGGCGCTTGCGGAAGGAATCCTCGGTGTAGCCGGAGATGAAGATGACTTTCATGTCGGGATGGGTCACACGCACCTCGCGGATGAGGCCCGGCCCGTCCATGCGCGGCATGACGACGTCGGTCACGAGCAGGTCGATCGTTTCATTGCCGCGGTGGATGACTTCGAGCGCCGCCTCGCCGCTCTTCGCCTCGATGACGCGATAGCCCTTGTTGCGCAGCGCCCGCGCGCTGAAGAGGCGCACCGGGTCTTCGTCCTCGACCAAAAGCACGGTGCCGGCGCCGGTGAGATCGCGTGCCGTTGCCGTGCTTTCGCCGAGTTCGTTCTTCGTCGGCAGGATGACTTCGCTGGTCTGATGGCGCGGCAGGTAGATGGAGAAGGTGGCGCCGCGCCCGGGCGCGCTCTCGGGGAAGACGAAGCCGCCGGTTTGCTTGACGATGCCGTAGACCGTCGAAAGGCCGAGGCCGGTGCCGGAACCAACCTCCTTCGTCGAGAAAAACGGCTCGAAGATGCGCACCAGATTCTCTTTCGGGATGCCGATCCCGGTATCCGTCACCTCGACGAGGACGTATTCGCCGGGCGGCATCACCTCGTGGTTGCGACGCAGCGCGTAGCTATTCGAGAAATTGCTTGTCCGGATCGTCAGCGAGCCGCCGCTCAGCATGGCATCGCGGGCGTTGACGGCGAGGTTGATGATGACCTGCTCCAACTGCCCCTGATCGACCTTGACGAGGCCGAGGTCGCGGCCGTGAACCATCTTCAGCTCGATGTTCTCGCCGATGAGGCGGCGCAGCAGATGCGAGAGTTCGGCGAGGACGTCGGTAATGTTGAGAATACGCGGCTGCAATGTCTGCTGGCGCGAAAATGCCAAGAGCTGGCGTACGAGGTTGGCGGCCCGGTTGGCATTCTGCTTGATCTGCATGATGTCGGCGAAGCTGGGATCGCCCGGGCGGAAGCGCAGCAGCAAGAGATCGCAGAAGCCGATCATCGCCGTCAGCAAATTGTTGAAATCATGCGCGACGCCGCCGGCGAGCTGACCGACCGCCTGCATCTTCTGCGACTGGGCGAACTGCACTTCGAGGTTCTTCTGCTCGGTCGCGTCGATGAAATGCAGGATGATCCCGCCATCGCCCGAATCGGCGGCATCGAGGCGGCTGACGAAGACGGCGGCGGTCTTCTCGCGCGCGCGCTTCAGGCGAAGCTCGACCGGCGCCGTCAGGATCCGCCCGCTCATCACCTCGGCCAGCTTCGCCGCGATCGTCGCGCGGTCCTCCTCGCTGACGAAGTCGATCAGTTTCTCGCCGATCAGCGCCTGCGGCGAGCTGTCGAAGAGGGCACCCAAGGCCCGGTTCGCCTCGTCGAGCCGGCCATCGCGATCGAGCAGGGCGATGCCGACCGGCGCATTCGCAAAGAATCGCTGGAAGCGCTGCCGCGACAGGCGCAGCGCCTCTTCCCATTCGCGCTCTGGCGTCAGGTCGCGGACGACCGAGCGGGTGCGCAATCCCTCACCCGCCTGAACGATGCTCTGGCTGATCGAGGCATAGATGATGCGGCCCTGGCGGCCCTTGAGAACAAGCTCGCCGGCCTGCGGCCCGCCCGAGGCTTGATCGAACGGCGCATGCGGCGGTACGTCCGGCACGACCTCGCCGTTGATGAAATCCTGCAACCGCGCGCCGCCGCGCACGATCTCTTCCGGCGAGCCGCCGAGCCACTGCGCCAGGGTCTCATTGATGAAGAGAAACCGACCCTTGCCGTCGACCGAGTAGAAGCCGATCGGTGCGTTGTCGAGAAAGTCGACGAGCTTGTTCTGCTCGTCGCGAATGACCTCCTCCATCTCGTGACGCGCGGTGATGTCCTGAAGGCGCCAGAAGCTGTAGCCGCTGCGCCCGGCGAGCGGATGGACCGAAACCGTGAACCAGCCGCTGGCTTCGCCCGGCTCGCGGACCGGCAGCGCTGCCATGGCGTGCCGGCCGGCACGGGCATGGGTGAGAAGACGATCGAACTCGTCGCGCGGTTGCGCGCCGCCGTCGAGCCGCGCTGCGATCGCCTCGAGCGGCGGCGTCGCCAGATCGGGAAACAAGGTCTGGAAGGTGGAGTTGGCGTAAGCGACGCGCTCGTCGGCAGCAAGGATGAGCTGGGCGTCGGAGGAGGCCTCGAGCGCCTGGCTGAAGAGATCGAGCCGCTCGAGGAGAACCGTCTGGGCGCGGTGCGCCGCGCCCGCCGCTGCGGCGGCAAGTCCCGCAAGGACGATGAAGAGAATGGCTGAGGGCCAGATCGCGGTGCCGGTGACGACATGGGCGATGCCAAGCACGCCGATCGTCCCCGCTGCGAGCGCGCAGATCACGGCAAGGCGGGCGAGCCGGCCGACCCAGGCCTGGTCGTTGTCCTCGATCAGCGCCGTCGGTATCGGATTGTCCCGGCGCTCGATGCCGAGTGCGGTCATAGACGAAATGCGGTCATGGATGCGGTCCCCGCAGCGTGCATCCCGTCATTTCTACCACAAATTGGTTAACGCCTGGCTGCCGATGATTAACCATAGGTCGAGCCGCGATCCGCGGCGCGGACACTCTCACATTGGCGACGCAACCGTCGTCAACCAGGTGAGCTCGACATCCGAGCGCGGCTGTGCCCGACATGCAAGGGTGAGACCGCCCGCCTTCTGCCGCGCACTGAGCGCGCCATCACCGTATGGCAGCAGCTCGACCTCGCCCGAGACGAGCCGCGAGATGCAAGTGCCGCAATTGCCGGAGGCGCAGGCATAGGGGTAGTCGATTCCGGCCGTGACAGCAGCTGTCAAGATCGTCCGGTCGGCAGCGCACGCGATGCTCTGACCGGTATTGCCGAACGTGACCTTGAACGTCATCAACGGAGCTCCCTATCGAGACGATGATCCCAGCGCACGGCTCAGGTGCGGGCGGCGCCGCGCTTGGACGGCACGGTTCGGCACGAGCTGAATTGCGGATGAAAGAACACGACGGCCGGAAAGCGATTGAGCGCGTAACCGTAAAGCGCAAGGGCCCGAGACGGCTTGTCGCCGACCACCAACGTGCCGTGGATATCGTGATCCAGCATGGCGATCCCGCTGCCGGCGCCCATCGTCTCTTCAGCGATCTGCTCGATCGTCGCGAAGCCAGGTTTGCGTCCATCGTCGGTGCGGCGATAGAAGCGCTGTATCTCGGTGCCCGAGAGCGCGGCATTGACGCACCAGATGCCGTGATCGTGCGGCGCCGATTCCTTGCCCGGCAGATTGACCGTCAAGTAAAGCCCATACCCGTCATCGGCGGCGTTATCCAGCATATGGGCGCGGCCATGAGCGTCGGGCATGGCGAAATCCTCATCCGGAAAGAGTGCCGTCCCTTGCGCTGCGAGATCGATCAGCAGACCTTTGATCCGGGAAAGCGACGCCGCACCCATCCCTTCGCCCGACTGGATCTCGCGTACCCGGCGCAGCAGAGTGGTGCAAGCTTCCTTGCGCTTCGCCGCGATCGAAGAAAGATCGTCCATGGATTCCTCTCGCCCAGACCGCAACCAATTGATGGAACGCGGTGCGGTTCGATTTCTATCGCGCGGTGTGCCAGTTTACAAGCCGAGCCGCGTTCGCGCCACCGTCGCGAAGTACTGTGCGCCCATCACGAGAAGCCGGTCGTTGAAATCGTAATGCGCGTTGTGCAGCGGTGTCCCGCCGCTCTCGCCTTCGACGCCGCTGCCGATGAGCATGTAATTTCCCGGAACGACGCGCAGGAACGCGCCAAAATCCTCCGAGGTCAGCAATGGCAGGCAGTTTCCGTCGACATTGGCGGCACCGACCACCGCGGTCGCGGCGGCGACGGCCGGCTCCACCTTCTCGGCCCAATTCACCGTCGGCTCGAATTCATGCGTGTATCGAAACTCGTGATCGGCGCCGTGCGCGGCGCAGATTCCGGCGACGATGGCGGCCATCTTCTCTTCGATCAGCGCCTGCACCTGCGGCGCGTAGCTGCGCGTATCGCCTTTGAGGGTGACGCGACCGGGAAGGACGTTGCGGATTCCGTCGGTGATGAACTCGGTCACCGAGACGACGCCTTGCTCGATCGGATCGAGCTTGCGGGCGATGATAGTCTGCAGCGCGAGCACGATCTCCGACCCGACGACGATCGGATCGATGCCCATATGCGGGCGCGCGGCATGCGTTCCGCGCCCCTTGATCTCGATGACGAAATTGTCCTCCGACGCCATGATCCCGCCGCGCCGCGTCGCAAAACGGCCGAACGGAATTCCCGGCATGTTGTGGACGCCGTAGACCTCCTCCATCGGAAAGCGCTCGAGGAGCCCGTCGGCGAGCATCGCCTTGGCGCCGCGGCCATGCTCTTCGGCGGGCTGGAAGACGAAATGAACCGTGCCGCTGAAATCCTTCGCTGTCGCCAGCAGCTTCGCCGCGCCCAGCAGCATCGCCATATGCCCGTCGTGACCGCAGGCATGCATCTTGCCCGGCCGTTGCGAGACGTGCGGGCGATCCGCGGCCTCGTGGATGTTGAGCGCGTCCATATCCGCCCTGAGGCCGATCGCGCGATTGCCGCCGCCCGAGCGGAGCGTGCCGACGACGCCCGTGCCGCCGACCCCACGGTGGACTTCGAGGCCGAGCGCCGTGAGCGTCTGCGCGACGAACGCCGAGGTCTCATGCTCTTCGAAACCGGTCTCGGGATGGGCGTGCAAATGATGTCGCCACGCGGTCATCTCTCCCTCCAGCTCAACCGTGCTCATTGTCGTTCTCCCACAGGCCTCGCGGCGCCGCCCGCAGTCTACGAGAAGCGCGGCGCGCGTGGAAATGGAGAGATCGATTGTTGCCAGGGGCAGGTGAATTGACAGAACGTGGCGGCGGCCGGCCTCACGCTTCGCCGAGCTGCTTCCTCACCTTGGCGATCAACTCTTCCGGTTCGAACGGTTTTGCGATCACATCGTCGGCCCCGAGTGAGCGCGCCACCTCGAGAAAATTCACCGGAGTCACATTCCCGAGCCGGGCGCCGCCGGAGATCGCGATGATTTTCAGGTCGGGACGGATTGCACGCATCTCGATGATCGTCTCGATCCCTTCCTTCTCAGGCATGATGATATCGGTGATAACCAATTTCGGCTCGATCGCGCGCAGGAGCTTCAGCCCCTTGAATCCGTCTTCCGCTACCGCGACGCCAAAGCCGGCCATCTCAAGAACGCGGCTGATCGCCATCCGGACCATGGCGTCGTCGTCGATAAGCAAGATGGGCGGTGTCATGCGGTGATCCTCTGCAGGGCCGAGGCCAGTTGGTCGATCTGCGCCTTCAACGGGAGGTCGACGGTGAAGGCGGTGCCGCGACCCGGTCGGCTGTCGACGGTGATCCGCCCGCCATAGGCGGTGACGATGCCGTGGACCACCGAGAGGCCGAGCCCCGTGCCTTCGCCCACTTCCTTCGTGCTGAAGAACGGCTCGAAGATACGTTTCATCGTCTGTTGTTCCATGCCGCAGCCGGTGTCGCGCACGACGAGGCGAATGACGCGGTGCGCCTGCGGCGTTTCCTGTACCGCTTCGGCGAGCGAAACCGAGATGGTGCCGTGCGCTTCCCCGATCGCGTGCGCTGCGTTGGTTACGAGATTGAGAATGATCTGGTGAATCTGGCCGGGGTCGCCGACGATCTCAGGAACCGGGCGAATGTCGGTCGCGAAGGTGATGGTACTGGGAACGCTCCGTTGCAGCATGATGAGCGCGTCGCAGATCGTCTCGTGAACGCTCATGCTGCATTCCAGCGGCACGTCCTTGCGGCTGAATGTGAGGATTTGCTTGACAAGGCCGGCGGCGCGCTGCCCCGCCTGGTGGATGAGCTGGAAGTTCTGGTATAGCGCGCTGCCTTTTTCTTCACCACTCATGCCGAGCTTTGCCATGAGAAGGACCGGTACCAGGGTGTTGTTGAGATCGTGGGCGATGCCGCCGGCGAGCGTGCCGAGCGACTCCATCTTCTGCGAGTGGTAAAGCTGCGCCTCGAGGTCGCGCCGCTCCTGTTCGGCGCGCTTCAATTCGGTGATGTCGCGCAGCGTCTGACTGACCCTCGTGACCGCACCGGATGCATCGAAGATCGGTTCCGCTTCAGCTTTGAAAATGCGCAATTCTCCCGTATCGAGCCGGCAAATGCGAAGCTCGATCGGCTCGACACGCTCGCCGCCCTTCAGCCGTTCGAACCAATCGATCACCCTCTGTCGGTCGTCTTCGTGGATCGTCTCGACAAGAGCCTCGATCGAGGGGTCGAATTCCTCGGGCGCACCGCGAAGGTAGTACATCTGCTTTGACCAGAAATTGCGGTTGGTTCGAAGATCCCACTCCGAACTGCCGACTCCGGCAATCGCCTGCGCCCGGTCGAGCCGCTCTTCGCTATCCAGCAGAGCGGCCTGCGCCTGTTTGAGCTCGGTAATGTCGACGCGCAGGCTGGCAACACCGCCGTTCCGCATGCGTCGATCGGTGATCAAAAGCCAATGGCCGTTGTGCAACCGCTGCTCGATGCTTCCTCGCGCCGAGCGAAATTGGGCCAATCTCTTAGCGAGCCACGCTTCTTCCCGTCCGGCGGAGTCAGCGAATTGCTCCTTTCCGAGGCCCTCTCGCAACATCTCCTCGAACGTTATGCCGACGCGCAAATGAAGCAGATCGCCGTAAAGGCGCCGATTGCCCTCGTTGAACATGACCAATCGATTTTGGGCATCGAAGATCGTGAAGCCCGCCGAGATGCTGTCGACCGCGTCGTGCAGAAGTGCTTCGGCACGCTCCGCTCGCTCGCGCGCCTCGACGACCTCCGTCTCGTTTTTGGTCGCGCCGCGATATCCAAGGAATCGTCCGGTCTCGTCGAAGAAGGGCTTTCCGCCGACCGAAAGGTGAAGGGCGGGCCCATCGGCCTTCGTGACGAAGCGAAACTGGTGAAACGGCCGGTGCGCCTCGAGATCCATCTTGTGCAGCCGCATCGCCTCGTCCGTCTCCGGATCGAGCCGTACGAGTTCCCATCGGGTCTGGCCGATCATCGCACCCGGCTGGAGGCGCGCACGCCCTTCATGAGCCCCTTCGTGATAGGTGAAGCGCAGGTCGGGACCCATTTCCCAAATCCAATTGCTCGAGACCTCGGCAATGTCGCGGAAGCGCTCCTCGCTGCGCCGCAGCTGCTCCTCGACCGTGTCGCGCTCCTCAGAGCGTTTCTTGATGAGATCGCCGGCGACTCCGAGGGCTTGGGCGACGTCGTTGATCTCGATCACTCTGGTCCGGATGACCGGAGTCGGCATTCCTCTGCCGACGGATAATGCTGCCATCGAAATTTGGCTCAGCGACGACGACAGACGACTGGCGATCAACGCGGCGAAAAAGATGCCGAGGAGAACCGTCGTGCCTGCGAGCAAGCCCATGCGCTTCAGCGAACGTGTGAAGGGTGCTTCGACCTCGCTGGCAGGGATACCGAGCGCGACCGTCCAGCCGGAATAGGCGGATTTGGTGATTGCGGTTACGACGCCGACTCCCTCCTTGTTCACGGAATTGAAAACCGCCTCGTCGGCTTGCGCGATTCGATCGACGAGCGATTGGGTTGCGGGCGTTCCTCCGAACTCATCGCCCGCTCTATTGCTAGCCACGATGAGATTGTTTCGATCGATGACCGCCACCGTCCAACTCGCCGGCAGCGTCTGGTCGAGCAACGTCTTGCTGATCTCGGAAAGCTCGAAGCTCTTCATGAGCACATGGGTTACCCGGTCCTCCTCGATCACCGGGACGAAGACCGATACCTGAAAATGATCCTGGGTAGCGCCCCTGAAGGCGCCGGAGATCTGCACTGACCGCGTGCGCACGGCCTCCTTGACCAAATCGGCGGATCTGAGAAGAGGACGCAGCGTCCCGAACGCGAAGCGCGTGTTGAAGATCGCCTGACCCGTCGGATCGGAGAGGATCAGCCAAGTTCCTGGCCGGATAATTTTCTGGCACTGCTCGTAAAACCGCGCGAGATCCTTGTCGTCGAGCGAAGGCGAGGCCGCAAGGGCTTCGAGCTCCGCCGCGCCAACCTTCAATTTGACGTCGACGGCAGCGGCCAGCGCTCGCACCGTGCTCAGGAGCTGAGCCTTGTTGGCCTCCCGCTCGGCATCGTTGAGCCACGACAGCGCGACGATTGCGACGACCAGCATCGTCAGGACGCACACCAGAACGAGGGCGAACACATATGTCCGAGCCCGGAAATTGACGTTCGGGTTCATCGGTCTGCTGCTATCCGAATTGGCCGCCACCAATAACAAGTTATGCCATGCAAGAAACGTTATTATTCACGATCGAAGATTCATCAATTTTGCACAATTTCAGATTGTCCATTCGGTACAATGAGGATTGGATGGTTGACAATAAGTTAACTTCGCTGTTTTTATTTCAAATGTGTCTACAGTTATTTGATAAATAGGAACTTTTCCTCAGATTATCCTTCTGCTGTATGCCGTTTTATCTCAATTCGAGCGACAATAGGAGATCAAGCAAGCTCCCCTTGGCATTCGAGCTGAATCCGGGGTGCGCTTGTTCATGCACATCCCGCCGGATTGGCAGGTCGGCCCAATGGCGCGATCCTGATCATCGTGCTCGCCGCCGCCCTTGCCATCGGCATGGCAATCGGCGTCGGCAACTACCTCCTCATCCGGGCGCTGCGCTGTTCCTGGTGCTGCTCCTCACCATGCTCAATACCTTCGGCGTCAGCGCCGGAATCCGCCTCGTCGTCACCGGACCCGTCATCGCCGGCGTCATCACCGCCGCCGGCAGCCGGAACGTGGGGCCGTGAGCCGCGCGCTCCGGGGTCGCCGCTCGGCCGATCTGTGATAACCTATCCAATTCGACAGGCCGAATTGAAGAATTGGCGACGGGAGCAACCCGGCGCCGGACATAGGGAGGGTGGAGTGCCATGAGACGGTTCGGTCGGGCATGCGCCATCGCGGGAGTCATGGCAATCGTCGTCGGGGGCAGCGCGAGCCTTGCCGAAACGCCAAAGCGCGGCGGGGTGCTGAAGATGTACCACCGCGACAGCCCTGCAAGCGCATCGATCCACGAGGAAGCGACCTACTCGACCAACATCCCGTTCATGCCGGTCTTTAGCAATCTCGTCCTTTTCAAGCAGGACGAGGCGCAGAACACGATGGAAAACATCGTCCCGGACCTCGCGACCGAATGGCACTGGAGCGCCGACAAGACGACCCTCGCCTTCACCTTGCGCCAAGGCGTCAAATGGCATGACGGCCAGCCGTTCACGGCGAAGGACGTCAAATGCACGTGGGACATGTTGAGGGGCAAGTCGGAGCAGAAGTTCCGCAAGAACCCGCGCCAGGACTGGTACAAGAACGTGACCGAGATCACGACCAATGGCGATCTCGAAGCGACATTCCACCTGCAGCGGCCGCAGCCCTCGCTGATCGCCCTCCTCGCCTCCGGCTACTCCCCGGTCTATCCGTGCCATGTCTCGCCGGCGCAGATGCGCACGCATCCGATCGGCACGGGACCCTTCAAATTCGTCGAATTTCGCCAGAACGAATCGATCAAGATCGTGCGCAATCCCGACTACTGGAAGAAGGACAGGCCCTACCTCGACGGCATCGAGTTCACGATCATCCCGAATCGTTCGACGGCGATCCTCGCCTTCATCGCCGGCCGGTTCGACATGACGTTCCCGACCGAGGTGACGGTGCCGCTCTTGAAGGACGTGAAGTCGCAGGCGCCCCAGGCGATCTGCGAAGTAAAGCCGACGAATGTCAGCACCAACCTCATCATCAATCGCGAGGCGCCGCCCTTCGACAATCCCGACATCAGGCGCGCCATGGCGCTCGCGCTCGACCGCAAATCCTTCATCGACATTCTCGCCGAGGGACAGGCCGATATCGGCGGGACGATGTTGCCGGCGCCCGAGGGCATCTGGGGCATGCCGGCCGAGATGCTGAAAACGATCCCGGGCTACGATCCCGACGTCCAGAAGAACCGTGACGAGGCCCGCAAGATCATGACGGGCCTGGGCTATGGCCCGGAGAAGCACCTCGCCGTCAAGGTCTCGACGCGCAACATCCCGGTCTATCGCGACCCCGCAGTGATCCTCATCGACCAGCTGCGCGAGGTCTACATCGACGGCGAGCTCGAGGTCGTCGAGACCGGCAACTGGTTCTCGAAGGTCGCGCGCAAGGACTACGCGATCGGCCTCAATCTCACCGGCAATGCGGTCGACGACCCCGACCAGGCCTTTTACGAGAACTACGCGTGCGGCTCCGAGCGCAACTACACGCAGTATTGCAACAAGGAGCTCGAGACGCTGTTCGACAAGCAGTCGATCGAGACCAACCTCGAGGCACGTCGCAAGCTCGTCTGGGAAATCGACAAGCGATTGCAGGATGACGTCGCACGGCCGATCATCTTCCACAGCCGGATGGGGACGTGCTGGCAGCCCTATGTCCACGGCGTCACCATCATGGTGAACAGCTCCTACAACGGCTACCGCTACGAAGATTTGTGGATGGACAAATAACGGCCGGAATCGGGACGTGCCGGGACGGGATTGTGAGGCTGGCGCATCCGGCAGCATTCCGCGCGAGGGAGCAATAGCGTGGCCGCCTATCTGACGAGGCGCTTTCTGCTGATGATCCTGACCTTGGTCGGGATCTCGGTGATCATCTTCGTGATGCTGCGGCTCGTCCCCGGCAACATCGCCGACATCCTCTTCGACGCCGCGGGCATGGTGAACGCGCAGGAGAAGCACGAGGTCGAGCGGCAGCTCGGTCTCGACCAGCCGATCTCGGTTCAGTATTTCCGTTGGGTCGGCGGCCTCATCAAGGGCGATCTCGGTTATTCCTATCTCTCCGAGCGCCCGGCCATCGAGGAGATCGCGCCGCGCATCCCGATCACCGCCAAGCTCGCGGCGCTCGCCCTGGTTTTTTCGGTGCTGCTCGGCGTCCCGCTCGGGGTCGTCAGCGCGGTGAAGCAGAATTCGGCGCTCGACTACATTCTGCGGATCGTCAGCCTCAGCGGCCTTTCGATGCCGGCATTCTGGCTCGGGCTTCTCATCCTCATGGTCTTCGTCGCCGAGTTCGGCACGATCCCGATTTACACCGAACCTCCGAAGAGCCTTTGGGACGAGCTGCTGCTCTACAGCGTCCCCGCGGCCGCGGTCGGCTTTCGCAGCTCCGCGCTGATCATGCGCCTCACCCGCTCATCGATGCTCGAGGTGCTGCGGCAAGATTACATCCGCACCGCGCGCTCGAAGGGCGCGTCCGAGTCGTCGGTCAACTATCACCATGGCCTCCGGAACGCCATACTGCCGGTCATCACAGTGATCGGCATCGAGGCGGCTTTCCTCATCGGCGGGCTCATCGTCACCGAGACGGTGTTCAACATTCCGGGCGTCGCGCGTTATCTCGTCGAAGCGATCCGCTGGCGCGATTACCCGATCGTCCAGAATCTCGTGATGTTCATCGCGGTCATCGTCGTCGTCATCAACTTCGTCGTCGACCTCGCCTACGCGGCGCTCGACCCGCGCATCAAATACGCGGCGTGAGGCCCCTGTCATGAGCAGCGCCGATTTCGAGACCGAGCTGTCGAAGGCGGGCGCCGGCGTCGAGGGGCGTTGGGGACGCGTTCTCTTTCTCGCGCGCCGTTACCCGCTGGGCGCGATCGGCGCGGCAATCATGGCGGCATTCATCCTTGCCGCCCTCTTCGCCGATGTCATCGCCGCTCATGACCCGCTCGCGACCAATGCGTCGATCTCGCTGCTGCGGCCGGGCGCATCGCATTGGTTCGGTGCCGACTTCATGGGACGCGACGTGTGGAGCCGGATCATCTACGGCGCGCGCATTTCGCTGGCCGTCGGCATCGGGTCGACGACGCTCGGCTGCCTCTTCGGCGTGCTGCTGGGATTGATGTCGGGCTATTACGGCGGATGGGTCGACCTCGTCGTCCAGCGCCTCGTCGACATTCTGCAGGCCCTGCCCCTGCTGGTTCTGGCGCTGGTCATGGCGGCGGCGCTCGGACCCTCGCTCGAGAACACGATCATCGCCATCTCGATCCCGCTCATCCCGTACGCGGCGCGGGTCGTCCGATCCAACACGCTGTCGCTTCGCGAGCAGCCCTTCGTCGAGGCGGCGCGGGCGATCGGCATGAGCGAGCTGCGCATCGCGCTGCGCCACGTCCTGCCCAACACGCTGGCGCCGCTCATCGTGCTCGCCACCGCCCAGCTCGGCTCGGCGATCTTGACCGAGGCGTCGCTGTCCTTTCTCGGCCTCGGCATTCCGGAGCCCTATCCGTCCTGGGGCAGGATGCTTTCGGAATCCGCGGCAGAATACGTGCGGACCGCACCTTGGCTCGTCGTTTTTCCCGGTCTCGCCATAAGCCTCGTCGTGTTCGGCACCAATCTGCTCGGCGACGCCGTCCGCGACATGCTCGATCCCCGGCTGCACAGCTGATGGCCGCCGCCGGGAGTGCGACCGAACAAACGGCGGCCGAACCGGTGCTCGCGGTCGAAGGGCTGCGCACCGTCTTCTTCACGAGGCAAGGGTTGATCACGGCCGTGGATGACGTCTCGTTCACGATCGCACCCGGCGAGACCGTCGCCGTGGTCGGCGAGTCGGGCTGCGGCAAGAGCATGACCGCACTGTCGATCATGCGCCTCGTGCCGAACCCACCGGGCCGGATCGTCGGTGGATCGGTGAGGCTCGGCGGCAAAGATTTGCTGCGCCTCGACGAGGCCGAGATGCGCAAGGTGCGCGGTAACGAAGTCTCGATGATCTTCCAGGAGCCGATGACCTCGCTGAACCCGGTGCTGACGATCGGCAGCCAGATCAGCGAAGCCATTCTGCTGCATCAGGATCTGTCGCGCTCGGCAGCGATGGAGAAGACCGTCGGCATGCTGACGCTCGTCAAGATCCCCGAGCCGCGGCAACGGGCGAAGGAGTATCCGCACCAGCTCTCGGGCGGCATGCGGCAACGCGCGATGATCGCGATGGCGCTCGCCTGCAAACCCAAGGTCCTGATCGCCGACGAGCCAACCACCGCGCTTGACGTCACCATCCAGGCGCAGATCCTCGAGCTCATCCTCGGGCTTCAGATACAGCTCGGCACCGCGATCCTGCTCATCACGCATGATCTCGGTGTCGTCGCGGAAACCGCGCAACGCGTCATCGTCATGTATGCCGGCAAGAAGGTCGAGGAGGCCATGGTCGACCAATTGTTCGAAGAACCGCTGCACCCGTACACGCAGGGTCTCCTCGCGTCGATCCCGCGCCTCGATCTGCTCGGCGGCGGCGCTGCCCTCGAACGCTTGAAGGAGATTCCCGGGATCGTGCCATCGCTCGCCAAATTGCCGTCGGGGTGCATCTTTGCGCCGCGCTGCGCGCTCGCCGACGCGCATTGCCGCGCGCAATACCCGCCCTACGTGGAGAAGCGACCCGGACACTGGGCCGCTTGCTGGCATGCATAGCGACGCCGCCGACGCTGCCGCCAGGGGCGCGACGCCGGTCCTCGAGGTGCGCGGCTTGAAGAAGCACTTTCCGGTGCGCAAGGGGTTGCTCGCCCGTAGTGTCGGACGCGTGCTGGCCGTCGATGGCGTCAGCTTCACCGTCGCCGAAGGAGAGACGCTGGGGCTGGTCGGCGAAAGCGGCTGCGGCAAGTCGACCCTGGCTCGTCTCGTCCTGCGTCTCATCGAGCCGACGGACGGCACGATCATCATCAATGGACAGGAGATCACCGGGCTCGGCAAGGCGGCGCTCCGCCCCTACCGGCGCGAGATGCAGATCATCTTCCAGGATCCCTTCTCCTCCCTGGACCCGCGGATGTCCGTCGGGGACATCGTCGGAGAATA
Organism: Allostellaceae bacterium; assembly: GCA_041488295.1. Lineage (GTDB taxonomy): Bacteria > Pseudomonadota > Alphaproteobacteria > ATCC43930 > CGMCC-115725 > URHD0088. Next base: position 13,834 of record JBGPOZ010000120.1, read on the forward strand.
CCTGGCCATCCACAAGGTTCCCGACAGACAGGACCGCATCGTCGAGCTTCTGGAGGCG
>JBGPOZ010000121.1:0-13869 GCA_041488295.1 Allostellaceae bacterium
AGCGCCCTGACGATCTCGATGCGCTGGCGCTCACCCACCGACAGTTGCCAGACCTCGCGCCTGGGGTCGAGCGGAAGGCCGTAGACGTTGGACACCTGCTCCAGTCGCGCCGACATGTCCTTGAACGATTCCTTGCCGTCGAGGCCGAGCGCCACGTTCTCGGCGACGGTGAGATTGTCGAACAGCGAGAAATGCTGAAACACCATGGCGATGCCGCGGGAGCGGGCTTCCGACGGCCCGGCGAGAGTCATTTTCTCACCCTGCCAGCGCATTTCGCCGTCGCTCGGCTGAATCAACCCGTAGATGGTCTTGACCAGCGTCGATTTTCCCGCGCCGTTCTCGCCGAGAAGGGCATGGATCTCGCCGGGGCGCACCGAAAGCGCGACATCGTCATTGGCAAGGCAGCCGGGAAATCGCTTGACGATGCCTCTCAGGCGAAGTTGCGAGGCCTCGGTGTCGTGCGATGTCGCCAATGGCACCATCAGTAAGGGATCTTGTCGGGCTTCGCCGACCACTCCTCGAAGACGCGCTTCGCTTCCTCGGCGCCGATACGGATGAGCGGCACCGCGCGGTCCTCGATGGCGGCCAGGAACTCTTGATAGATGCGCGCGTCGTCGAAGCCGATCGCGGCGGCATCGAGCCGTGTGTTGGCGTAGTAGACGCGATCGAGCCGCGCCCAATAAATGGCGCCAAGACACATCGGGCACGGCTCGCAACTCGTATAGATCTCGCAGCCGGCGAGGGTGAAGGAGCCGAGCGCCTTGCAAGCTTCTCGGATCGCGCTCACCTCCGCATGCGCTGTCGGGTCGTTGGCCGAGGTGACCCGATTGTACCCTTGAGCGATGATGGTACCGTCACGGGCGATGACGGCGCCGAACGGTCCGCCGAGGCCCTCCCGCATCTTCTCGGCGGACAGCGCGATGGCGCGACGCATCAATTCCAATTGTGAGGCTCGAGGCAGGCGCATCGACATTGGCACGCATCCGATCCGAATCGGAGACTAGCAAAAGCAATGGCGGAACGAATAGCATCATTGCGGCGCTTGTGCTGCGACCGATTGCCGGTCGCGCGCTGCGCAATCCGTCGACGCATCGGCGGCAAGACGGCTCTTTTCGCGGACGAACGCGACGGCGTATCGTCGCCATCGAGCGTCACGGGAGCGGCATGAGCGAACCCTATCCGCGCGACATGACAGGTTACGGCCGGGACCCGCCGCAGGCTGAATGGCCCGGAGGGGCGCGTCTTGCGCTGCAGATCGTCGTCAATTACGAGGAAGGCGGCGAGAACGCCATCCTCCACGGCGATCCCGCGTCGGAGGCGTTCCTCTCCGAGATCATCGGCGCAGCGCCCCTCATCGGGCGGCGCCATATGAGCATGGAGTCGATCTACGAATATGGCAGCAGAGCCGGCTTCTGGCGCTTGATGCGCCTCTTCGAGGCGCGCCGCGTCCCGGTCACCGTCTTCGCCGTCGCCATGGCGCTCGAGCGCAATCCCGAGGCGGCGCGCGCCATGGTCGAGCTCGGCCATGAGGTGGCAAGCCACGGCTGGCGCTGGATCGACTACAAGGACGTGCCCGAAGAGATCGAGCGCGAGCACCTCCACCGTGCCGTCGCTTCCATCACCAAGCTGACCGGCCAGCGGCCGCTCGGCTGGTACACGGGACGGACGAGCGAGAGCACCCGGCGCCTCGTCGCGGAAGAGGGCGGCTTTCTCTACGACGCCGATTCCTACGCCGACGACCTGCCCTATTGGGTCAAGGTCGCCGGGCACGATCACCTCATCGTGCCCTATACGCTCGATGCGAACGACATGCGCTTTGCGACGGCCCAGGGCTTCAACAGCGGCGAGCAGTTCCTGGCGTATCTGCGCGATGCCTTCGACGTCCTCTATGCCGAAGGCGCCGAGCGGCCGAGGATGATGTCGGTCGGCCTCCACTGCCGCCTCGTCGGGCGCCCCGGGCGATTTGCGGCATTACAGCGCTTCCTCGACCATGTCGCAGCGCACGACCGGGTGTGGGTCTGCCGGCGCGTCGACATCGCCCGCCATTGGCGCGCGGCCCATCCGCCGCGGGGTTGAGCGGAATGGAGATCGCCCTCACCGAATGGCTGAGCGCCGGGCTGCGTTGGCTCCATGTCGTCGCGGGCATCGCCTGGATCGGCAGCTCGTTCTATTTCATCCATCTCGATCTCAGCCTCAAAGCCGATCCGGGCCGGCCGGACGGGACGGAGGGCGAAGCCTGGCAGGTGCATGGCGGCGGCTTCTACAACATGGTGAAGTACCTCGTCGCGCCGGCGCGCCTGCCCAAGGAGCTGACCTGGTTCAAATGGGAGGCCTACACGACCTGGCTCAGCGGCGTCTCGCTGCTGGTCGTCATATATTACTGGAGCGCCGATCTCTTCTTCGTCGACCGCGCGGTGCTCGACATCGGCGTCGTCGCGGCGGTCGCCATCAGCCTCGGCACGCTGCTCGCCGGCTGGCTCGCCTACGAGGCGATGTGCCGCTCGCCTCTCGGCCATGACGAGACGCGCCTCGCGCTCGTCGGCTTTGTCTTCCTCGTCGCGCTCGCCTGGGGGTTCACCCATGTCTTCAGCGGGCGCGGCGCCTTCATCCAGATGGGCGCGCTCATCGGCACGATGATGGTCGCCAACGTCTTCGTCGTCATCATCCCCAATCAGAAGAAGGTTGTGGCGGCGCTCCTCGCCGGCGCGGCGCCCGATCCCGCCCTCGGCAAGGCGGCAAAACAACGGTCCGTCCACAACAACTATCTGACCCTGCCGGTCGTCTTCGTGATGCTGAGCAACCACTATCCGCTGTTCTTCGCTACCCGCTACAACTGGCTCATCTTCACGATCGTGCTGGTGATCGGCTTTCTCATCCGCCATTTCTACAATCTGCGCCACGCCGGTCTGCCGAACCCGTGGTGGACCTGGGCGGCGGCCGCCATCGGCATGGCGGCGATCGCCTTTCTCTCCTGGGCCGGCGCGCGCCCCGCGGGCAGCACCGATGCCTCGGGCGCCCCGCCCTCGCTCGACCAGGTCGCCGAAATCGTCTCGACACGCTGCAGCATGTGCCACACGGCCGAGCCCATCTGGCCAGGCTTCGTCCATGCCCCCGACGACGTCCTGCTCGACACGCCCGAGCGCATCGCCGCGCATGCGCGACAGATCACGATCTTTGCCGTCCTGACCGACGCGATGCCGCCGGGGAACGTCACCGAGATCACCGATGACGAGCGGCGGACGGTGGGCGCGGGGCTCGCCGGCCTCGTAGCGCAACGGAGCGGAACGCCGTGACGCGCGCAACGCGAACCATCCCGCTCGCGACGCTCAACAAACTACCCGCACCGGATTTCTCGCAGCGTCTTGGCAACATCTACGAGCACGCGCCTTGGGTTGCGGCTGCGGTGGCGGCGATGCGTCCCTTCGCGACGATCGCCGATCTCTACGCCGCGCTGCGGTCGGCGATGCACCAGGCTTCGGCGGAAGAGCGCCGGGCGCTCGTCCGCGGTCATCCCGATCTCGCCGGCAAGGCCGCGCGCGCCGGCGCCCTCACCCCGGAGTCGACGGGCGAGCAGGCGAGCGCCGGACTCGACCGTCTCAGCGAAGCGGAGTTTGCCGCGTTCCATCGCCTCAACGACGCCTATTGCGCGAAATTCGGCTTTCCCTTCATCATCTGCGTTCGTCGCTACACCAAGGATTTGATTCTGGCGGGCTTCGAGAAGCGTCTCGCTCACGCTCCCGAGGTCGAGCTTGCGACGGCGCTCGAAGAGATCGACCGAATTGCCGCCCTGCGCCTCGATGCGCTCGTCACGGGCGAAGGGCGGCTCGACGTCGCCGGACGTCTCTCGACGCATGTGCTCGACAATCATGCCGGAGAGCCCGCCGCCGGCCTCTCAATCGAGCTCCGCGAGCTCTCGGCGAGCGGTGCCGACCGGCTCGTCGCGCGCGCCGTCACCAATGCGGATGGCCGCACCGACGCACCGCTCATCGCCGATCGTCCAGTGCCTATTGGCCGCTACGAGCTCACCTTCGCCGTCGGCGACTACTTCGCCCGGCGCGGCGTCGAACTCGCCGATCCGCCCTTCCTCGACATCGTGCCGATCCGCTTCGCCGTGGCCGACGCGGAAGGTCGCTACCACATTCCGCTGCTGGTGACGCCCTGGTCCTATTCGACCTATCGCGGGAGTTGAATGCGGTGAGATCTGAAGCGCCGGCTCTTATTTGGCCCGAGATCGGGCGAAAATCTCCGCTTCGCGCCAACGCTGTCGCGGCGTTACTCTGCACCCTATGGATGGCGACATCCGCTTTCTGCTGAACGGCGAACCGCGGCGCGTCGCGAACGCGGCGCCGATGACGACGGTCCTCGATTATCTGCGCGGGACGGAGCGTGCCTGCGGCACCAAGGAGGGCTGTGCCGAGGGCGATTGCGGCGCCTGCACAATCGTCATTGGCGAGCCGGTCGAGGCGGGGATCCGCTGGCAGGCGATCAATGCCTGCATCGCCTTCCTGCCGCAGATCGACGGCAAGATCCTCCTCACGGTCGAAGGCCTCGCCGAACGCGAGGCGCTCCACCCCGTGCAGGCGGCGATGGTCGAGAGCGATGCGAGCCAATGCGGCTTCTGCACGCCGGGCTTCGTCATGGCGCTCTTCGCATTCCAGCATGGCGGCGAAGCGGCCGAAGACGAGACCGTGCACGAGGCGCTCGCCGGCAATCTCTGCCGCTGCACCGGCTACCGGCCGATCGTCGCCGCCGCGCGTCGGATCGCCGGCGAAGCTGACCGGTTCGACACGGCCGCGCCGATGTTGCGCGATGCGCTGGCGCCGCTCCGTCGCGCGAAGGAGATCGCGCTGCAGCATGAGGGCGAGCGTTTCTTCGCGCCGAATACGCTCGGCCGCCTCCTCGAATTGCGCGCGCAGCATCGGAAGGCGCATCTTCTCGCCGGCGGCACCGATCTAGCGCTCCTCGTGACCAAGGACTATCGCTCGCTCGGCACTGTCATCCTCGTGACGCGCGTGCCGGAGCTGCTGGAGATTGCGATCGGGTCGGACGCGGTCACTCTCGGCGCCGCCGTGACCTATACCGACGCCTTGCCGGCGCTCGAGCGCTTCTGGCCGTCCCTCGCGCTCCTCGTCAAGCGGATCGGCTCCCGCCAGATCCGCAATCTCGGCACGATCGGCGGCAACATCGCCAATGCCTCGCCGATCGGCGACATGCCGCCCGCCCTCATCGCGCTCGGCGCCACCGTCACGCTTCGCTCGCACCGCCAACGCCGCGAGCTGCTGCTCGAGGAATTCTTTCTCGACTATCGCAAGACGGCGCTTGCCGAGGACGAGATCGTCGAAGCGGTGCGCATCCCATTGCCGAGGGAAGGTCAGCAATTTCGTACCTACAAGATCGCCAAGCGCTGGGACCAGGACATCTCGGCCGTGTGCGGCGCCTTCAGCGTCGCTCTCGAATATGGCCGCGTCGATTCTGTCCGCATCGCTTATGGCGGCATGGCCGCAACGCCGCGCCGGGCGCCACGGGCGGAGCGCGCCCTCATCGGCCGTGCCTGGAGTGAAACAACGATCGAGCTTGCCGCCGCGGTGCTCGCCGAGGATTTCCGCCCGATCGGCGACTGGCGCGCGAGCGCCGCCTATCGCGCGCAGGTCGCCGGCAATCTGCTGCGCCGCTTCTGGATCGAGACGACGCATTCCGAGCTTCCGCTCGACGTGATGGCGCTATGAGCGACATCCCGACCAGCCGCATCTCCGGCGCTCCCGGCACGCCGCGACATCACGACAGCGCCGGCCTCCATGTCGCCGGCACCGCGCGTTTCATCGACGATATGCCCGAGCCGCCGGGGCTCCTCCATTGCAAGCTCGTGGTGAGCCCGCACGCGCATGCGCGGATCCTTAACATCGATGCTGCGGCGGCGCTGGCGCTGCCCGGCGTCGCCGTGGTGTTGAGCGCCAGGGATATTCCCGGCGTCAACGACATCGCGCCGATCCTCAAGAACGAGCCATGCCTTGCTCATGTGACCGCCGAGTATGCGGGTCAGGCGGTGGCGGTCGTCGCGGCCGAAAGCCTCGCCGTCGCGCGTCAGGCGGCAAAGCGCGTCGCGGTCGAATACGAGCCTCTGCCGCCTGTCCTCACGATCGTGGAAGCGCTCGCGGCGGAAAGCTATGTCTCGCCGCCTCAGCTCATGCAGCGCGGCGATGCCGCCGCCGCGCTCGCCGCCGCGCCCCATCGCCTGAAGGGACGGCTCAGCACCGGCGGGCAGGATCATTTCTATCTCGAAGGGCAGGTCGCGCTCGCAATCCCGCGCGAAGATGGCGGAATGCTGGTCTACAGCTCGACCCAGCATCCGACCGAGGTGCAGCACGGCGTCTCGCATCTTTTGAACCTGCCTCACGCGGCGGTGACGGTCGAAGTGCGTCGCATGGGCGGCGCGTTCGGCGGCAAGGAGAGCCAGGCAACGCAGATCGCCGGGATGGCGGCGCTCGTCGCGGCGCGGACCGGGCGGCCTACGAAGCTGCGCCTCGCGCGCGACGACGACATGATCGTCACCGGCAAGCGCCACGATTTCCTCATCGACTGGGAGGTCGGGTTCGACGCGGAGGGGCGCATCCTCGGCCTCGACATGCGCCTTGCCGCGCGCGCCGGCAATGTCGCCGATCTCTCGCCGGCGGTGCTGAACCGCGCGCTCTGCCATGTCGACAACGTCTATTTCCTGCCGCATGTTCGCCTGCGCGGCTATGCCTGCAAGACCAACACCGTTTCGAACACCGCCTTCCGCGGCTTCGGCGGCCCGCAAGGGATGATCGGGACGGAGGCGATGATCGAAGAGATCGCGCGCCATCTGCGGCTGCCGATCGAGACGGTGCGGGGGCGCAATCACTACGGCCCGCCGCCGCGCGCGACGACGCCCTATGGCCAGGTCGTCGAGGACAACATCATCGCGCCGCTGCAGGCGAAGCTGGCGGCGAGCGCGGAACTTGCCGAGCGGCGCGCTTCGATCGACGCCTTCAACCGGACGAGCCCGGTGATCCGCAAGGGGCTTGCCACCTTCGCCGTCAAATTCGGCATCTCCTTCAACGTCCCGACGTTGAACCAGGCGGGCGCGCTCGTCCACGTCTATACCGACGGCAGCGTCCATCTCAATCACGGCGGCACCGAGATGGGGCAGGGGCTGTTCGTCAAGGTCGCGCAGATCGTCGCCGATGTATTCCAGATCGACATCGAGCGCATCCAGATCAGCGCCACGGCGACCGACAAGGTGCCGAACACCTCGGCCACCGCCGCTTCCTCGGGCTCCGATCTCAACGGCATGGCCGCCTACAACGCGGCGGCCGAGATCCGCGCGCGCATGGCCGCAATCGCCGCTACGAGCTTCGCAGTGCCGCCCGAGACCGTCGTCTTCTCGCGGAACCGCGTCCATGGCGGCGGCCGGTCGATGAGCTTCGCCGAGCTCGCGAAGCTCGCCTGGAGCCAGCGCGTTTCGCTCTCGGCAACCGGCTTCTACCGGACGCCCAAACTGTCGTGGAACGCGAAGACCATGCAGGGCCGGCCGTTCTATTATTTCGCCTACGGCGTCGCCGCCTCGGAGGTTGCCATCGACTGCCTGACCGGCGAATACCGCGTGCTGCGCACCGACATCGTCCATGATTGCGGCCGCTCGCTCAACCCGGCGATCGATCGCGGCCAGATCGAAGGCGGCTTCGTCCAGGGCATGGGCTGGCTCACCATGGAGGAGTTGTGGTGGGACGCGGAGGGGCGCCTCTGCACCCATGCCCCCTCGACCTACAAGATTCCAGGCAGCCGTGATGTGCCGGCCGATTTCCGGGTGCATATCCTCGAAGACTCGCCCAATCCCGAGCCGACCATCTTCCGCTCGAAGGCCGTGGGGGAGCCGCCGCTGATGCTGGCGATCTCCGTCTGGCTCGCCTTGCGCGATGCCGTCGCGAGCCTCTCCGACTACCGTCTATTCGTCCATCTCGACACTCCGGCGACGGCCGAGCGCGTCCTCTCCGCAATCACCGATATGCGCGCGCGTGCCGCAGCGCCGGTCGTGCCCGCCGAGGCCGCCGAGCCGGTCTCGGGGTGAACCCTCGTCGTTGGCGCGTCGCATGTCGTCCCGCGTGGCGTCGGACTCGGGCGGATGAGGTCGTGCGGGTCGCCCCCCCGGCAACAAAGCGGTCGCAGACCGAGGCGAAGCCGAGCTTCGACGTTTCATTGATGGAAAGGCCGCCCTATAAGAGGCGAGGAGACGAACCTTCGCCGGAGCCGAACGCGACGATGCTTCCCGTGCCGAACCTCGCCTTGGCGCCCGATGCCTGACAACGCCCCAACCGGTGCGGCGCAAGATTGCGGCCTCTGGCTCGGCCTCGATACCGGCGGAACCTACACCGATGCTGTCATCATCGCGGCGGCGACGCGGATCGTCGCGACCGCGAAAGAGCTGACGACCAAGCACGATCTCTCTATCGGGCTCGGCAACGCGATGCGGGCGGCGGTCGCAAAGCTGCCGCCCGGCTCTTCGGCTCGCGACATCGCCCTCGTTTCGGTTTCGACGACGCTCGCGACCAACGCCGTCGTCGAAAATCAGCGCAGCCCGATCTGCGCCATTCTCATCGGCTATGACGAGGGAATGTTGTCGCGCGCTGGCCTCCGCGAAGCGTTGGCCGGAAACCCGGTCGCGCTCATCAAAGGCGGTCATCACGCGACCGGCGAGGAGATCGCATCGCTCGACCTCGATGCGGCGAAGGCGGCGATCATCGAGCACGCGCCGCATGTCGAGGCGTTCTCGGTCTCCTCGCTCTTCTCGGTGCGCAATCCCGGCCACGAGCTCCGGATCCGCCAGCTCGTCCGCGATCTGACGCAGAAGCCCGTCACCTGCGGCCACGAGCTGACCTCACGGCTCGACGCGCCGCGCCGCGCGCTCACCGCCGCGCTCAACGCGCAATTGACGCCGCAACTGCGGCGCCTCGTCGAATCCGTCCAGGCCGTTCTCGCGGCGCTCGGCATCCGCGCGCCGCTGATGGTCGTCAAGGGCGACGGCTCGCTGATGGATGCGGCGGTTGCGCTCGAATATCCGGTCGAGACCGTCCTGTCGGGTCCGGCGGCCAGCGTCGTCGGCGCCAAGTTCCTGACCGGGCTCTCGGATTTCGTCGTCTCCGACATGGGCGGGACCACCACCGACATCGCGATCGTCCGCGGCGGTCATCCCGTGCTGAACGCCGGCGGCGCGCGCATCGGCGGGTGGAATACGATGGTCGAGGCGATCGATGTGCGCACGCACGGCCTTGGCGGCGACAGCGCGGTCGGCTTCGATGCACGGGGCCGGATGCAGATCGGGCCGCAGCGGGTCGTGCCGCTCAGCCTCCTGGCGACGATGTCGCCGGAGATCCTCGGGCCGCTCGCCCGCCATGCGGGCATGGAGCGTCTGCCGCTCCATCCCGGGCGGTTTGCCGCACGACAATCATTTGGGCCGGACGAGCCAGTCCTGAATGCGGGCGAGCGCCCGATCTGGGATGGGCTCGCCTCGGGGCCGCGCCCGCTTTGCGAGATCGTCCGCGGACTCGCCGGCATGGCGGGGCTCAAATCGCTCACCGGGCGCGGGCTCGTCGTGCAATCGGGGATGACGCCGAGCGATGCGATGCATGTTCTCGGCGGGCAGGCGCAGTGGAGTGCGGAAGCCGCGCGGCTCGGCGCCCGGGTTTGGGCGCGCGAGGCGCAAAACCTCCGCCAGGATCGCTCCGACCCCGAGGATGTGGCGGAGTTTTGCCGGGAAATCCGCGAGGCGGTGGTTCGCGCGACCGGCCGCGTCCTTTACGAGAGTCTCCTCGCGCATGATCCCGGGATCGAGCCCTGGAATGGGAGCTGGGGTCGGCTCGGCGACACGATTCTCGACGATCTGGTATGCGGTCGGCCGCCGTCGCGCCTCATCCGCGTGGCGATGAGCCTCGCCCTGCCGCTCGTCGCGATCGGCGGTCCGGTGCGCGGCTATTATCCGGCGGTGGCGGAGCGGCTTCAGGCTGAGCTCGTCATTCCCGAGCACGCGGCCGTCTCGAACGCGATCGGCGCCGTCACCGGAATCGTCGCGAAGTCGGTCGAGATCGTCGTCACGCAATCGAAGATCGGCCTCTTTCGCGTGCACACGCCCGACGGCATCAAGGATTTCCGCGCCGCCGATGCGGCGCTGCGTCACGCGCACGAGCTCTCGCGCACGCTCGCCCACGCCGCCGCCCTGCGCAGCGGCGCGGCGCAGCTGACGCTCGAGACGGTCGTGCGCAGGAAACTGGCCCAGCAAGGGGACGGCGACCACCTCCTCGTCGAGGCGACCGTGCGCTCGACGGCGATCGGGCGTCCGATGGCGGCCCATCCGGCGGGGGGATCGGCAACGTCGTCGGCGAAGGCCTGAGCCTCTGTACCGAAAGGAGCGCGCAGCGCCACAACCGCAGGGCAATCGGGCGAAGCAAGAAAGTCCACCACGGAGTCACGGAGGGCACGGAGAAGCAGGAATTGGGTCGCAAGGCGGCAAAAACCCCCTCACCCTGAGCCTGTCGAAGGGCATTCCTCCGTGCTCTCCGTGACTCCGTGGTAATTCTTGTTCGGATGGCGCTTTCACCCGATTGACCTGTAGCCATAACCGGCCCAGCCCTTCCACCGGCGGCGTGGCCGCCCTATATTCCGCCCGGCAACCGGATCGGATCGGCCTTTGCTCGAAACGAAGAACATCTTCTCCTATCGGCAATATTGGGCGCACCGCTTCGGTCCCGCGCCCTTCCTGCCGATGTCGCGGGCGGAGATGGGCGTGCTCGGCTGGGACAGCTGCGACATCATCCTCGTCACGGGCGATGCTTATGTCGATCACCCGAGCTTCGGCATGGCGATCATCGGCCGGCTGCTCGAGGCGCAAGGCTTCCGGGTCGGCATCATCGCCCAGCCGGCTTGGAGCGATGCCGAGCCGTTCCGCGCGCTCGGCAAGCCGAACCTGTTCTTCGGCGTCACCGCCGGGAACATGGATTCGATGGTGAACCGCTACACCGCCGATCGGCGCTTGCGGCACAATGACAGCTATACGCCGGGCGATGAGGGCGGCAAGCGCCCTGACCGCACGGTCATCGTCTACGCGCAGCGCTGCCGCGAAGCTTATCGCGATGCGCCGATCGTCGTCGGCGGCATCGAAGCCTCGCTCCGCCGGATCGCGCACTATGATTACTGGTCGGACAAGGTGCGCCGCTCGGTCCTGATCGACAGCAAGGCCGATCTCCTGGTCTACGGCAATGCCGAGCGCGCCATCGTCGAGATCGCGCATCGCGCCGCCAAGGGCGAGCGGCCGAGCCGGATGCACGACATCAGAGGCACCGCCTATCTCGTCGATGCCGTGCCGGGCGACTGGACGGTGATCGCGTCCGACAGCATCGACGAGCCCGTCGCGGTCGCGCCCGATGCGCTGGCGAGCGAGGCGCTGAAGCGCGGTCTTGCCCCGGCCGAGCTATTGCCGGCGGGGCCGGTCGCGCCGCACGGCCGCGGTGCTGCGACCTCTTGCGCCAGTGCCGCGCCGCCGCCCGCCGATGAATTCGCGATCCCGACCCGGCGCGATGCCGCGCGGGCCGCGCCGCCCGGCCGCGCGGTGGTGCGCCTTCCGGCATTCGAGCAGGTCAACGCCGATCCGGTGCTCTACGCGCATGCCTCCCGGGTGCTGCATCTCGAGAGCAATCCCGGCAATGCCCGGGCCTTGGTGCAACGCCATGGCGACAAGGAGCTGTGGCTGACGGCGCCGCCCATTCCGCTGACGACGCCGGAGATGGACGGCATCTACGGCCTCCCTTACGCGCGCGCGCCGCACCCGGCCTATGGCGATGCCAAGATCGCCGCCTGGGACATGATCCGCTTCTCGATCAACATCATGCGCGGCTGCTTCGGCGGCTGCTCCTTCTGCTCGATCACCGAGCATGAAGGGCGCATCATCCAGAGCCGGTCGGAGGGCTCGATCCTGCGCGAGATCGAGGAGATCCGCGACAAGGTCAAGGGCTTCACCGGCATCATCTCCGATCTCGGCGGCCCCACCGCCAACATGTACCGCATGGCGTGCAAGGACAAGAAGATCGAGACGATCTGCCGGCGTCCTTCATGCGTCTATCCCGATGTCTGCAAGAACCTCAACACCGACCACGACCCGCTGATCCAGCTCTACCGCAAGGCGCGCGCCGTTCCCGGCGTCAAGAAGGTGCATATCGCCTCGGGTTTGCGCTACGACCTCGCCGTCAAGAGCCCCGCTTACGTGAAAGAGCTGGTGACGCACCACGTCGGCGGCTATCTCAAGATCGCCCCCGAGCACACCGAGGCAGGCCCGCTCTCGAAGATGATGAAGCCGGGCATCGGCGCCTATTACAGCTTCAAGGCCCTCTTCGACAAATACGCCAAGGCAGCGGGGAAGGAACTCTACCTCATTCCCTATTTCATCGCGGCGCATCCCGGCACGACCGACGAGGACATGATGAACCTCGCACTGTGGCTGAAGCGCAACCGCTACCGCGCCGACCAGGTGCAGACCTTCCTGCCCTCGCCCATGTCGGTTTCGGCCGCCATGTATCACAGCGGGCGCAATCCGCTGCGGCCGATTCGCCGCGCGGGCTCCGAAGCTGTCTTCTCGGCGAAGGGCCTCAAGCAGCGGCGCTTGCACAAGGCCTTCCTGCGCTACCACGACGCCGAGAACTGGCCGGTGCTGCGCGAGGCGCTAAAGCGCATGGGGCGCGCCGACCTCATCGGTCCCGGCAAAAATCATCTCGTTCCGAACTGGCAGCCGGCGGGGACGGGATTGGGACGAGGCGAGGGCACGCGAACCGGCCGCAAGCACGGTGCTCAGAAGTTCTTCACGCAGCAGACGACGCAGTCGCGACGGCCCGGCCTCAAGAGGAGCGGCGGCTCGCCCCGCCGCTGCGGGGCACCCGGCGCATGAGCGGTTCGTGGTCGTCGCCGCCTGGCGGCGCCGCGCGCCGCCAGGAGATCAGCACCCGTTGCGAATGACGGCGAGGAGATGCGCCGGCACCGGTTCTTCGGCGACGCTGCCATAGAGGGACTGGAACAGCACGCCGCCGTCGCTGTCGCCATTCAAGAAACGCTCGAGCTGCCGATCGACTGTCAGCGCAGCCTCGTTGTCGAGATAAAGCCTTGCAACGGCTGCCAGAATGGCGGCGATGCTCATGATGCTCTGCTCCTCGAGTCGGACCCTTGCGCGATGGCGAAAGGGTGGCCCTGTTGCACCCAGCTTGCCAACAGATACCGCATGTTGCCGTTCCGCGGTTGCAACGATTTTTTCCCTACAATCTTAACTATTGCGCCGCATCGAGCAGGTTGCGCCCGGCAAAGCGCCGTTCCATCTCGCGGCGGAGGCGGACGGGCTCCGCAGTCTCGTCGAGGGTCACGTCGGACCAGCGGACGATCTCGCCCTCGGCGACCCCGCGCGCCAGCTTGACCTTGTGGGCGAGACCGATCGGCAAACCACCCCGCTCCAGCGAGAGCGCCGCGGGCATGAGCTTGCCCCAAACCGTGAATCCGCCCTCGCCGTCGAGCATCTCGCCAGCTTTCAAGGCGCGCTTGGCGGTGGCGACGACATCGCCGCGGAAGCCGGTCGGCGCACCGGTGGCCTCGCCGCGCAGCACGGCCGACGCAACCGAGATGCCGAGCTCGAGGCCGATCAGGTGAAAGGGCCGGTAAAGCGCGGCATAGCGGCCGGAGGGATCGGTCACCATGCCGTATTCGGCAAAACAACGGCGGACATAGTCGGAGGCCGCCTCGATGACGACATAGACGCCCCAGCGCAAATCGCGGAAGACCGGCCTTCCGTCGCGCTCCAGCGACGAGACGACCTCGACCTGGCCC
>JBGPOZ010000122.1:0-13831 GCA_041488295.1 Allostellaceae bacterium
GGCGCGAGCGACCCCGCGCGGCCGCAGCTCGTGATAGGCAAGCATGGCGAGGCCGGCATAGATCGCGAGCACGGCCGGAAGGCCGGCGACGGCGAAGGGCAGGAGCCACCAGAACGCGGCAATGTCGACGAAGAGGGCCGCTGCGATCCAATAGAGCCCGGCGAGGAAGAAGCCGAAGCCGAAACTCCAGCCCAAGCCAAACGCCGTCCGTCGCCGCCCGCATCCCTCGGCGAGCCAGACGAGGCCCGTGAAGGAGATGACGAGGACGGGAACGAGGTCGACCGGGGGAAGCGCCGCCGCGGCGACGATGCCGAGCGCCGCCGCGACGCCATGGCGCTGCCATCCGGAAAGCCCGCGCGCCGAGGCGGCGAGGCGCTGGATGGGACCGAAGGCCGACGCTCCCTCGAAACCGAGGCCGAGCGGCAGGTCAGCCATGTTCGCCGCCCGGCGGCTTCGCCGCAGCCGGCAAGCCGCGAATGCGCAAGCGCTTGACGCGCCGAGGATCGGCATCGAGGACCTCGAACTCGTAACCTTGCGGATGCTCGATGACCTCGCTGCGACTCGGCACGCGCCCGGCCAACATGAAGACGAGGCCGCCCAGAGTATCGACCTCCTCCTCGCTGCCCGGCGGGAGAAGGTTCGTCTTGAAGCGGGCATCGAATTCGGCGATCGGCGTGCGCGCATCGGCGACGACCGTTCCGTCGGCGCGCTGCGCGAGTTGCGGGCCGGCGGCATCGTCGTGCTCGTCCTCGATCTCGCCGACGATCTCCTCGATCAGATCCTCGATCGTGACGAGGCCGTCGATGCCGCCGAACTCGTCCACCACCATCGCCATATGAATGCGCGACAGACGCATTTGCTGCAGCAGATCGAGCACCGGCATCGACGGGGCGACGACCAGCACCTTGCGCACCAGTTGCGTGAGCGTCACCGGCCGGACATCGACGAGATGGGCGAGCACGTCCTTGATGTGGACGAAGCCCACCACCTCGTCGAGCGTCCCGCGATAAACCGGGATGCGCGAATGACCCTGTGCCACGACGTGCTTCACGACCTCGGGAAAGGGCGTCTCGACATCGAGCGCGACGATGTCGACGCGCTGCACCATGACATCGGCGGTCTTGAGTTCATGAAGCTTGAGGATATTGCCGATCAGCATCCGCTCCTGCGGATCGATCGGCTCGGCGACCTCGCCGCGTTCCTCGATCATCTCCTCGAGCGAGGGGATCCCGCTGTCGCCGTTGCGCGGGCGACGCAGATAACGCAGCCAGTTGCGCAACGCGCGGAACGGCCGTTCGTTCTCGGCATCAGGGTCGCGCGATGCGCCGCCGAGAGGCGATGCGTCAGCCATGCGAGGCCTCCGCGACCGGCGCGTCCGGGTCATAGGGATCGGCAATGCCGAGCCTCGCCAGCACCCGCCGCTCGAGTGCCTCCATCTCCTCGGCCTCGGCCGGTTCGACATGGTCGAAGCCGATGAGGTGCAGCACGCCATGCACGACGAGATGCGAGAGATGGTCGCCCAGCGCCTTCCGTTGCGCCGCCGCCTCGGCGCGGATCGTCGCGAGCGCAAGCACGACGTCGCCCAGCGGCAACGGCGCGCCGCCCTGCGCCGCCGGCACGCCATGCGCGAAATCCTGCGCCGGGAATGACAGCACGTTGGTCGGCGCATCCTTGTCGCGCCAAGCCCCATTCAATTGCCGCAGCAGCGCATCGTCGCCGAGGACGATGCTGATCTCGGCCTCGCCGAGCGACGGCGCCGCTAGCGCCATCGCGGCGCGCACCGCGCTCCGGCAGCGCGCCGCGATGCCGGGAAGGACGCGGCGCCATTCGCCGCACGGCGACGCGATGTCGATGACGAGCCGTGCCGCGGAAGCCTTGCGCACCGCTTGTGCAGCGCTTCCATGGCTCGACCGACCTGCAGCATCGTGCGCCCAAACACCCCCACCCCGACCCTCCCCCGCAAGGGGGGAGGGAGGAAATGCGATGTGGTCGTCCCACCTTCTCCCTCCCCCCTTGCTCTCAGCGAAGCGTTCCGCTTCGCCTGCCGCGACAGCGGAAGCTTTGCTTCCGCGAGAGCGGGGGAGGGTAGGGGTGGGGGGGAAGGGCTGGGCTCGGCTCATGGGAACGGACACTCGGAATCGATGTACTAGGACTCGCTCTCGGCACTGCCGCGCCGCGCGCTGCGGCGGCGGTCGCGCGCATCATAGGCCCGGACGATGTGCGCGACGAGCGGGTGACGCACGACATCGGCATCGCTGAATTCGACGATCGCCACCTCGTCGATGCCGCGCAGCGTCTCGAGCGCGTCGCGCAGGCCTGATTTCGTGCCGCGCGGCAGGTCGATCTGCGAGAGATCGCCCGTCACCACCATCCGCGCATTCTCGCCCAGCCGCGTCAGGAACATCTTCATCTGCACCGGCGTCGTGTTCTGCGCCTCGTCGAGGATGACATGCGCGTGCGCCAGCGTTCGGCCGCGCATGAAAGCGAGCGGCGCCACCTCGATCTCGCCGTTGACCAGCCGTTTCTCGATCTGCTCGGCCGGCATCATGTCGTGCAGTGCATCATAGAGCGGCCGCAGGTAGGGATCGACCTTGTCGCGCAGATCGCCGGGCAGGAAGCCGAGCCGCTCGCCCGCCTCGACCGCCGGGCGCGACAGGATGATGCGCTCGATCGTTCCGCTCATCAGATTGTCGACCGCGGCGGCGACGGCCAAATAGGTCTTGCCGGTGCCGGCGGGCCCGAGGCCGAACACGAGCTCGCGCTCGCGCAGCGCACGGATATAGGCCGCCTGCATCGGCGAGCGCGCGGTGATGCGGCGCTTGCGCGTGCGCAACGCCGCCCCTTCGTCCCACAGCGGCACCGCGCCGTCGGGCGAGGTGCTGCTCGCTTGGCGCAACGCCGCATCGACCGCCGGACCATCCACTTCAAGGCCGCGCGCCAGGCGCTCGTAAAGTGCGGTGAGGGCCGTCCGCGCCACCTCGGCGGCCGCCGCCGGACCCGAGATCGCAAGGCGGTTGCCGCGCGAGACGATCGAGACGCCCAATTGCCGCTCGATGCGGTCGAGATGCTGATCGCGCTCACCGAACAGCATCGGCAACAGCAGATTGTCCTCGAACTGCATCTGGACGCGGCCTTGGCCGCCGGGTGCGGCTTCGCGCGAGAACGACACCGCACTCATGGCGCGGCGCCGACCACGTTTGCCGCGATCGTCCCAGCAAGGCTGTTGCGGGCGCAACCGGCGATGCGGACTTTCGCGATCGTGCCGATGCCGCACGCCGGGGCCATCGCGTGCACCGCCTGCAAGTAGGGGCTGCGACCGACGAGTTGCCCCTCGTGCCGTCCCGCCCGCTCGAACAGCACCGGCAAGATACGGCCGACGCACGCTTCGTTGAAGGCGCGCTGCTGCGCTGCCAGGAGCTCTTGCAGCTCGGCGAGGCGGGCATCCTTCACCGCCTCTGGAACCTGCTCATCGAGATTGGCCGCCGGGGTTCCCGGACGCGGGCTGTATTTGAACGAAAAGGACTGAGCGAAGCCTATGTCGCGAACGAGGCGCATCGTCGCGGCGAAATCGGCCGCGCTCTCGCCCGGGAAACCGACGATGAAGTCGGAGGAAAAGGCCATGTCCGGCCGCGCCGCGCGGAAACGGTCGATGAGCCGACGATAGTCGTCCGCCTGATGCCGCCGGTTCATTGCCGCCAGCACGCGGTCGGAGCCGGACTGCACCGGAAGATGAAGAAAGGGCATGAGCTGCAACACCTCTCGGTGCGCCGCCACCAGCGCCTCGTCGACATCGCCCGGATGCGAGGTCGTATAGCGGATGCGCTCGAGGCCGGCGATCTCCGCGAGCGCGCGCGCCAGCGCGCCGAGCCCCGCCTCGCCGCCGTCCGGCGCCGCGCCGTGATAGGCGTTGACGTTCTGGCCCAACAGCGTGATCTCGCGCGCGCCGGCCGCGACGAGGCGCCGCGCCTCGGCGAGGATGGCCGCCGCGGGTCGCGAATATTCGGCACCGCGCGTATAGGGCACGACGCAGAAGGTGCAGAATTTGTCGCACCCTTCCTGGATCGAGAGGAAAGCCGTGACGCCGGCGGGCGCGGTGGCTTCGGGAAGAAAATCGAATTTGGCTTCGGCCGGGAAATCGATATCGAGAACGCCGCTTCCGGGTCTGCCATCCGCGGCCGCGCGCGTCGCCCGCGCCACCATCTCGGGGAGGCGGTGATAGCTCTGCGGCCCGAAGACGATGTCGACGAAGGGGGCGCGGCGCATGATCTCGGCGCCTTCGGCCTGTGCGACGCAGCCGGCGACGGCGATGACCATGCCGGCGCCGTCCCGTGCCCGCGCCGCCTTGAGCGGGCGCAGCCGGCCGAGCTCGGAATAGACCTTCTCCGCCGCCTTCTCGCGGATGTGGCAGGTGTTGAGGATGACCATGTCGGCATCCTCGGGCGCATCGGCCAGGCGATAGCCGAGCGGCGCCAGCACATCGGCCATGCGTCCGGAATCGTAGACGTTCATCTGGCAGCCATAGGTGCGGATGAAGAGCCGCTTGCGCAAGCCGGCCCGGTTGCTCCCTGCCATCGCTTCGGCGCGCATCAGGCGTGCACCCCGCCGATCGGCGCGGCGGATGGCGCCGCCCGCGTCGGTGCAGCCGGCGCCGGCGCCGCTTGCGGCTCGGCATCGCTCGCCGCTTCACGACCCGACAAGCCGGCGGCGACGCCGGCGGCGACGACGCGCCGGCAATGCTCCGCCAACGCCTTGCGGGAGCCGAACTGCGCGAGCGTCACGACGGGATGGAACTCGACCGCCACGGTGAGGGTGCCGAGCCCGAGCAGGGTCCACAGATGCGGCGCCATCTCCATATCGCCGTACCAGGCATAAAACGGCCGATAGAAGCGGCCCATCGGCATGCCATTGAGGCGAACATAGGCGATCGAGATCGGTTGCACCGCAATCGGCACCGCATCGACCGCGCTCTCGGCGGCGCCGAAAAGTCCGCTGCGGAACGGCAGAACGCGATTGCCGTCGCCGCTCGTCCCCTCGGCAAAGAGGATGAGATTGTCGCCCGCAGCGAGACGCTGCGCGACGCGATCGCGGTGCTTTGCCGTATGGTGCGGCCGGCGCTCGACGAAGACGGTCCGCTGCAGCCGCGCAAGCTGGCCGTAGAGCGGCCACCTCGCCACCTCGGCCTTGGCGATGAAGGAGCCCTCGATCAAACCGCCGAAAATGGTGATGTCGAGGTACGACACGTGGTTGGCGACGAACAAGGTCGGCCGCCGGTCGGATTGGACACCCTTGAGCTCGACCTGAAATCCGAGGATCCGCCAGCACATTCGGTGGTACCGGCGCGCGAAACCCGGCGCGAGTTTCGGGGCGACGGCAAGGAGCAGCGCCTGGACCGGCATCAATGGCAGGGTGAGCATCAGGTAGGTCGAGAGGCGGATCGACCGCAGTAGAAAGGCGCGCATCACGCTCAGGCCGCCCGGACGATTCGCGGGTCGGTCATGGCTTGCCGGGCTCTCCCTTGTCGGCCGGCACGGCGAACAATTCGAGCCGATGATCGACGAGCCGATATCCAAGCTGCTGGGCGATCTGTCGCTGCAGCGCCTCGATCGCCTCGTTGCGGAATTCGATCACCCTGCCCGATTGCAGATCGATGAGATGGTCGTGGTGGTCGGTCGGCATCTCTTCATAGCGCGCGCGGCCATCGCCGAAATCGTGGCGCGCAAGGATGCTCGCCTCCTCGAACAGGCGAACGGTGCGATAGACCGTCGCGATGCTGATGTGCGGGTCGATCTCAATGGCGCGGCGATAGACCTGCTCGACATCGGGATGGTCGGCGGCGTCCGAGAGAACGCGCGCGATGACGCGGCGCTGCTCGGTCATTTTCAAACCCTTGTCGATGCACAGCTGCTCGAGGCGAGAGATCATGCCGCTGGCCATTGCGCGAAAGCCAACCAGAAACGCCAATTATATCCCAAACGGCCGGGCGTTCCCAACAGATTGGCAGACCAGCGCCGCAGCCGCCGGTCAGGCGGCTCCTACTTTGCGCTGCCGCGTGCCAAGACCGATCTCCTTCGCCAGCCTGCTGCGCTGCTTTGCGTAGTTGGGCGCGACCATCGGATAATCGGCCGCCAACCCCCAGCGCTCGCGGTAGTCGTCGGGCGTCATGTCATAGGCGGTCTTGAGATGCCGCTTCAGCATCTTCAACTTCTTGCCGTCCTCGAGGCAGACGATGTAGTCCGGATGTATAGATTTCTTGATGCTCACGGCCGGTTGCGGCCGCTCGGGCGCAGCTGCCGGGGCGGTGCCGATCGTCGACAGCGACTGGTATACCTGATTGATCAAGTTCGGCAGGTCGCCGACCGCCACGGTGTTGTTCGATACGTGCGCCGCAACGATCTCGGTCGTCAACGCCAGTAAATCCCCCGCGCTGGTATTCTCAGTCATTGTCCAATCTTCCTCTTATCGAACCGTTGCGCCTGGATATAAGTACCTTTCCGCACCAAAGCAATCCATTTAATAACACAAGATGGAGAAGCGCGGCAGAAGAGATCGTTCGAGGCTGTTCTTGCAAGAAAAGAGCGGCGGGCCGGATGCCGGCGCTGCCGCCGGATTCATGGCGGGGCCGGCCGCCGCAATACCAAGGCCGCGACGGCGCCGCCGCCCCTCCGGTAGTAATCGGCCCGGCGCCCCGTAATCTCGAAGCCGGCACCGCGGTAGAGCGCCAGAGCCGCCGCATTTCCCTCGGCAACCTCCAGGTGAAGAGGCCGCTCGGCGACGATCGTCAGGAGATCAGCGAGGAGCCGACGCGCATTGCCGCGACGGCGCGCCGCGGGATGCACGCCAAGCGCAAGCAGCTCGCATTCGGCGCCGAGATCGAGCGCGAGGAGGAAACCCATGGCCGGATCGTTCCGACCCTCGTGCAGCGCAAGACCGAAGGCGCCCGGCATGGCGAGCACCTCCGCCACCGCCTTTTCGCTCCACGGCTCCTCGGGGAAGCACGCGCCGTGCAACGCGGCAAGAAGGGAAATATCTGCGGCGCCAACAAATCGGACGGCCGTCATGACGCGGCGGTGCTCTGCCCCGGCACGGTGACGTCGGGCTCGCGGAGATAAAAAGGCGAGGGCGGCGGCGGCATCGCGCCGGGCCGCCAGACGGCCAACGCCGCGCGCGCCACATAGGCTGCGTCCGGCGGTCCGTCATGGCGTGCCGGCATGGCGCCGCGCCCGGCCGCGTCGAGGATTGCTCGGGCACGGGCCGCGGCATCGCCGGCGAAAAGAAGCTCGCCGCGCGGCAGCCAGCGCGCCAGAAGCTCGGGCGAGACCGATGCCGGGGTCGCGGCCGCTCCGTCCGCCCCGAAGGTTTGCACGAAGATGTCGGCGCGGCGGCTCTCGATCGCGACGACGAGGGTGCGTCCGGCGCGCTCGGTCGGCGTGACCGCCGCCGCCACCGCGGCGAAGCTGGTGACGCCGAGCAGCGGGACCCCGCTGGCGAGCGCGAGGCCGCGCGCCGCCGCGAGCCCGACGCGGATGCCGGTGAAGGTGCCGGGGCCGGTCGTGACGGCGATGAGGTCGAGCGCCGCGACCTTGAGCGCAGCCTCGGCCAGCACGTCGCGCACCATCGGCATCAGATGCTCGGCATGGCCATGCGGCAGGTTCAGCGCGCGATGCGCGAGGATCGTGCCGCCTGCGTCGACGATCGCCGCCGAGCAGCCCGCCGCGGTCGTGTCGAAGGCGAGGATGTTCATGGCGCCTGCCGGGTTTCGCGCCGACCCTGCCGGAGAGAACTCTTCACCGCGGAGGGCGCGGAGGATTCGCAAAGGACGCCGGGAACTTGCCTTGCCTGCGCCCGCTGCGCATCCTCGGCGACCTCTGCGCTAATCGGGTTCATCGTTCTGGCGATGCTGTCGCGGCCCTCAGAGGATGCGGCACGCCTCGTCGAAGGCAAAGCGCGGGCTGCGCGTCATCACGCCCGCCGGATCGCCATAGCCCAGATTGCAGAGGAAATTCGACTTGATCTTGCCGTCGGGAAAGAAGGCCGCGTCGACCATGGCATTGTCGAAACCCGACATCGGACCGCAATCGAGACCGAGCGCGCGCGCCGCCATGATCAGATAGGCGCCTTGCAGCGAGCCATTGCGGAAGGCGGTCGTCAGAATGTGATCGGGCTTGCCCGCGAACCATGATCGCGCGTCGGCATGCGGGAAAAGAAACGGGAGTTTCTCATAAAATTCAAGATCGTAGCCGATGATTGCCGTCACCGGTGCCTGCATCGTCTTGTCCCGATTGCCGTCCGAGAGCGCGGGCTTCAGGCGCTCCTTCGCTTCCGGCGATTTCACGAAGAGAATGCGGGCCGGGCTGCAATTGGCGCTGGTCGGCGGCATCTTCGCCAATTCCCAGACCGCCTGCAGCAACGTGTCGCTGACCGGCTTCGCCTGCCAGCGATTATGCGTCCGTGCGGCGCGGAAGAGGGCGTCGAGCGTCGAATCGTCGAGGATTTTGGTCATGACGTGCCCGTTGCTTGCGGCGCCCGGCCGGGCGCCGCGCAACTTTGGCGCAAAGCTACCGGCGCGACAAGGTCTGGCTGGCGACGTCGCCCGTTCAGACGGCGCGGACCTCCTGAACCTCGGGGATGTAGTGGCGGAGCATATTCTCGATCCCCGCCTTGAGCGTCGCCGTCGAGCTCGGGCAGCCGGCGCACGAGCCCTGCATGTGGAGATAGACGACGCCGTCCGCGAAATCGTGGAAGATGATGTCGCCGCCATCCTGCGCCACCGCCGGGCGCACCCGCGTCTCCAGCAGCTCCTTGATCTGGACGACGATCTCATCGTCCTCTTCGCCGACGGCCGCCTCGCCGGGCATGTCGAGCACGACCGGCCGGCCGGCCGTGAAATGCTCCATGACGACGCCGAGGATCGCCGGCTTCAGCTGGTACCAGTCGCTCGCCTCATCCTTCGTCACGGTGACGAAATCCGAGCCGAGGAAGACGACGGTGACGCCGGTCAGCGCGAACAGCCGCTCGGCGAGCGGCGAGCGCCCGGCCGCGGCGGCATCTGGGAAATCCGCCGTCCCGCTCGCCATGACCGCGCGGCCGGGCAGGAATTTCAGGGTGGCGGGGTTGGGCGTCAACTCGGTCTGGATGAACATGAATCTCTCCGGAATGCGGCGGTCGGCAGGAGCTATGGGCTAGAGGGTTTTCCGATCGGAATGACGACAGAAATCGGCCGATCTTCCCAGACCAAACCCCGCTCTAGCAAGCGGTTATCAACAAGCACTAGCTTGGGGCGCCATGCCGATATTTCAACCCATGCGCCGCCGCCCGGCCGATGCCATGCTCAGGCAACGGCGTCGATCTGCGCCTCGGTAAGGCTGCCCGGGACGATCGTTACCGGCACCCGCAGCTTTGCCGTCGCCTTGCCGGTGAGGGCGGTGATGAGCGGACCCGGTCCTTCGGGTCCGGTGCTGGCGGCGAGGACGAGGATCGAGATGCTCGGCTCCTCGTCGATGAGGGCGAGCAGCTCGTCGCGCCGCCGTCCCTCGCGAATGAAGATGATCGGCATCGAGCCGGACAGCTCGGTGACCTGGTCGGCGATGGTATGGAGCAGCGCCTCCGCTTCCTCGCGCCGCTCCTCCCGCATCAGCGTCTCGACCGCCATCCATTGCTGCAGATCGGTCGGCTCGATCACGTAGAGGAGGGCAACCCGACCGCCGGTGTGCTGCGCCCGGCGCGCCGCGTAGCGCACCGCGAGCTTCATCTCGTCGCTCTCATCGACGACGACGAGAAAGACCCGCGGCGGCACCGAGCTGCCGGCCGCAGGGGTTTCGGAGGTGGTCGGCTCGGCCATCGTGCGATCACCACTCACGCATTGCGGAAGGGGAGGCTGGCAAGCCATCCTGCCATCATCGCCGTCAACACCGCAACGACCCCATAGAGTGCCGCCTGGCGATCGGCGAAATCGAAGACCTCGGCATCGAGACCGATCTTCGAGACGACGAGCGGGGTCGTCTGACCGGACACGACGCCCTTGTTGCGGATCAGGAAGACCTGCACGAGATACGTCCCGGTCGGCACGTTCGAGGGGAAGCTGAGCGTTGCGCGGAACAGTCTTTCGCCGAGGAAATCGACCTTGCCGATGGCTTTGCCGAAGAGATTGTCATGCTGCATCTCGTCGACCAACGCCGCCTGGAACGGCTGGTCCTCCTCGCGCATCGGACCGCGCCGCAGCGCGAAGTGCAGATTGTCGACGCCGAGCTGATGGAAGGCGAGCACGGCGGGCGTCGTGATTGCGTCGAGCGGCCGGCTGCTCGTGACGCTGTAGAAGCTCGGCACGTCGGTGAAGATCTGCTCCTTGGCGTTGACCCAGATGCCGGCGACGCGCCGCTTGCGCCGCACCGCGATGTCGCGGTCGGGACCGCGCACCACGACGACGACATCGCCTGGACCGTCGGTGGCGCCGAACAGGACGACGCTGGTCCCGGTGAAGCCGCTGGTGATGCCGATGAGATGGCTCGTTAGGTCGGCGACGAGCGGTTCGGCACGCGCCGGCGCCGCGGCGAGCCCGGCGAGGGCGAGGAGAATGGCAAATGCTCGCTGCGGCATCGTCATCGCGCGAACACCGCCGAATAAAGCCGCTCGGGCGTGATCGTCATGTCGATCGCCAATTTGACGGCGACAGCGAGCACCAGCATCGCCAGCATGATGCGGAGCTGCTCGCCGCGCAGGCGCGAGCCCATGCGAGTGCCGATCTGCGCGCCGATGACGCCGCCGACGAGCAGCAGGAGCGCGAGCACGACATCGACGGTGCGGTTGTTGATCGCCTGAAGGATCGTCACCGTCGCCGCGACGAAGATGATCTGGAAGAGCGACGTGCCGGGAACCACAGCGGTCGGCATGCCGAGCATGTAGATCATCGCCGGCACCATGACGAAGCCGCCGCCGACGCCCATGATCGCCGAGAGAATGCCGATGAGGAAGCCGAGGGTGAGCGGCAAGAGGGCGCTGATATAGAGCTTGGAGCGGCGGAAGCGCATCTTGAGCGGCAGGCCGTGCATCCAGATGTGCTGATGCAGCTTGCGCCGCGCGCCCGGCTTGCGCCGCTTGAAATAGGCGCGCGTGCCCTCGACCAGCATCAATCCGCCCAAGGTCCCCAGCAGCAGGATGTAGCTGAGATTGATGACGAGCTCGACCTGGCCGATGCGACGCAGGATGCCGAACAGCCAGACCCCCAGCAGCGATCCGAGAACGCCGCCGGCCAAGAGCACGCCGCCCATCTTGAAATCGACATTGCCGCGCCGCCAATGGGCGAGGACGCCCGAGACCGAGGCGCCGACGAGCTGGTTCGCCGACGAGGCGACCGCGACTGTCGGCGGCACGCCGATGAAGATGAGGAACGGCGTCAGGAGGAAGCCGCCGCCGACGCCGAAGACCCCCGACAGAAATCCGACCAGCCCGCCCAACACCAGCAGGACGAAGACATCCAGCGATACCTCGGCGATCGGGAAGTAGATTTCCATCGGACCGGTCGGGGAATCCGGGGCTTGGCGCGGGATGCGCCGGTCGGCTGACCGGCGCGAAAACGCCGCGGACGGGCGAGAATCCGCAGCGCCCGCGAGCTTACAACCGCGATTCGCCTCGGCAAAGCCATTTCCCGCGACGATCGGCGGAATTTGCGGCCGTCAAACCCGCAACAGCCCGATCATGTCCTGCACCTCGGCGAGATGCGGCGCGGCGATGACGCGCGCGCGCTCGGCGCCGTGCCGCAGGATGCCGTCGATATAGCCGGGATCGGCGACGAGGCGGCGCATCTCGCCACCGATCCGGCCGAGGATTCCGACCGCGAGCTCCGCGAGCTCATCCTTGAACTGCGAGAAATTGCGGCCGGCGAAGCGCTGGACCGTTTCCGCCAAAGTCATGTCGCTCAGCGCCGCGTAGATGCCGAGGAGGTTCGCCGCTTCCGGCCGCTCGGCGAGGCCCGCCTCGCTCTCGGGCAGCGGATTGGGATCGGTCTTCGCCTTGCGGATCTTGAGCGCAACGGTCTCGGCGTCGTCGGTCATGTTGATGCGCGAATAATCCGAGCTGTCCGATTTCGACATCTTCTTGCTGCCGTCGCGCAGGCTCATGACGCGCGTCGCCGTGCCGAAGATCTGCGGCTCCGGCAGCGGGAAATAGTCGACGCCGTAGCGCCGGTTGAAGGCGCCGGCGATGTCGCGCGACAATTCGAGATGCTGCTTCTGGTCCTCGCCGACCGGCACGTGCGTCGCCTTGTAGAGAAGAATGTCGGCGGCCATCAGGACCGGATAGGCGTAGAGCCCGAGCCCCGCATTGTCGCGTTGCTTGCCCGCCTTTTCCTTGAACTGGGTCATGCGGTTGAGCCAGCCCAGCGGCGTCAGGCACGAGAGCAGCCAGGCGAGCTCGGCATGCGCCGAGACGGTGCTCTGGTTGAAGATGATGCAGCCCTCGGGATCGATGCCGGCGGCGATGTAGGCGGCCGTCACCTCGCGCGTCTGCTGGCGCAGCTGCACGGGGTCCTGCGGTGCGGTGAGGGCGTGCAGGTCGACGATGCAGAAGATGCAGTCGAAGTCGCGCTGCAGCTCCACCCAATTGCGGATGGCGCCGAGATAATTGCCGAGATGCAGATTGCCGGTGGGCTGCACGCCCGAAAAAATGCGGTTCATGAGGGGTGACCCAGTGGCTGCACTAAGCGCGGTGTTATGGCCGCAGCCTCATCCGCGGGTCAAGCCGCCTCGCGGCGCAGGCGGCGGCGAAGCTCGCTCCATTCGGCGGCACCGAAGGCCAAAGCGAGACCGCCATAGGCGGCAAGGCCGAGGGCGATGAGAGCCGCGAGACCCAAGAGGCGGAGCCACTGCGCCCCGGCGAGCATCGGCGCCATCAGGCTCTGGGCGACAAAGAGCAGCGCGCCCATCCCGAGCGCGGCAAGCGCGATACGCGGCAGCGAGCGACGGGCGCGCGAATCGAGCGCGAAATGGCCGCGCCGGACGAGGAGCGCGCCGAGGGTTAGCGCGTTGACCCAGCCCGCCGCCGCAGTCGCGAGCGCGATGCCGACATGGGCGAGCGGCCCCATGAGGAGCAGGGTCAGGCCGACATTGACCGCCATGACGAGGGCACCGATCTTGACCGGCGTCGCCGTATCGTGGCGCGCGAAGAAGGCCGGCACCAGCACCTTGACGAGGACGAAGGCGGGCAAACCAAGGGCATAAGCGGCAAGCGCGTGCGCCGTCGCCGCCGCCTCGTCGGCGCCGAAATGCCCGCGCTCGAAGATCGCGAGGATCGGATGCGCGGCGACGGCGAGCGCGACCGCCGCCGGCAAGGTCAGGAGAAGGGCGAGCTCGATCCCGCGGTTCTGCGTCGCCATCGCCGCATCCGCCTCGCCGGTGCGGATCTGCCGCGACAGCGACGGCAGGATCGCGGTGCCGACCGCGATGCCGACGACGCCGAGCGGCAATTGGTTGAGGCGGTCGGCGTAATAGAGATAGGAGACGGCGCCGCTCGGCAGCAGCGAGGCGATGGCGGTCGAGATCAGGAGGTTGATCTGCGTGACGCCGGCGCCGAAGACGCCCGGCAGCATGATGCGGATGAGGCGCCGCACTTGCGCCGTGAGGCGCGGCCACGGGAGCCGCAGCGCGAGGCCGGCCTGGGCGCAGGAGAACATCAGCCAGAGGAACTGCGCGAACCCCGCCGCGGCGATGCCCCAGGCTTGCCCTTCGGCCGTGCTCTCGGGCCACCAGCGCGACATGAGGAGCGCGGCGATGAGGAAGAGGTTGAGAAAGATCGAGGTCGCCGCGGTCGCGGCGAAGCGCTCGACCGAATTGAGGACGCC
>JBGPOZ010000123.1:0-13780 GCA_041488295.1 Allostellaceae bacterium
CACGGCATCACCGTGCTCAACAGCCCGGGCACGATCGATGCCGATTATCGCGGCGAGATCCAGGTCATTCTCGCCAATCTCGGCGGCGAGCCGGTCACCCTGACGCGCGGCCAGCGCATCGCCCAGCTCGTCGTGGCGCCGGTGACGCGAATCGCGTTCGACGAGGTGGGACAATTGCCGGCAAGCGCCCGGGGCGCGGCGGGCTTCGGCTCGACCGGGCGCTGAGGCGGCGATGATCCGGCTCTCGAAGAAGATGCTGTTCGCGATCGAGGCGGTGCTCGACATCGCCTACAACGCGACATCCATGCCGGTCCAATCGAGCGAGATCACGCGCCGCCAGGGCATCCCGCGGCGTTATCTCGAGCAGGTCCTGCAGCAGCTCGTGCGGGCCGGCATTCTCTCGGGAACGCGCGGCCCGCGCGGCGGTTACCGCCTCGCGCGCGAGCGGCGGCGCATCAATCTCGGCGAGATCGTCCGCATCATCCGCGAGCTCGAGACCTCCGAGGATCCGATCGAAGATCCGGCCGGCGCCGAGCTTGGTCACAAGGTGGTGCGGCCGCTCTGGATCGAGCTGCAGGGTGCGCTGATGCAGCAGCTCGAGGGCATCACCATCGAGGATTTGTGCCTGCGCGCCTACCGCGCCGGGATCGCCGGCGAATTCGGCGCGCGCATGGATTTCACGATCTGAGCGGCACCGCCGCCCAAGCCGCCTCTAAAGGAGCTTTCGGTCATGACCTCGCACCAACCCGAATTCCGCGGCCGCGTCTATGACGACATCACCCAGACGATCGGCGGGACGCCGCTCGTCCGCATGAAACGCATCGCCGCGGCGCATGGCATCAAGGCCGACCTCCTCGGCAAGTGCGAATTCTTCAACCCGCTTTCCTCGGTCAAGGACCGCATCGGGCTTGCGATGATCGAGGCGGCGGAGCGCTCGGGCCGATTGAAGTCCGGCACCGTGCTGATCGAGCCGACCTCGGGCAACACCGGCATCGCGCTCGCCTTCGTCTGCGCCGCCAAGGGCTACCGCCTCATCCTGACGATGCCCGAGAGCATGTCGGTCGAGCGGCGCAAGATGCTGAAGCTGCTCGGCGCCGAGCTCGAGCTGACGCCGGCCTCCCAGGGCATGAGGGGCGCGATCACGCGGGCCGAGGAGCTGCAACGCTCGCTCCCCGACGCCATCATCCCCCAGCAATTCCAGAATCCGGCCAATCCCGAGATCCATCGCCGCACCACAGCGGAAGAGATCTGGAAGGACACAGGCGGCAAGGTCGACGCGATCGTCAGCGGCGTCGGCACCGGCGGCACCCTCACCGGCACCGGCAGCGTCCTCAAGGCGCGCAAGCCCGGCCTCATGATGATCGCCGTCGAGCCCGAGGACAGCGCCGTGCTGTCGGGCGGCCCGCCCGGTCCGCACAAGATCCAGGGGATCGGGGCTGGCTTCGTGCCGGAGATCCTCGATGTGAAGCTGATCGACGAGATCTTGCGCGTCGCCAACGAGACCGCCTTCAAGATTGCGCGCGAGGTGGCTCGGCTCGAGGGCATGCCGGTCGGCATCTCCTCGGGCGCCGCGGTCGCCGCCGCGCTCGAGGTCGGCGCCCGGAAGGAGATGGCCGGCAAGACGATCGTCGTGGTGCTGCCGAGCTTCGCCGAGCGTTATCTCTCGACGCCCCTCTTCGATGGGATGTGACTTGGGAACCCCGGTGGAGCTGAGCGAAAGCCAATTTCATCGCTATGCGCGGCACCTCATCCTCGACGAGGTCGGCGAGGAGGGACAGGCCCGCCTTCTCGCCGCGCGCGTTCTCATCGTCGGCGCCGGCGGGCTCGGCTCGCCCCTTCTGCTCTACCTCGCCGCGGCGGGGGTCGGCACGCTCGGCATCATCGACCATGACCGGGTCGATCTCAGCAATCTGCAGCGGCAGATCGTGCACGCGACCGAGCGCGTCGGCATGCTCAAGGTCGAGAGCGCACGGGCGGCGGTCGCCGCCGTCAATCCCGAGGTCACGGTCGAGGCGCATGCCGAGGAGCTGACGGCCGAGAACGCCGGCGCCATTATCCCGCGCTACGATCTCGTCGCCGACGGCAGCGACAATTTCCGCACGCGCTATCTTCTGACCGATGCGTGCCTCGCGGCGAAGAAGCCGCTCGTCGCTGCGGCTCTCGCACCGTTCGACGGCCAGCTCTCGACCTTCAAGCCCTATCTCGGCGCCGGGCACCCCTGCTACCGCTGCCTCTTCCGCGAGCCGCCGCCGCCGGACCTCGTGCCGCGGTGCGAGACCGCCGGCATCCTCGGCGCCGTCGCCGGCGTCATCGGCACCTTGCAGGCGGTCGAGATCCTGAAGGAGCTGCTCGGCATCGGCGAGAGCCTCGACGGAACGCTCCTCATGTACGACGCGCTGCGCGCCGCCTTCCACCGCGTCAAGCTGCCGAAGGATCCCGAATGCCCGAGCTGCGGCGCGACGGAACCAGCCGCCCCTCCTCTCGAGCGCGATGCGGCGCAAGAATAGCGGATGGCGTTCCGTGCATTTCCCGCCCATACCCTTCGCCGCCTCGTGGCTTGCCTGACGCTCCTCGGCGGCGCTCTCGCGTCAGATCCAGCCTCCGCCGACACGGCGCTCGCCTGCACACGGCACGAATACGACGGAGCCTATTGCGGCTACGATGTCGAAGGCTGGTCAGTGCATCTGAGCGCTAAGCTGGTCGTGGACGAGCCCGATCTCGCCCGCGACGCCTTCGCGCTGCTCGGCGACCGGCTGCGGAAGATCGTGGAGGCGCTTCCGCCGGCGCGGCTCGACGAGCTGCGGCGCGTGCCGATCTGGATGGAAATGGCGACGCCGGGCGCGGATCCGCTGATGTATCATCCCGCCGGCAGCGCGTGGCCGCGCGAGCACGGCTTTCCCGATGCGAAGATGGGCAGCCTCGACATCACCGACGCCACCGAATTTCCGCGGCTCAAGGACAGTCAGCCCTCGGTCGTCCTCCACGAGATGGCGCACGGCTACCACGACCAGTTCCTCGGGCCCGACAATCGCGTCATCCGCGCCGCCTACAAGCACGCCGCCGACAGCGGCCTCTATGCGCAGGTGGCGCGCAATGACGGGCGCATCGAGCGGGGCTACGCGCTGACCAATGCGCAGGAGTATTTCGCCGAGCTGAGCGAAGCCTATTTCGGCGAGAACGACTTCTTTCCGTTCCATCGCGAAGAATTGCGCGATTACGACCCCAAGGGCTTCGCGATGATGCGCGCGCTGTGGGAAGAGCGCGCACCCATTCCCGAGCAACGCCTCGGCGACGCCGGAAAGACCTGGCGCGCGCTGCGCGCCTGTACGAAGGAGCGCGACCTCCGCTCCCGCGCGACGAGACAGCGCAGCCGCATCGTCATCCGTAACGACCGCGCGTCACAAGTCTCGCTCTTCTGGCTCGATTGGCGGGGCTGGCGGCGGAGCTATGGCGAGGTCCCGGCCGGCGGCCTCGGTTCCCAGCCGACCTACGTGACGCATCCCTGGCTCGTCACCGGCGCCGACGGCAAATGCCTGGGCATCGTCTTGCCGGAGAAGGGCGGAACCTGGGTCCGCCTCTGAGCGTCCACGTCACCAATTCGTGAAGGCACTTCTGAAAGGGGATGGGGGGATGATTGGGAGATGAGGAGATTTATCCATTCTCTATTCTTCGGTAATCCGCCTTGTCTGTCGAGAAGTTGACGAGCAAAGCGACCGGCAAGCCCGTCGCTTTGAGATAAGAACGAACTTGCGCGTAGTGCACTTTGGTGAGGAACTCGACGGTCTTCAACTCGACGATCACTTCTTCGGCGACGATGAGGTCCAATCGATGTCGTCCAATTGGCTGATCGTCGTAGCGAATGACAACCTCCGTTTCGGTCGAGATGGGTAAGCCTTGTTTGTTCAGTTCGTGCACAAGCGCGCGCTGATAGATACCCTCCAGGAAACCGGGTCCCAGAGTCCGATGAACCTTGATGATCGCTTCAATGATGAGATGGGTGAGGGCTTCGCCGTGTGGCGTCATTCTTCATCTCCTCATCTCTCAATCATCTCCCTATCCCCCTCAAAAAACCCTCGCTGCCGAGTCGCGCCCGGAATCGCGCGCCAAACCGAGGCATCACATGAGGTGCAAGCCGCGCACTGTGATGAAATCATCGACCACCACTGCGTCTTCTCTCAGAGCATCCCCTCGAGGACGCGGTCGGGCGGGCGGTGGCCGTCGGCGAAGGTCTTGATGTTGATGATGACCTTCTCGCCCATGTCGATGCGGCCTTCGAGCGTCGCCGAGCCCATATGCGGCAGGAGCACGACATTGTCGAGCCGCAGCAGCTTTGGGTTGACGGCCGGCTCGTGCTCGAAGACGTCGAGGCCGGCGCCGGCGATCTCGCGCGCCGCCAGCATGCGCGTCAGCGTGTTCTCGTCGATCACCTCGCCGCGCGCCGTGTTGACGAGGATCGCCTGCGGCCGCAGCAGCTTGAGGCGGCGCGCCGAGAGGAGATGGTATGTGGCCGGCGTGTGCGGGCAATTGACCGAGACGATGTCCATATGCGCCAGCATCTGATCGAGGCTCTCCCAATATGTGGCCTCGAGCGCGCGCTCGGTCTCCTCGGGAACGCGGCGGCGATTGTGGTAGTGGACCGAGAGGCCGAAACCCTTGGCGCGCCGCGCCACCGCCTGGCCGATCCGGCCCATGCCGATGATGCCGAGGCGCTTGCCGGTGATGCGCTGGCCGAGCATGAAGGTCGGCCCCCAGCCTTGCCATTGCCCGGCGCGGATGAGCCGCTCGCCTTCGGCAAGGCGCCGCGCGACGGCGAGGATGAGCGCCATCGTCATGTCAGCCGTGTCCTCGGTCAGGACCCCCGGCGTGTTGGTGACAGTGATGCCGCGCTGCCGCGCCGTCGCGAGATCGATGTGGTCGACCCCGGTGCCGAAGGAGGCGATGAGGCGCAAATTGGGTCCGGCCTGCGAGAGGATGGCGGCATCGATGCGGTCGGTCACCGTCGGGACGAGCACGTCGGCGTCCTTTGCCGCCGCGACGAGCTGTGCCTGGCTCAACGGCACGTCGTCGCGATTGAGCCGCGTCTCGAACAGCTCCATCATCCGCGTCTCGATCGCGTCGGGCAGCTTGCGCGTGACGACGACGAGCGGCTTCTTCGACGGCATGTCCCTCTCTCCCGGCGGTCCCGCGATAGCAGCCGTGGCCGCCCCTGTCCAGTGTGCCACCAGACGTCAGGCGCGGAAAGCGCCGTCCGCAAGCCGCGGCGCGGCAGGGCTCGCATCGAGCGCGGCGGCAAATTCCACGTCCTCGGGAAAGCCCGCCGCGATCAATTCCTGGCCAGAGCGCGAGGCGCGCAGCGTCTCGTCGAGGCGGCTCTGATCGAAAACGACGCTGGATCGAGGTCCTGCGTTCTTCGACTTCGCTCAGAATGAGGAGACGGTTGTTATGCCATCCCCAATTCTCCTCATGCTGAGCGAAGTCGAAGCACGCACCGACCGATGTGCAGCGCCGCTCAACGCCACAGTGAGAGTTGTTCGCCAATTTGTACCGCAACTTGACCGACGGCCGGGCGAGGATTAGAGAGAATCGTGCGCCAATTTCAACGATTCGGTTCCACATCCGCGCTCGCGTGGACTTCACTGGCGCTGCTGCTTCTTGTCGCCGCGGCCGCGCCGGCGTCGGCGGCCGATAAGGCCCTGCCGGTGCCGCGCTTCGTCGCCCTGCGCTCGGACAAGGTGAATGTCCGCACCGGCCCCGGCGATCAGTATCCGATCGACTGGGTCTATCAGCGCAAGGATCTGCCGGTCGAGATCGTCGCGGAGTTCCAGAATTGGCGGAAGATTCGCGATGCCGACGGCACCGTCGGCTGGGTCCATGAGCGGATGGTAACCGGGCGCCGCTCGGTCGTCGTGCGCGGCCAGGTGCGCGCGCTCCATGACGAGCCGAAGCCGGAATCGGCGACCGTGGCGCGCGTCGAGCCTGGTGTCATCGCCAAGTTGCTGCAATGCGAACCCTTGTGGTGCCGCATCGAAGCGAGCGGCGTTGCCGGCTGGCTCCGGCGCGACGAAATCTGGGGGGTTTATCCCAACGAGACGATCCAATGAGGGGGGCGGTGCGGTGACGGCAGAGACGATCGACAGCAAATCCGTGCTTCGCGCGCGTTACGGCGCGCCGAGCGAACGCGCCGTGAAGAAGCAGCTCGCGCGGCTCGACCGGCATTGCCGCGACTTCATCGCCCTCTCGCCCTTCCTCGTCATCGCGACGGCCGGCGATGACGGTCTTGCCGACGCATCGCCGCGCGGCGATGCGCCGGGCTTCGTCGCCGTGCTCGACGACACGACCCTGCTCATCCCCGACCGGCTCGGCAACAACCGCGTCGACAGCCTGGGGAACCTCGTCGAGAATCCGGCGATCGGCCTTCTCTTCTTCGTGCCCGGGATCAACGAGACCTTGCGCGTCAACGGCCGCGCCCGCATCACCACTGACGCGGCGCTGCTGGCACCGCTCGCGGCGCAGGGCAAGGCGCCGCGCTCCGGGATCATCGTCGAGATCAAGGAAGCCTATCTGCAATGCGCGAAAGCGCTCATCCGCTCGAACCTGTGGGACCCGGCGAGCCGGATCGAGCGGGGCGCGTTCCCCAGCCTCGGCAAGATACTCGTCGACCAGATCGGCGAGGGCGAGGTGGCGGCGAGCGAAAAATCGATCGAGGAAGCCTACCGCACGAAGCTCTATTGAGGGGCGGCGAGCGTCTGATAGTAGAGCCTGACCTGAAATGAATGCCGTACGATGCGGCTTCCCTCACCGCCGTCATTGCGAGCCCGAGGCGAAGCAATCCAGGGTCCGGAGCAGGCTACTGGATTGCGTCGCTGCGCTCGCAAAGACGGTGCCGGTGCGGTAGTGACGCGTGCCTTGATAGGCAGCAGACCAATTCAATCAGACGCTCAATCGAGATCCTCGGCGAGGGAAGCGCGCACGGCTTCGGGCATGACCGCGAGGTGCCCGTAATTCGGGTGATCAAAACCAACGAGCACCTGGGTGTCGGCTTCCCGCATCCGCCTCTTCTGCAGGGCCGTCAAAGGAAAGTGGATGAATTGCACCGAGGACGCCTTGCCGTCGTCGGCGCGCGTATTCTCGCGGTCGCCCTCGGGAACGCCCCGGACTTGCTCGCCGCCGATCTGCACGAACATTTTGTCCTCGATGCCGGAGAGCCGCTCCAGGACCGATTTGCGCCGCACCTCGTCGTCGATCTCGAACATGACGGTCGCGACCAGCTCGCTCCCTTGCGGGATGAGTGGGTTGTAGGCGCGGAGCTCGTCGGCGATCTGCTCCTCGCCGCCCTTCTCGATGTGGAGCATCTCGTGGATCTGCTGCCACATCGTCTCGTAATTCTCGAAATAGAAGGTGGCGAACGGGCCGACCTCGACGCGGCGCGACCGCTTCATCGCCGCGATGCGCCGGCGCCGCTCGGCACGCTCGCTCGCGTATTGGGCGGGCGGCATGATGTCGGCGCGCGTCACGGACTGCTTCGGGGGCATGAATTCTCTCCTCTACTGCCCAGCGAGACCGTAGGCCCGCGCCATGAGCTCGATCGGATGCGAGGAGGCATCGACGCGCGGCGTCTCCTCGCCCTCGAGCCGCTCCATCCCTTGCACGATGTGTGCGCCGGCGAGCGGGCATTCCGAAGCAAGAAAGCGGCTGGCGTTCTTCGCGGCCTGCTTTGCCACCGGCTTGCCGACCTTGAGAGCCACCTCGAAATTGTCCTTGCTGACGCCCCAGGAGCCGCCATGCCCCGAGCAGCGCTCGATGACGGCGACACGCGTTTGCGGCACGAGGCGCAGCATCTCGGCCGCCTTCTGCCCCATATTCTGCGCACGCGCGTGGCAGGCGAGATGCACGGTGACGCCGCCCGGCAAGGCGGTGAGGCCGGGAGCAAGGCCTTCCTTCTTGGCGATGTCGACGACGTATTCGCTGATATCGAATGTCGCTTGCGAAAGGCGCTTCACATTGCCGTCGCCGGGCAGGATGAGCGGCCATTCGAATTTGAGCATCAGCGCGCAGGAGGGCACGAGGGCGATGACGTCGTAGCCGCGCTCGACCCAGGGGAGGAGCTCGGCCGCGACCTTGCGGGCATTTTCGGCGACCTTCGCCAGATTTCCGTGCTCGAGCTGCGGCATGCCGCAACAGGCCGGGTACACCACCTCGGTCTCGACGCCGTTCTTCGCCAGGACCGCGCGCGCCGCCGTGCCGATCTGGGGATTGTGGTAGTTGACGAAGCAGGTCGCGTAGAGCACGGCCTTACGGCCGAAGGCGGGTGCCGCCCGATCGACCTCCGGCACCTCGTTCTTCGCGCGCATCGCGAAGGTGCGGCCGTGGAATTTCGGCAGGGCGGCGGCGCGGTCGATCCCGGCGAGCTTCTCCATCAGCGGGCGCGTCAGCCCGTTCCTGGTGTCGGAAGCCCAATTGGCGAGCGGCGCCACCGCCGTCGCGAGCTTGCCGTTGCGATCGGTCTTGACCAGCTCCTGCGTCATCCAATCGACCTTCCCCGCCTTCAGCTCGGCGGCGCGGTAGCGCAGCATCAGATGCGGGAAGTCGAGGTTGAACTCGTGCGGCGGGACGTAGGGGCACTTCGTCATGAAGCACATGTCGCACAAGGTGCAGGCGTCGGCGACGCGCTTGTAATCGGCCGGCGCGACACCGTCCATCTCGCCGCTCGGCGAATTGTCGACGAGGTCGAAGAGGCGCGGGAAGGAATCGCACAGATTGAAGCAGCGGCGGCAGCCATGGCAGATGTCGAAGACGCGGTGCATCTCCGCCTCGATCTTCGCCATGTCGTGAAAATCGGGGTCCTGCCAGTCAATAGGGTGGCGCGTCGGCGCCTCGAGGCTGCCCTCTCGCATCGCGTCTTCCCTTGTCGTCGCGAACATGGTGCCGGCGCAGTGTTGCCGGACATCAGGGGGCGTCGCTCCGACGCCCCCGTCGTGTCATCGTCTGAGCCGGCTCAGCCGACGCTGTCGAGCGCCTTCTGGAAGCGCCCGGCATGCGACTTCTCGGCCTTGGCGAGGGTCTCGAACCACTCGGCGATCTCCTCGAAGCCTTCCTCGCGCGCGGTCCGCGCCATGCCCGGATACATGTCGGTGTATTCATGCGTCTCGCCGGCGATGGCGGCCTTCAGATTGTCCGCGGTCGGACCGATCGGCTTGCCGGTCGCCGGGTCGCCGACCTCCTCGAGGAATTCGAGATGGCCGTGGGCGTGGCCGGTCTCGCCTTCCGCGGTCGAGCGGAACACGGCGGAGACGTCGTTGTAGCCTTCGACATCGGCCTTTTGCGCGAAATAGAGATAGCGGCGATTGGCCTGGCTCTCGCCGGCGAACGCGGCCTTCAGGTTTTCCACGGTCTTCGAATTCTTGAGCGACGGCATGGCTCTCCTCCTTGACGAAATGTCGATGCGTAATTCCGTGAGTCGGCGCCACGGGACACGCGGCACCGATCGCCGTTTATATGAACCCGGCGCGGGTCGGTGTCAATAGTTTAGAAGAATTCTAATTTAGGTGCGGGCTGCCGGGACACTCAGGAACCGGTGCCGAGCCGCACGATGACATCGACGCGGCGAATCTCCGTTCCCGCCGGCGGATCCGGGAGATGCTTCACCACCACATGGTCGCCCGGAATGTCCTGGAGAACGCCGGTCTGCTCGAAGAAGAAGTGGTGGTGGTCGTCGATGTTGGTGTCGAAATAGGAGCGCCCGGGCTCGACCACGACCTCGCAGAGGAGCCCTGCCGCAGTGAATTGGTGGAGGGTGTTGTAGACGGTCGCGAGCGAGACCCGGACCGCCGATTGCGCCGCTTCGCCGTGCAGCTGCTCGGCCGTCACGTGGCGGTGGCCCTTCTCGAACAGCAGCCGCGCCAGGGCAAGACGCTGGCGCGTCGGCCGCAGCCCGACCCGGCGGAGCCGGTCGAGGGCACCGCTATAGGGGCGCAGATCGCTCATTCAGCGCATATAGGAGAATGCGGACGAAAAATAAAGGGCTTAGATGATTGAACGGTCACCGAAGCGGGAGAAACCCGCCAATACGCTCGCTTCGTCTCCGCCGTTTTTCCTCATCGTGCGTCCTTCGAGACGCACGCTGCGCGTGCTCTTCAGGATGAGGAAAATCGGGCGTGCCAGGAACGGTTAACCTCATCCTGAGGAGCGTCTGAAGGGCGAGTCTCGAAGGACGCAGGCTGTTTCTGCAGATCCCCGCCGCTCAGTCGCCCGTCTCCAGTCGCCCCACCAGCTCCCTCACCGTCGGAATGTAGCCGTTGGCGTAGAACGGATCGCTGGCGAAACGGAAGGCGTTGTGCCCGGCGAACATGAGCTCGCCCTCGACATTTTCCGAATGGCGGATCGCCTGCAGCGTCTTTTGGATGCAGAAGCTGCGCGGATCGGCCTTCTTGCCGGTCGTGCCCGTCTCGTTCTGCGCCCAATTGGAGAATTGGCAGGCGCTGAGGCAGCCCATGCAATTGATCTGATCGGCGCGGATCTCGGCGCCGCGATCGGGGGTGACGAAGATCAGGGTCGAATCGGGCGTGCGCAGCGCCTCGCCGAAGCCGAGCCGCACCCAGCCCTCGGCGCGCTCGCGGTCATGCGGCGTCAGATAGACGATGCGGCCGCGGGCGCCGACCTTGAACTCGGCGACGTGATCGCCGACCGGCGTGATCGTGTACGCCACCTGATGCTCGGAGCGCTCATGCAGCTCGTTGAGGAAGGAATTGCGCACGGCCGAGGAGTAGAAGCCGGTCGGGCTGAAGCGGTTGAGGAAGACGTCGCCCTCGCGCAAGGTCAAGAGCTTACGCTTCCAGGCATCGGAAATCGGGCTCTCCTGCGTCAGGAGGGGCCGCGTCCCGAACTGGAAGGTCATCGGACCGAGCTCGGGATTGTCGAGCCAATCCGCCCACTCGCGCAGACACCACACGCCGCCCGCCATGACGATCGGCGTCTGGTCGAGGCCGAATTCGCGCATGAGGTCACGCAGCTCGCGCACGCGCGGCATCGGCGCTTCCGGCTTGTCCGGGTCTTCGCTGTTCGAAAGCCCGTTATGGCCGCCGGCGAGCCACGGATCCTCGTAGACGACGCCGCCGAGCCAATCGCTGAATTTGTGGTAGGCGCGCTTCCACAGCGCGCGGAAGGCGCGCGCCGAGGAGACGATCGGGTAATAGTAGATGCCGTAGCGCGCCGCGATCTCGGCGATGCGATAGGGCATGCCGGCGCCGCAGGTGACGCCGTGGATGAGCCCCCGTGCGCCTTCGAGGACGCCGTGCAGGACGCGTTCGGCGGCCGCCATCTCCCACAACACGTTCATGTGGATGCGGCCCTGCCCGTTCGAGCGCTCATGCGCGACGCGCGCCTGATGGATGCCGCCGGCGATCGCATAGGCGATCAGCTCCTCGTGCCGCTCGGTGCGGGTGCGTCCGTGATAGATCTGCGCGATGCGCTCGCCGCTCTCGTCGGGGCTGTCGGCGTTGACGCCCGAGAAGGTCCCGACGCCGCCGGCCGCAGCCCAAGCGCCCGAGCTTTCGCCGTTCGAGACAGAGATTCCCTTGCCGCCTTCGACAAGCGGGAGCACTTCGCGGCCCGAAATAACGAGTGGTTTCAGGGCGATCACGTGAGCGGCTCCTTCGTCCCGGGGACGGCATCTGGGCGCGATCCCCTGCCGATCCCCGACATATGTTGGGATGCTCGGGTCACTCTTCGAGCGTCTTGGTTGTTTTTCTCAAGGCGGCGATGATGCGGTCCGGGCAATCCGAGAAGATGCCGGTAAGGCCGCTCCCGATCAAGTCGGACGCGCGCGCCGGGTCGTTGACGGTGTATGCCAGCAGCGGATAGCCCGCCTCGCGCACCGCCCGGATCTGCGCGCGGGTCAGATGCCGCTCGTCGCAATGAATGGTGGCGCAACCGAGCGCCTCGGCACGGGAGCGCCAATCGCGCGGCAAGCGGCGGAAGAGATGGCCGCGCTTCAGCTCCGGGGCGGCGTCGCGGGCGGCGCTGAGCGATTCCGGTGCGAAGCTCGACAGCAGCGGCGGCGGCAAATGCGCGGGCCACGATTGGCGCAAGGTCGCGACGGTGGCGCGCGCGGTCGCCTCCTCCTGTCCTCGCGCCGGCTTGATCTCGACATTGGCGCCGAGGCCAAGCGTGCCGAGCAGCGCGATCACCTCTTCCAAGGCGGGGATGCGTTCTCCGGCAAAATCGGGCGAGAACCACGATCCGGCATCGCAATGCTGGAGCGCCTCGAAAGAGAGGCGCGCCGCTTCGCCCGTGCAATCCGTCGTCCGGTCGATCGTGTCGTCATGGAGGACGATGCAACGCCCGTCGCCGCTGAGGCGAACATCGAACTCGACCCAGCTTGCGCCGAATTCGTGCGCCTTGCGCATCGAACCCAACGTATTCTCGGGCGCGGACGCGGCGGCGCCGCGATGACCGATCACCGCCGGCACCGCGAGCGCGCCAGCCCCGGGCGTCGCCGCCGGGGCGAGCGGACCGATGCCGGCGCGCATCGGCGACAGGGTCACGGCGCCGCCTTTGCGTCCTCGCGCGGCCGCGTGCCGATATCGGCCCCGGTCGCCTGGTCCACCTGCTTCATGCTGAGCTTGACCTTGCCGCGATCATCGAAGCCCAGCACCTTGACCTTCACCTGATCGCCGACCTTGACGACGTCGGCCACCTTGCCGACGCGTTGCGGCGCGAGCTCGCTGATGTGGACGAGCCCGTCCTTGGCGCCGAGGAAGTTCACGAAGGCGCCGAAATCGACGACCTTCACGACCTTGCCGTTGTAGATGACGCCGAGCTCGGGCTCGGCGACGATGCCGCGGATCCAGTCGATCGCCGCCTTCGCCGCGTCGGCATCGACCGCCGCCACCTTGATGGTGCCGTCATCCTCGATGTCGATCTTGGCGCCGGTCACCTCGCAGATCTCGCGGATGACCTTCCCGCCCGAGCCGATCACCTCGCGGATCTTGTCCTTCGGGATCGACATCGTCGTGATGCGCGGCGCGTTCGAGCTGACGCCTTCGCGCGCATCGGTCAGCGCCTTCGCCATCTCGCCCAGGATGTGCAAGCGGCCGTCCTTGGCCTGACCCAACGCTATCCGCATGATCTCCTCGGTGATCGAGGTGATCTTGATGTCCATCTGGAGCGCCGTGATCCCGTCCGCCGTTCCGGCGACCTTGAAGTCCATGTCGCCAAGATGATCCTCGTCGCCGAGAATGTCCGAGAGCACGGCAAAGCCGCTCGCTTCCTTGATGAGCCCCATGGCGATGCCGGCCACGGGATGCTTCAGCGGCACGCCCGCATCCATCATCGAGAGCGAAGCGCCGCACACGCTCGCCATCGAGGAGGAGCCGTTCGATTCGGTGATCTCCGAGACGACGCGGAGCGTATAGGGAAAGCTCTCCTTGGTCGGCAGCAACGGCCGCACCGAGCGCCAGGCGAGCTTGCCGTGGCCGATCTCGCGGCGGCCGGGCGAGCCCATTCGCCCGGCTTCGCCGGTGGAGTAGGGGGGGAAGTTGTAGTGCAGCATGAAGTTGGAGCGGTACTCGCCCTCAAGCGCATCGATGATCTGCTCGTCCTGTCCGGTGCCGAGCGTCGTCACGACGAGTGCCTGCGTCTCGCCTCTCGTGAACAGCGCCGAGCCATGCGCACGCGGCAACACGCCGACCTCGCA
This sequence comes from Allostellaceae bacterium, assembly GCA_041488295.1. Classification (GTDB taxonomy): domain Bacteria; phylum Pseudomonadota; class Alphaproteobacteria; order ATCC43930; family CGMCC-115725; genus URHD0088. The sequence goes on from JBGPOZ010000123.1 coordinate 13,694, forward strand.
ATTGATCGGACGCACCGTCTTCGTGTCGCGACCGTCGATCCGCGATCCCGTCCGCAGAATGGCGCCGCGCACGATGTCCTTCTCGAG
>JBGPOZ010000124.1:0-13734 GCA_041488295.1 Allostellaceae bacterium
AGTGCGCATGGGCTCGGGCAAAGGCGCGCCGGAATTCTGGGTCTGCAAGATCAAGCCGAACCGCATCCTGTTCGAGGTGGACGGCATTTCAATCGCGATCGCCAAGGAAGCGCTGGCGCTCGCCGCCGCCAAGCTGCCGGTCAAGACCCGCTTCATCGAACGTATCGCCGAGTGACGCCAATGAAAGCCGCCGACGCAAGAGCCATGACGCTCGACCAGATCGACGACGAGGTGCTCAAGCTCAAGAAGGAGCAGTTCAACCTGCGCTTTCAGCGGGCGACCGGCCAGCTCGAGAATACCTCGCGCGTGCGGCTCATCCGCCGCGACATCGCGCGCATGAAGACCGTCGCCGCGCAAAAGCGCGTTGGCATGCCGGAGCCTGCGCCGAAGGTGAAGGCGGAGACCGCGCCGAAGGCGGACAAGCCGAAGACTGCAAGGAAGACGAAGCCGAAATCCGCCAAGCCCAAGGCCGCCGCGAAGCCGCGCGTCAGGGCGAGCAGGTCGAAAAAGTCGAAGTAAGAGGTTTGAGATGCCGAAGCGTACGCTCCAGGGTGTCGTCGTCAGCGACAAGCAGGCCAAGACCGTGGTCGTGCGCGTGGACCGGCGATTCACCCATCCGACGATGAAGAAGACCGTGCGCCGCTCGAAGAAGTATCACGCGCATGACGAGACCAACGAGTTTTCGACCGGCGACGTGGTGTGGATCGAGGAGCGGCGGCCGATTTCCAAGCTGAAGCGCTGGGCGGTAGTCCGCGGCGAAAAGAAGCAGAAAGTGCAGTAAGCGCCATGATCCAGATGCAAACCAATCTCGACGTCGCCGACAATTCCGGCGCGCGGCGCGTCCAGTGTATCAAGGTGCTCGGCGGGTCCAAGCGCAAGACGGCGTCGATCGGCGACGTCATCGTCGTCTCGGTGAAGGAAGCGATCCCGCGCGGCCGCGTCAAGAAGGGCGATGTGCACCAGGCGGTGATCGTGCGGACGGCGAAGGAGATCCGGCGCCCCGACGGCAGCTCGATCCGCTTCGACCGCAACGCCGCCGTCCTGATCAACAAGCAGGGCGAGCCGATCGGGACGCGCATCTTCGGGCCGGTGACGCGCGAGCTGCGCGCCCGCAAGTTCATGAAAATCGTTTCGCTCGCGCCTGAAGTGCTTTGAGCGTCGGACAAGAGAAGTTGGGTTGGCTGACATGAGCAAGCTGAAGATCAAGAAGGGCGACAAGGTCGTCGTCATCACCGGCAAGGACAAGGGCAAGACCGGCGAGGTTCTGCGCGTCCTGCCGAAGGATTCGCGGCTCGTCGTCCAGGGCGTCAACATGGTGAAGCGGCACACGCGCCCGGCGATGGGGCAGCAGGGCGGCATCATCGAGAAGGAAGGCACGATCCACATCTCGAACGTCGCCCATATCGACCCGAAGAGCGACAAGCCGACCCGCATCGGCTTCACCACCCTCGATGGCCGCAAGGTCCGAATCGCCCGGCGCTCGGGCGAAGTTCTCGATGCTTGAGTGATCGATCATGACCCGCTTGCAGGAACACTACGAGAAAGTCGTCCGCCCGGCCCTGATGAAGGAGTTCGGCTACAAGAACCCGATGCAGGTCCCTCGCCTCGACAAGATCGTCGTCAATATGGGCGTCGGCGAGGCAGTGCAGGACGGCAAGAAGGTCGATGCCGCGGTCGGCGAGCTGACGGCGATCGCCGGGCAGAAGCCGGTGGTGACGCGTGCCAAGAAGTCGATCGCGACCTTCAAGCTGCGCGAGAACATGCCGATCGGCTGCAAGGTGACGTTGCGCCGGCAGCGCATGTACGAATTCCTCGATCGCCTCGTCAACATCGCGCTGCCGCGCGTGCGCGACTTCCGCGGGGTCTCGCCGAAGAGCTTCGACGGACGCGGCAACTATGCTCTGGGTCTCAAGGAGCAACTCGTGTTCCCGGAGATCGATTACGACCAAGTGGACAGCGTCCGCGGCATGGACATTGTCATCGTCACGACGGCCGAAACCGACGCGGAGGCCAAGGCCCTGCTGCGCGGCTTCGACATGCCGTTCACGAATTGACGCCGACGGAGAGTTAGGGAATGGCAAAGAAGAGCTCCGTGAACAAGAATGCGCGCCGCGCCAAGATGGCCAAGCAAATGGCCGGCAAGCGCGCGCGTCTCAAAGCGGTCGCGAACGACCGCGAGGCGCCGGAGGATGAGCGCTTCGCCGCACAGCTGAAGCTGGCGGAGATGCCGCGCAACTCCTCGAAAACGCGCATTCGCAACCGTTGCGAGCTGACGGGTCGGCCGCGCGGCGTCTACCGCAAATTCAAGCTCTCGCGCATCGCGCTGCGTGAGCTCGCCTCGGCCGGCCAGATTCCCGGCATGGTCAAGTCGAGCTGGTAAGGAAGAGACGCTCATGTCGATGACCGATCCCCTCGGCGATATGCTGACGCGCATTCGCAACGCGCAGCAGGCGCACAAGCCGACCGTCGCCGCCCCGGCCTCGAAGATCAGAGCCAATGTCCTCGAAGTGCTGAAACGCGAGGGTTACATCCGCGGCTTCACGCGCGAGGACGTGCGCCCCGGCGTTGCCGAGCTCAAGATCGAGCTCAAATACGTCGATGGCGAGCCGGTGATCCGCGAGATCTCGCGGATCTCGAAGCCGGGCCGGCGCATCTATTCCAAGATCGGCGACCTGCCGCGGGTCTATAACGGGCTCGGCATCGCCATTCTGTCGACGCCGCGCGGCGTCATGTCGGATAACGAGGCGCGCGCCGCCAATGTCGGCGGCGAAGTCCTGTGCCGCGTGTTCTGAGCGAGATTGGGCAATCCTGGGGTGTGATATGTCGCGCGTAGGCAAGAATCCGGTGACCGTCCCGAGCGGCGTCAATATCGACATCGCGGGGCAGGTCGTGACGGCGAAAGGCAAGCTCGGCTCCTTGAAGCTCGTCGTCAGCAACGAGGTTACGGCGAGCCTCGAGGACGGCAAGGTCTGGGTGAAGCCGAAACACGACACCAAGCGCGCCCGCACCCTCTGGGGGACGACGCGCGCCCTCGTCAACAACATGGTGAACGGCGTCTCGAAGGGCTTTACCGTCAATCTCGAGATCAACGGCGTCGGCTACCGTGCGGCGGTGCAGGGCAGAGTGCTCAATCTCCAGCTCGGCTACAGCCACGAGGTCAAGTTTCCGATCCCGGACGATGTGAAGATCGTCTGCGAGAAGCCGACCTCGATTGCCATCAGCGGCGCCGACCGGCAGCGCGTCGGGCAGGTGGCCGCAGTCATTCGCGGCTATCGCAAGCCCGAACCCTATAAGGGTAAGGGCATCAAGTACGAGACCGAGACGGTTCGTCGCAAGGAAGGCAAGAAGAAGTAGGGGCGCGACACATGGCGATAAAGACGAAGTCACTTTTCGACCGGCGCCGCGCCCGGGTGCGCGGGCGGATCGGGCGCGTTCAAACGACGCGGCCACGCCTCTCGGTGTTCCGCTCCTCCTGCCACATCTATGCGCAGATCATCGACGACGCGAAGGGCGAGACCCTGGCGGCGGCGTCGAGCATCGACAAGGAATCGCGCGCGGGCGGGCTCAAGGGCGGCTCGAACAAGGAGTCGGCCGTCGCGGTCGGCAAGCTGATTGCCAGCAGAGCGATCGCCGCCGGGATCAAGTCCGTCGTCTTCGATCGCGGCGGGTATCGCTTCCATGGCCGGGTCAAGGCCCTGGCCGACGCCGCCCGCGAGGGCGGCCTCGACTTTTAGACTTCACGAGAGGATTGAGGGCGTCATGGCACGAACCCCAGGCGGTGGGACACGAAGCCCAGGCGGCGGGACACGAAGCCCGGGCGGTGGGACGCGAGGCCCCGGTGGAGCCCGGGGTCCGGGCGGGAACCGCGGCCCAGGCGGCGATCGCCGCGGACGCGACGGCGACCGCCAGGGACGTGATCGCGACGAGAGCGAATTCGTCGAGAAGCTCGTCAGCATCAATCGCGTCGCGAAGGTGGTGAAGGGCGGCCGGCGCTTCGGCTTCGCCGCGCTTGTCGTCGTCGGCGACGGCAAGGGCCGCGTCGGCTACGGCTCGGGCAAGGCGCGCGAGGTCCCGGAAGCGATCCGCAAGGCGACCGAGCAGGCGCGGCGCGGTCTCATCCGCGTGCCGCTGCGCGAAGGCCGCACCCTGCACCACGACATCACCAGCACCTACGGGGCGGGCTGCGTCGTCGTGCGCGCGGCACCACAAGGCGCCGGGATCATCGCCGGCGGCCCGATGCGGGCGATCTTCGAGGCGCTCGGCGTCAAGGATGTCGTCGCCAAGTCGATCGGCACCTCAAACCCGCACAACATGATCAAGGCGACCTTCGAGGCGTTGACCCACCTCGTCAGCCCGCGCGCCGTCGCCGCCCGGCGCGGCAAGAAGGTGAGCGAGATCCTCGGCCGCCGTGACGGTTCCGAGAAAGAGGCACGGGAGTAGGCGGCATGGCGCGAACCAAGGCTGCGGCAAAGAAGACGCTGACGGTGACGCAGATCGGCAGCCCGATCGGGCGCAAGGCCGATCAGGAGGCGACGCTGAAGGGTCTCGGCCTCAACAAGCTGCATCGCTCGCGAACTCTCGAGGATACGGCCGCGATTCGCGGCATGATCTTCAAGGTGAAGCATCTGGTGCGTGTCGAGGAGTAGGGTCGGATTGGGTTGATGGAAATGAGCTAGTTTTGTCGTCTGCTGGGTCCCCGCTTGCGCGGGGACGACGGGGACAGGATGCTTTCAACTCATCTGAAACCGCCTCCGACCGGAGGACGTGGTGCATAGGATAGTCGGACGATGAAACTCAATCAAATCAAAGACAACGCCGGCGCCCATTACCGCTTCAAGCGGCTCGGACGTGGCATCGGCTCGGGCAAAGGCAAGACGAGCGGCCGCGGCGGCAAGGGCCAGACGGCGCGGAGCGGCGTCGCGCTCAACGGCTTCGAGGGCGGCCAGACTCCGCTTCACCGTCGGTTGCCAAAGCGCGGCTTCAACAACATCGACTTCCGCACTACATATCATGTCGTCAACCTCGGCCGTCTGCAGCAGGCGGTCGAGGCAGGCAAGCTCGACGGGAAGGCGACGATCGATGGCCCCGCCCTCGTCGCCGCCGGTTTGCTGCGTCGGCTTCGTCACGGGGTGCGGCTTCTTGCCAAGGGCGAGCTGCGTTCCGCCTTGACGATCTCGGTCGCGGGCGCCTCGAAGGCGGCGGTCGAGGCGGTGGAAAAAGCGGGCGGCAAGGTGATCCTGCCCGCGGCGAAGGTGGTCGAGGAGAAGGTCAGCGGCAAGAAGGCCAAGGCCAAGGCCAAGAAGCCGAAGAAAAAGGCCGCCGAGGAGTAACGATCGTCGGGGTGAGGTTCGGGCGACACCGGGCCGGGCAAAGGATGGGTTAAATGGCGTCAGCCGCCGAGCAGCTAGCCGCAAACATCAACTTCTCGGCCTTTGCCAAGGCGACCGAGCTGAAGAACCGCATCTGGTTCACGCTGGGCGCGCTGGTGATCTACCGCCTCGGCACCTACATCCCGATTCCCGGCATCAACCCCCACGCCCTTGCCGAAATCTTCACGCGCAATTCCGGCGGCATTCTCGGCATGTTCGACATGTTCTCGGGCGGTGCGCTCGGGCGCATGACGATCTTCGCGCTCAACATCATGCCGTATATCTCGGCTTCGATCATCGTGCAGCTCTTGACGGCGGTGTCGCCGCAGCTCGAGGCGCTGAAAAAGGAAGGCGAGAGCGGCCGCAAGAAGCTCAATCAATACACCCGCTACGGCACGGTGCTGCTGGCGGCCGTACAGGCTTACGGCATCTCGGTCGGACTCGAAGGCGCGCGCGGCTCGCTCGGCGCGGCGGTGATGGATCCGGGCATCATCTTCCGCTTCGTCACCATGATCACCCTGACCGGCGGCACGATCTTCCTGATGTGGCTCGGCGAGCAGATCACGGCGCGCGGCGTCGGCAACGGCATCTCGCTCATCATCTTTTCCGGCATCGTCGCCAATCTGCCGCATGCGATCGCGGCGCTGCTCGAGCTCGGCCACACCGGCGCCATCTCGACCGTGACGCTCCTCTTCTTCCTCGTGATGTCGGTCGCCGTCATCGCCGCCATCGTCTTCATGGAGCGCGCGCAACGTCGCATTCTCGTCCAGTATCCGAAGCGCCAGCAGGGCAACAAGATGTTCGGTGGCGAATCCTCGCACCTGCCGCTGAAGCTCAACACCTCCGGCGTCATTCCGCCGATTTTCGCCTCGTCCCTGCTGCTGCTGCCGGCGACGCTCGCCAGTTTCAATGCCGGCAGCACCGGCATTCTGGCGCAGATCACCCAGTACCTCGCTCACGGCAAGCCGCTCTACATGCTGCTTTACGTGGGATTGATCGTGTTCTTCTGCTTCTTCTACACGGCGATCGTCTTCAACCCGGTGGAGACCGCCGACAATCTGCGCAAATACGGCGGCTTCATTCCCGGCATCCGCCCGGGCAAGAGCACCTCGGACTACCTCGATTACGTGCTGACGCGCCTCACCGTCGTCGGCGCCGGCTATCTCGCGATCGTCTGTATCCTCCCGGAGTTCCTGATCTCCGAGTATTCGGTGCCCTTCTATTTCGGCGGCACCAGTCTCCTCATCGTCGTCAGCGTCACGATGGACACGGTGGCGCAAATCCACTCCCATCTCTTGGCGCATCAATATGAGGGGCTGATCAAGAAGGCGAAGCTCCGCGGGAGACGCGGATGAACATCATCCTGCTCGGCCCGCCGGGTGCCGGGAAAGGAACGCAGGCCAAGCGCATCGAGGAAGGGCATGGGCTGGTGCAGCTCGCGACGGGCGACATGCTGCGCGCCGCCATCGCCAAGGGGACCAAGATCGGCCGCCGGGCGAAGCCGATCATGGATGCCGGCAAGCTCGTGCCCGACGAAATCCTGATCGCCATGATCGCCGAGAGAATCGCCGCGCCCGACTGTCGGAATGGCTTCATTCTCGACGGTTTTCCGCGGACAGTCCCGCAGGCGGAAGCGCTCGATAAGATGCTTGCCTCCCGTCGCCTGCGGCTCGACCACGTCATCGAGATGGCGGTTGACGAGGCGGTGCTGGTCGATCGCGTGACCGGTCGCTTCACCTGCTCGACCTGCGGTGCCAGCTATCATGACCACAACAAGCTGCCGCGAACCGCCGGGGTTTGCGATACCTGCGGTGGCACCAATTTCACCCGTCGCGCCGACGACAATGCCGAAACGATCAAGGCGCGCCTTGCCGCCTATCGCGAGCAGACGGCGCCGATTCTGCCCTATTACCGCGACAAAGGCATCCTCGCGACGGTCGACGGGATGGCGGAGATCGACGAGGTGGCACGCCAGATCGAGGCGATCTTGCAAAAGGGGCGGTGAACCAGGCGTGAAACCGATTGCGACTGTTGACTTGAAGGTGAAGATTCATATAATGCGCGCCCTTATGGCCGTGCCACGCGGCCACTCATAGCATCACCCCGATCGGATCAGAGGAGAAGCGCAGGTGGCGCGAATTGCTGGCGTCAACATTCCGAGCCAAAAGCGGGTGCCGATCGGCCTCACCTATATCCATGGCATCGGCCGCACCAAGGCGAGCGAAATCTGCCAAAAGCTTGGCATTCCGGCGGAACGGCGGGTGCATGAGCTGACCGATGACGAGGTGCTGCGCATCCGCGAGCTGATCGACCGCGACTATCAAGTCGAAGGTGATCTGCGGCGCCAGGTCGCAATGAACATCAAGCGCCTCATGGATCTCGGTTGCTATCGTGGCCTGAGGCATCGCAAGGGTCTCCCGGTGCGCGGCCAGCGAACCCACACCAACGCGCGCACCCGCAAGGGTCCGGCGCGGCCGATTGCCGGCAAGAAGAAGTAAGCCCCGCAAGCAAGGGAATAGAGAGACGGAATGGCCAAGGCTGCAGCAGCGCCGCGTCTGCGTCGCAGGGAACGGAAGAATATCACTTCCGGCGTCGCGCACGTGAATGCGTCGTTCAACAACACGGTGATCACGATCACCGATGCCCAGGGCAACACGATCGCCTGGTCGTCGAGCGGCAGCCAGGGTTTCAAGGGATCGCGCAAATCGACGCCCTACGCCGCGCAGGTCGCCGCCGAGGATGCTGGCAAGAAGGCCATGGAGCATGGCATGCGCACCATCGAGATCGAGGTCAAGGGACCGGGCTCGGGTCGCGAATCGGCGCTGCGCGCCCTCCAGGCCGTGGGCTTCGCCGTCACCTCCATCCGGGACGTGACGCCGATCCCGCACAATGGCTGCCGCCCGCCGAAACGCCGGCGTGTGTGAGCCCAAAGAGTAGTTCGCGTCGCGAGGTTGCGGTCGCGAAGGCTCGGACGCTGCTTTGTCCGCATGAGATGCCGGCTCCGGAGCCGGCACTCGTTTTAGGCAGGAACCGGTGCTTCGCGCTTTTTGTCATGAGGTTCGATCCGTGATTCAGAAAAATTGGCAAGCCCTAATCAAACCGAAGCAATTGGCGGTCGAGCCGGGCGATGATCCCAAGCGCATCGCGACGGCAGTTGCCGAGCCCTTGGAGCGCGGCTTCGGCCTGACGCTCGGCAATGCGCTCCGCCGCGTCCTCCTCTCCTCGCTTCAGGGCGCCGCCGTGACCGCGGTCCAGATCGAGGGCGTGCTGCACGAATTCTCGTCGATTCCGGGTGTGCTCGAGGACGTGACCGACATCGTGCTCAACATCAAGGGCATCGGTTTGCGCATGCATGGCGAGGGGCCGAAGCGCATGCGCCTCAAGGCCGTCGGACCCGGCGAGGTGCGCGCCGGCGCCATCGAGACCGGTCACGATATCGAGGTCATGAACCCCGACCATGTGATCTGCACGCTCGACAACGGCGCGAAGATCGCGATGGAATTGACCGTCGAGACCGGTAAGGGTTACGTCGCGGCGACGCAGAATCGGCCCGAGGATGCGCCGATCGGCCTCATTCCGGTCGATGCTCTCTTCAGCCCGGTGCGCAAGGTCTCCTACAAGGTGGACAACACGCGCGTCGGCCAGGTGACCGACTACGACAAGCTCTCGATGCGCCTCGAGACGAACGGTGCGGTTACGCCCGAGGACGCGGTGGCGTTGGCCGCCCGCATCCTCCAGGACCAGCTCCAGCTCTTCATCAATTTCGAGGAGCCGCGCGCCGCTGGCGAGGAAGAGCGGCCGTCCGAGCTGCCCTTCAACAAGAACCTGCTGCGCAAGGTGGACGAGCTCGAATTGTCGGTGCGCTCGGCCAATTGCCTCAAGAACGACAATATCGTCTACATCGGCGATCTCGTGCAGAAGACCGAGGCCGAGATGCTGCGGACGCCGAATTTCGGCCGCAAATCCCTGAACGAGATCAAGGAAGTTTTGGCGCAGATGGGGCTGCATCTCGGGATGGAGATCCCGAATTGGCCGCCGGAGAACATCGAGGATCTGGCAAAGCGCCTCGAGGAGCCGTACTAAGCCGGGCTCGCAGCCCGAACGACAAGAATTGGGAGCCTAGCATGCGTCATCGGATGAGCGGCCGCAGCTTCAGCCGCACCTCGGCCCATCGCAAGGCGATGTTCGAGAACCTCGCCCATGCGTTGGTGAAGCACGAGCAGATCACGACGACCCTCCAGAAGGCGAAAGATCTGCGGCCGATCGTCGAGAAGCTGATCACGCTCGGCAAGCGCGGCGGGCTCCATGCGCGCCGGCAGGCCCTGGCGGCGCTGCAGGACGCCAAGATCACCGACAAGCTCTTCACGACCCTCGCCGAGCGTTATGCCACCCGGCAGGGCGGCTATATCCGAATCCTGAAGGCCGGCTTCCGCCACGGTGATGCGGCGGCGATGGCGGTCATCGAACTGGTCGACCGCGATGTGGACGCCAAGGGCCTGGATTCGGGGCCGATCCAGACGGCGGACGACGAAGCGCCGGAAGCGGCCTAACGAAGCGACATATTCCATCGGCATTCCCGCAAGAGCGACGCAAGAGCGGGAACCCAGTCGCTCCTGGGTCCTCGCTTTCGCGAGGACGACGAGATGATTGTGCTTTACCGGCCAAGACCTTAGACGGTCGGTAGCCCCCTGAAGCCGACACTCCCATCGTCGTGACCCGGCGTCGCCGCGACATTTGCCACGGCGGCAAGGCGCGGGCCCTGTCGGCACGCTTCGACGAGTTTCGCGACGTCTTGCTGCGCGCCGATGAGCAACGCCTCGACGCTACCGTCACGGCGGTTGCGGACCCAGCCGCGGAGCCCGTGCGCGAGCGCCTCATCTTCGAGCCAGGCGCGATAGCCGACGCCCTGCACCCGTCCCGTGATCGACAAGCGCACGGAGTCACTCATGAGGGGCGTCAGGCGAATTCGAGGATGATCGCGTCGACGGCGAGGCTGTCGCCGGCCTTGGCGCGGATCTTCGCGACCCTTCCGTCGCGCTCGGCACGGAGCACGTTCTCCATCTTCATCGCTTCGACCGTCGCCAGCTCCTCGCCCGCCTTCACCTCCTGGCCCTCGCGCACGGCGATGCCGACGAGAAGCCCCGGCATCGGCGACAGGAGAAAGCGCGAGAGGTCGGCGGCCTGCTTGATCGGCATGTGACGCAACAGCGCGGCGGACGTTGGACTCAGCACGCGCACGGCCGTCGTCGCGCCGCCATGCGTCAGGCGGAAGAGAGTGCCGTCCCGATCGATCTGGAAGACGAGCGGCTGACCGTCGAGCCGCGCGCCGAGAATGGGCTCGCCGGGTCGCCATTCCAGCACGACCTCGCACGAGAAGCCGCCGGCCGCGACCCGATAGAGACCGGCTGCCGGCTCGACGGAGACCGCATGGTGCTCCTCGCCGATCACGACGACCCAATCGGCGCCGATCTTGCTGCCATGCCCCGGCATCTGCCCCGAGATCCGCGCGTCGCGCTCGGCAAGGAAACGCTGCACCACCGCTGCGACCGCGACGACGGCCTTCTTGCCGTCCGACGACAACGCCGCGCCGCTGAAGCCGTGCGGAAATTCCTCGGCGATGAAATTGGTCGAGATGTCGCCGCGGCGGAAGCGATCGTTCTGCAGGACCGCGGCGAGAAACCCGACATTGTGCGAGAGGCCGCGAATGTGAAAGGCGTCGAGCGCTTCCTCCATCCGCGCGATCGCCGCCGCGCGATCATCGCCGCGCGTCACCAGCTTGGCGATCATCGGATCGTAATAGATGGTGATCTCGGCGCCCTCGTAAACGCCGGTGTCGACACGGATATCGGCGCCCTCGGGCGGGCGATAGCGCGTCAGGCGGCCGACCGAGGGCAGAAAGCCGCGCAGCGGGTCCTCGGCATAGATGCGCGCCTCGAGCGCCCAGCCCTTGAGGCGGACATCCTTCTGCCGCAGCGGCAATCTTTCGCCAGCGGCGACGCGGATCATCAGCTCGACGAGGTCGAGGCCGGTCACCCATTCGGTCACCGGATGCTCGACCTGGAGACGTGTATTCATCTCGAGGAAGTAGAAGTTCCGCTCGCGGTCGACGATGAACTCGACCGTGCCGGCCGAGCGGTATTCGACCGCCTTGGCGAGCGCCACCGCCTGCGCGCCCATGGCGGCGCGGGTCTTCTCGTCGAGGAACGGGCTCGGCGCCTCTTCGAAGACCTTCTGATGGCGACGTTGGATCGAGCATTCGCGCTCGCCGAGATGAATGACGTGGCCGTGCCCGTCTCCCAGAACCTGGATTTCGATGTGGCGCGGCTCCTCGATGTATTTCTCGAGGAAGACGCGGTCGTCGGCAAAACTCGAACGTGCCTCGTTGGCGGCGGAGCGGAAGCCGTCCCGCAGTTCCGCATCGTTGCGCGCGATGCGCATGCCCTTGCCGCCGCCGCCGGCCGAGGCCTTGATCATCACCGGATAGCCGATTTCATCGGCGATCCGCGCCGCGGTCGCGGCGTCGGGAATGATGCCGAGATGCCCTGGCACGGTCGAAACGCCAGCGGCGTGCGCCAGCTTTTTCGATTCGATCTTGTCGCCCATGGCGGCGATCGCCTTGGGGCCGGGACCGACGAAGGCGATCCCCATTTTCTCGAGCGCCTCGGCGAAATGCGCCTTCTCCGAGAGAAAGCCATAGCCCGGATGGACCGCCTCGGCGCCGGTCTCGCGGCAGGCGGCGATGATGCGCTCGGCCTGGAGATAACTCTCGGCCGAAGGCGGCGGCCCGATCCGCACCGCCTCGTCGGCCTCGCGGACATGGAGGGCGTCGGCATCGGCGTCGGAATAGACCGCCACCGTCTTGATGCCCATGCGCCGCGCCGTGCGGATGACGCGGCACGCGATCTCGCCTCGATTGGCGATGAGGATCTTCTTGAACATCGATTAGTGAACCTTGATGGACCAATCATCCCTCCCCCGCTCGCGGGGGAGGGCAGGGTGGGGGATGTCCCCATCGACGCGAAATCCACCAATGCGGGCAAGGCGGCGTGCTTCCCCCACCTCGATCCTCCCCCGCGAGCGGGGGAGGAGGTCGGACCGGACGCGCTCTGTCCTCACAGCGGAATGTTGTCGTGCTTCTTCCACGGATTTTCGAGCTTCTTCTGGCGCAGCATGGCGAGCGCGCGGCAGATGCGACGGCGCGTCGAGCGTGGCCGGATCACGTCGTCGATGAAGCCGCGCGCGCCGGCGACGAAGGGGTTGGCGAATTTCCGCCGGTATTCCTCGGTGCGCGCCTCGATCTTGCCGGGATCGCCGATGTCGCCGCGAAAGATGATCTCGACCGCGCCCTTGGGGCCCATGACGGCGATCTCGGCCGAGGGCCAGGCATAGTTCACGTCGCCGCGCAGATGCTTGGAGCTCATGACGTCATAGGCGCCGCCATAGGCCTTGCGCGTGATGACCGTGACCTTGGGCACGGTCGCCTCGGCGAAGGCGAAGAGCAACTTTGCGCCGTGCTTGATGATCCCGCCATATTCCTGCGCCGTCCCCGGCAGGAAGCCAGGCACGTCGACGAAGGTGAGTATGGGGATGTTGAAGCAGTCGCAGAAGCGCACGAACCGCGCCGCCTTCTTCGCGCTGTCGATGTCGAGGCATCCCGCCAGCACCAGCGGCTGATTGGCGACGATGCCGATTGTCGAACCCTCCATCCGCGCAAAGCCGGTGATGATGTTGCGGGCATAGCTCGTCTGCAGCTCGAAGAAATCGCCCTCGTCGACGATCTTGAGGATCAGCTCCTTCATGTCGTAGGGCCGGTTGGGGTTGGCCGGGACGAGCGTATCGAGCGAAGCCTCGGCCCGCTCGGCGCTGTCTTCGGTCGGGCGTACCTGCGCCGCCGCGCGGTTGGACGCGGGCAGGAAGTCGAAAAAGCGCCGCAGCTCGAGGAGAGCCTCGATGTCGTTCTCGAAGGCGAGATCGGCGACGCCCGAGCGCGTCGTATGGGTGACGGCGCCGCCCAGCTCCTCCTGGCTCACCGTCTCATGCGTCACCGTTTTGACGACCTCGGGGCCGGTGACGAACATGTACGAGGTGTCTTTGACCATGAAGATGAAATCGGTCATCGCCGGGGAATAGACAGCGCCGCCGGCGCACGGCCCCATGATGAGCGAGATCTGCGGCACGACGCCCGAGGCCATGACGTTGCGCTGGAAGACATCGGCATAGCCGGCGAGCGAGGCCACCCCCTCCTGGATGCGCGCGCCGCCCGAATCATTCAGCCCGATCACCGGCTCGCCGACCTTCATCGCCTGATCCATCACCTTGCAGATCTTCTCGGCGTGTGCCTCGCTGAGCGCGCCGCCGAAGACCG
>JBGPOZ010000125.1:0-13731 GCA_041488295.1 Allostellaceae bacterium
AACACCAAAAAACTGCGCCGCTTCGTGGCGGGCCGATCGGCCCGCCACGAAGCCAACCAGGAACAAAACATGGAAACTGTTACCCATGTATCCGGTCCGTAGTGTTACCAATGTCTCCGGTTGATCAGGTGAGGGGATGGGGGCAACGGCGGCGCCGTCGGAGGACTCGGAGCTTTCAGCGCCAGCCCTCACCCTGCCCTCTCCCGTAAACGGGAGAGGGTTCTGTGGCCGTGGTGGGAGAGAGTTCTCCTCCTCTTCCTCCTCCGGCATCATTCCGTCGAACATCGCATCCCCCGGCACGGGCCCCAGATACGACGTGAGCTTCCGCTCGACCCGCCAAGCCTCGAGCGCGCGCACGCGACCTTCGAGAACGCGCGTGACGACGAGCGCCTCCTCGGGCGTGATCTCGCCCGCCGCCATCGCGGCCAAGGTCGCGTTGAACGCCGCGACGACGTCGCCCGGCCGCGCCCCCTTCGGCAGAGCGAGGCGGATCGTGCGCCCGCGCGGCTTCGCGAAGATCCGTCCGAGGAGGAAGCGCGCGGCGACACCGTCGCCGGCGAGCGCCTTCTCGACAACCAAACGCAGCAGCGCCTCCGCCTCGCCCTCGGCCAAGGCCTCGGCCATCAGGGTCGCCCGGTTCTTAGTCCCCGGCTTCTTGCCTGCGGGATTACCGGACTGACCCGGCTGAAACCGGCCGCTCGCGTCGCGCGCCGCGGAATGATCGAAACCGTCCATCATTCAAGCCTCCTACCACGCATTGTGTTCTCGATTTGTTCTTATATCCGAACTGAGCGCCAGATGTCCAGTTCGATTATGGGGCTCGATGGGAGTTGTGTGCTCGGGGTCGCGAATGAAGACGAGCGCGGCAGGCGCCGCGGCGCCGAAGCCGTCCCGCGCCGGGCGCATCAGCGGTTCGATCTTCGACCACTCACTTTCGGAAAGCCAATAGAGTGCCGACCCTAATCCTCGCGACCATCATGTTGGTAGAGAATGGAAAATCCAATGAGCAAATCAACAATAGATCCGTCACGCGCCATCGGAACGAGGCAATTTTCAACTGCCACATGCTCTTTCTTGTGGATGGCAATTAGCTTACCTTTCCGATAGGTGGCAACGCCGTCATGAACAGATTCAAAGAAACGACCAATCGTTTCCTGCTTGTTGTGCGAATGTGAATGCACTTCTTCGAACATCATCCCGGTAACCTCGCGCTGCAAGGTTTCGACCTCCTTGGTTCCAACGAGGCGATATCGGTAGCACAGCGGTTCACGCAACACATCGAGCATCCAAACGCGCGGCATCAGATCGGGTATGTCCAAGGGGTCGAAATGCTGCCGACCGGGCAAGCCCTCCTTGGGCCTCAGGGAGAGCCAATAATTGAGGAATCGAACCACCTTCGGATTCCACGACGAGGTGTCGGTCTCGGACGTGCATACGAGATACGAACTCTCATTGATGGGAGACGGCTCTCCGGTCGATTTTGTCCCCGTCGTCGATGCGAACACTTGGGCGAACCTTCGCGAAATGAGTGCGGCTGATACAAGCGGCAAAACGCGGAATCGCATCCTACCATGCAAGTCGTTAAAGCCTCATTTTCGGTAATCGGCATCGATAGGGGCTCCGTTCTCGGCGTGATCGGCATCCGATCGGGGGCCCGGGGCGGGACATCCGTACCAAGGCGCGTCGATCGGATATTCCCGGCGAAATTCGCCTTCCGACAACGACCGAACCGACTCCCGGTCAGTCGAGGAAAAGGTCCGGCAGCAGCTCGGCGCCAGGCTTGTGCGCGTATCCGCTGAGGTCAGCCACCCCGGCAGCCCTCAGCACCTCGTCGTCGATGAAGAAGTTCCCGGTCGTCGTGCGGCTTTCACGTGTCAGGATGTGCCATGCCGCGTCCGCCATGATCTCGGGCTTGCGGGCGTTGTCGAGCTCGACGCCGGGAATGAGAGCAAGGGCGGCCGTCGCGATGACCGTGCGTGGCCACAGCGCGTTGACGGCGATGCCATCGTGCCGGAACTCCTCGGCCATGCCGAGAACGCACATGCTCATACCGTATTTCGCCATGGTGTATGCGACGTGCGGCGCGAACCATTTGGCCCGCATGTCGAGCGGCGGGGACAGCATCACGATATGCGGGTTCGGTGCCTTCCGAAGGTGCGGGATACAGGCCTGCGAGCAGAGGAAGGTGCCGCGCGTGTTGATCCCGATCATGAGATCGAAGCGCTTCATCGGCGTCTCGAGCGTGCCGGTGAGGCTGATCGCGCTGGCGTTGTTGACCAAGACATCGATGCCGCCAAAGCGCGCCACCGCCCGCTCCACCGCGGCGTAAACCTGGTCCTCTTGCCGGATGTCGCAGACGACCGGAAGCGCCTTGCCTCCGGCGGCCTCGATTTCTGCGGCGGCCGTATGGATCGTGCCTTCAAGCTTCGGGTGCGGCACATCGGTTTTGGCAGCGATAACGATATTCGCGCCGTCGCGCGCCGCGCGCAACGCAATCGCCTTGCCGATGCCGCGGCTGCCGCCACTGATGAACAGCGTCTTGCCGGACAGGGACGTCATACCGCACCTCCGTGGTGGCCGCGCCTCAGCGACCAGGTCCCCGCGGAACTACCGTCGGCAGCTTCGCGCAAACCGCGTCCGTGCGCAAACCCGAAGCCCTCACCTTCAAAAATTGAGTTGCAGCGCGCGAACGGCGGCAATAAGGTCATCGCGTCGGGATACGCAGGCTCCCGGCTTTCCCAAGACGGCGCGCCGTCCAAGCTCTGCTCGACACTCGGTCACGCGAGGTGTGAGCAATGGTTGGCGCCCTTCCTTCGATCTCGATCCGACAACTCGTAGAGCACATCGGCATTCCAGTCGCGCCGATCCTTCTCGATGTCCGCTCGCGGGAGGACTTCGCAGCCGACACGGTGATGATCGCCGGCGCGCGGCGTTGCGAACCCGAGACCGTTGAGCAATGGGCCTCCGCGCGGCGGCCGGAGCGGCCGGTCGTCGTTTATTGCGAGCATGGCCTCGAAATCAGCCGCGAGGCGGCGCGGAAACTCGTCGCGCGCGATTTCGACGCGCGTTTTCTCGACGGCGGCATCGCGGCGTGGAAGAAGAGCGGCGGCGTTACCTTGCGCAAGGACGAGAAAACCGGCATCGGCGGATGGCGCCCGTCGCGGTGGGTCACGCGCGAGCGGCCGACCATCGATCGCATCGCCTGTCCGTGGCTCATCCGCCGCTTCATCGATCCCGAGGGCGAGTTCCTCTACGTCCCCGCGGACAAGGTCGCCGAGAGCGCGCGGCAAGCCGGCGCCACGCCCTACGACGTCGCCAATGTCGCCTTCGGCCATCACGGCGATGAATGCAGCTTCGATGCCTTCATCCACGCCTTCGGCATCGCGCATCCGGCGCTCCGTCGCCTCGCTGACATCGTGCGCGGCGCCGACACCTCGCGCCCCGATCTGACGCCGCAATCGGCAGGGCTGCTCGCGATCTCGCAAGGGCTCAAGGTCAACTTCATCGACGACCACGCGATGCTGGCGCAGGGCATGATCATCTACGATGCCCTCTATGCCTGGTGCCGCCAGCAAGCGAAAGCGGCGGCGTAGATGATAGACGCGGCGACGCGCCTTCTTGCGGCGCGCGGGGTGCGCGCTTTCGGCGACGGGTTCGTGGCGTTGCTGCTCCCCGTCTATTTGACGCAGCTCGGCTTCGACGCGCTGCAGATCGGCATCTTGACGACCGTGACTTTGCTGGGTTCGGCGGCCCTCACCCTCGCGGTCGGGCTCGCGGCGCACCGCCTCGACCCGCGCCGGCTGCTGCTCGCGTCGTCCATCCTCATGCTGGCGACCGGACTCTGCTTTGCGCAGTTTCGCCAATTCTGGCCGCTCGTCATCGTCGGGTTCATCGGCACATTGAACCCGTCATCGGGGGATGTGAGCCTCTTCCTGCCGCTCGAGCACGCCTTGCTCGCCCATGCGGGACCCGATGCGAAGCGCACGCAGCTTTTCGCGCGCTACAGCCTTGTGGGTGCGCTCGTCGGCGCGGTCGGCGCTCTCGCCGCCGGCCTGCCCGATCTCGTCTCGCCCGCGCTCGGCCTCGCGCCGGGCACGGCGATCCCGGCGATGTTCGTGCTCTACGGCCTGCTCGGCCTCGTCGCGCTCGCGCTCTATCGCGGCCTGCCGGCGGGTGCCGCCGATATCGGCGCAGCGAAAGAGCCGCTCGGCGCCTCGCGGCGGATCGTCTTCGTCCTCGCCGCGCTCTTCAGCATCGATTCCTTCGGCGGCGGGTTCTTCGTCCAGTCCTTGCTGGCGCTCTGGCTCTTCGACCATTTCGGGCTCTCGCTCGCGACGGCGGCGAGCTTTTTCTTCTGGTCCGGCGTCTTGAGCGCGTTCTCCTTTCCCGTCGCCGTGCGGATCGCCAAGCGCATCGGCCTCGTCAACACCATGGTGTTCACGCACATCCCGTCGAGCCTTTGCCTCATCCTCGTGCCGTTCGTGCCCAATCTCGCCATCGTCATCGCGCTCCTCCTCGTGCGCGCCGCGCTCTCGCAGATGGACGTGCCGACGCGGACCTCCTACGTCATGGCGATCGTGACGCCGCCCGAGCGCGCCGCCGCGGCGAGCATCACCGCCGTGCCGCGCAGCCTCGCCTCGGCGATGAGCCCGGTGCTCGCCGGATGGCTCATGACGATGAGCGCCTTCGCCTGGCCGCTCCTCATCGGCGGCGCGCTCAAGATCTTCTACGATCTGCTGCTGCTCATGATGTTCCGAAAAGTGAAGTCCCCCGAGGAGGCGCGATCATGAGGCGCGCGATGGCGGCCTTCAGCGGCGCCAGGGCGTTTCCCGACACATTGGAACCGCCTGGCATCGTCGTCCCCGCGAAAGCGGGGACCCAGGGACCGCTGGATTCCCGCTTTCGCGGGAATGACGATAAAGGAGGGCAATTCATGCGTATCGGACTCTGCACGAGGCGCATTCACCGAAAGCAGGAATCGCCATGAACGACAATGCATCCACAGATAAGCCACACGTCACGATCCGCGAGATCACCGCGTATTTCCTGCGCTTGGGGACGCTCGGCTTCGGCGGGCCGGTCGCGCTCGTGGGGCAAATGGAGCGCGAGCTCGTCGCCGAGCGCCACTGGCTCGACAAGGACGAGATGCGCGATGCGATCGCCGTCTGCCAATCGCTTCCGGGGCCGCTCGCGATCCAGGTCGGGATCTATATCTCATACCTGCGCGGCGGCTTCTGGGGCGCGTGGGCCGGCGGCTGGGCCTTCATCCTGCCGAATTTCATCATCGTCGCGGCGCTCGCGGCGCTCTACGTCGGCTTCGGCGGACTGCCGTGGATGACCGCCGTCTTCTACGGCGTCTCGCCGGTGGTGATCTCGCTCATCATCCACTCGACCTGGCGCCTCGCGAAGCTCGGCATGGAAGATGCATTGCAATGGGCGATCGCCGTGGCGGCCTTTGCCGTCACCGTCGCGCTCGAAGCCGAGGTTGCGATCATCTTCATCATCGCCGGGCTCGTCGGCATCGCCTGGTACGGCACGCTCTTGCGCAAGGGCATGCCGCCGATGGCCGGGATGCTCGCCGCCGCCCCGCTTGCCGGGAGCGACCCTCAGGCGGCGACATGGCCGCTGCTCGGCAATCTCCTCGCGTTCTTCCTCAAGGCCGGCAGCCTCACCTTCGGCAGCGGTCTCGTCATCGTGCCCTTCCTCGAGAAGGGGCTCGTGCAGCAGACGGGATGGCTCGACGAGCGGCAGTTTCTCGTCGCTGTCGCGATCGGCATGATCAGCCCGGGGCCGGTCGTCATCACGGCGACCTTCGTCGGCTATCTCGTCGCCGGGTTCTGGGGCTCCCTCGTCTCGACCATCGGCATTTTCCTGCCGTCCTTCCTGCTGGTGCTGATCGTGGCGCCGATCCTCGTTCGGCACCGCGCCAATCCCAACGTCAAGGGCTTCGTCAAGGGCGCCTATGCCGCGGCGATCGGCACGATCCTCGGCGCCAGCATCCTCCTCGGCAAGATCGCCATCGGCGATTGGCTGACGGCGCTCGTCGGCATCGTCGGCCTCTTCATCCTGTTCCGCTGGAAGGTCAGCAATCCGCTGCTCATGGCCGGCGCCGCGGTGATCGGCCTCCTCGCATTCCCGCTTCTTCAACCCACCTGGGTCTTCGTCAAATAGGGGGATCGACCGTGCCTGAAGAAAAGATCGTGCTGTTTGTATGCCTCCACGGCTCGGCCAAGAGCCTCATCGCGATGGAATACTTCAATCGCCTCGCGGCGCGGCGGGGATCGACGCTGCGCGCGGTGTCGGCCGGAACCGAGCCCGATGACGAAATACCGCCGCCGGTCGTCGCAGGGCTCGCCGCCGACGGCTACGACGTCCGCGGCAGGACGCCATTGCGCGTGACGGCGGCGCTCGTCGGCAAGGCCGTGACCATCGTGTCGTTCGGGCCGAAGCTCGGCGACCTCGTTCGCGGCGGAGTTCCCGTCCAGCACTGGGACGACATGCCCGCCGTCAGCGACGACTACGCCATCGCACGCGATGCGATTCGTGCGCGCGTCGAGGGGTTCTTCGTTTCACAGACAGAAAGATGAACTCGTTTAGCGCAGAGGTCGCGGAGGATGCGCCCCTTCGACAAGAGCTCAGGAGGACGCAGGTAACGCACACGCTCTGCGACCTCTGCGAAGCCTCGGCGCCCTCAGCGCTAAAGAATTTTGTCAAACACCCAGAAGAGGACATGACCATGCAGGATTTGCGTCGCCGCGATCTCATTCAACGCACCGCCCTCATCGCCGGCACCGCGCTCGCGGCTGCCGTCGAGATCCATCCGCAACTCGCCAACGCACAGGCCGCGCCGGCGGCCGGGAGAGGACCCATGACATACGAGGTGAAGAAGCTGCCCTTCGATCCGAACAGCATCAAGGGTCTGTCGGAGAAGATTCTCGTCAGCCATTACGAGAACAACTACACCGGCGCCGTCAAACGCCTCAACGCGATCATGGCGCAGCTTGCGCAGACCGACTTCGCGACCGCGCCGGTCTTCGTCGTCAACGGGCTGAAGCGCGAGGAGCTGATCGCCGCCAATTCGATGATCCTGCACGAGCTCTATTTCGACAGCCTCGGCGGCGGCGGCGCGCCGAGCGGGGCGCTCGCCGAGGCGATTGCGCACGATTTCGGCAGTGTCGAGCGCTGGCAGGCCGAGTTCTCGGCGATGGGCAAGGCCCAAGGCGGCGGCTCCGGCTGGGTCCTCCTCGCCTATTCGCCGCGTGACAAGCGCCTCGTCAACAGCTGGGCGGCCGACCACACGACGAACCTCGCCGGCGGACGGCCGATCCTCGCGCTCGACATGTACGAGCACGCCTATCACATGGATTACGGCGCGAAGGCCGCGGCCTATGTCGACGCCTTCATGGCGGCGATCCGATGGGAGAATGCCGCCCGGCTTTATGACGAATACGGCCGGGCCTAACTCGTTCTTCCGCACAGCCACTCGCTCGGCGCTGGATCGAGGCCGGGCGTGCTTCGACTTCGCTCAGCATGAGGAGATGATGTTCATGCCATCCCCAATTCTCCTCATGCTGAGCGAAGTCGAAGCACGCACCGGCGGATGCGCAGCGCCGTTCTTTGCGCTTCTCATGGCGGCGCTCCTCGTCCTCGCCGCGTCGCGCGCCGCTCTCGCCGCCGATGCGCTCAGCCTCGAGGCAAAGATCCCGCTCGGCGAGGTCGCCGGCCGGATCGACCACATGGCGGTCGATCTCGGCCGCAAGCGCCTCTTCGTCGCCGAACTCGGCAATGACAGCCTCGGAATCGTCGATCTCGAGGCGAAAAAACTCGAGCGGCGGATCGCCGGGCTCGCCGAGCCGCAAGGCGTCGACTACGAGCCCCAGACCGATACGGTCTATGTCGCGAATGCGCGTGACGGCTCGGTGCGGCTCTTCGCCAGCGCCGCGCTCGCACCCGCGGGCCGCATCGATCTTGGCGAGGATGCCGACGACATCCATGTCGACGCCGCGGCGAAGCGCGTCTTCATCGGTTATGGCGCGGGCGCGTTGGCGGTGATCGATGCGCCAACGCGCCGGCGCGTCGCCGACATCGCGCTCAAGGCGCATCCCGAGGGCTTCCAGCTCGCTTTCGCCGGGGACCGCGTTTTCGTCAACGTGCCGGATGCGCATGAGATCGCGGTCGTCGATCGCGCCGTCGGGCGGCAGATCGCCGCCTGGACCGTGCCGGGCGCGGATGCGAACTTCCCGATGGCGTTCGATGCCGTGGCGAGCCGCGTCGTCACCGTCTTCCGCTCGCCGCCACGCCTCATCGCGCTCGATGCCGCGAGCGGCGCGCGCCGTGCCGAGATCGCGACCTGCGGCGATGCCGACGACGTCTTCGTCGACGACAAGCGGAGCCGCCTCTACGTCAGTTGCGGCGCCGGCTTCCTCGAGACGTTCGAGCGGCGCGGCGAGAGTTACGCCTCGCTCGGCCGCATCGCGACGGTGAGCGGCGCCCGAACCGCGCTCTACGTGCCGACGCTCGACCGGCTCTATCTTGCGGTTCGGGCGCGCGGCGGCGAGGCGGCGGCAATCTGGGTGTTCCGGCCCGTCCCGTAGCGCGACGGGATCGTCGTGAGCGCGATGCCGATGAAGACGAGCGCCGTGCCCAAGGCGAACCACAGATCGAGCCGGTCGCCGAAGAGGGCCGCGGATGCCGCGACGCCGACGATCGGCTGAAGATACTGCAACGCCGCTGCGATGCGCGCCGGCAGATGCTCCAAGGCGCGCAGCCAGACCCAGACGCCGAGGACGGTCACGAAAACGCCGAGATAAAGGACGACCGCGATTCCGAGAGCGCTCGGCCGCACCGCGGCGCTCTGCATCTCCCAAGCGACAAGCGGGATCATCGCGAGCGCACCGGCGAGCGATGTCCACGCCGCGACCGAGAGGGCCGAATACCGGGCCACCAGCTCGATGCTGAGCGTGAAGTAGGCCGCGATGGCGAGCGCCGAACCGAGGATGAGCAAATCACCGACGAGGCTGTTGTCGCCGGGCGCGCTCACGAGTGCGCGCGGATCGCCGGTCGCAACCAGCGCGACGCCGACGAAGGCGCTGAAGAGGCCGACGGCATGACGGAGCTGGACCCTCTGCCGCAGGCGAAGCGCCGCGAAGAGAACGATGAGGATCGGGATGGTGGCGGAGATCACCGTCGCAATCGACGCCGAAATCCGCTGGACGCCGAGCGCCTGAAAGGCCTGCCCCAAGCCGATGCCGAGAACGCCGAGGCCGGCCATCGCAAGAAGCGCTCGCAACGGCGGCAGCGGTCGCCCGAGGAGCAGGAAGGCGAAAAGCGGCGCTGCGGCGAGATAACGCAGCCCCGTCAGGGTCAGTGGCGGAAAATCCGCGAGCCCCAGCTTCGTTGCCGGAATCGACCCGCCCCAAATGATGGCGAGCCCGAAGAGCGCCGCGATCCAGCGCATCGTCGTGGGCTGCGATGCTGCGGCCTGCTCCATGCCGTTTGCCGCGTCCTCTTCCTCAATCCTCCGATGGCGCGTAACTGCCGTCCGGCCCATGCCGCTCGGTGCCGGTCAGTGCCGGGGTGAAGACGCAGACGAGCCGGAGATCGCCACGCTTCACCCGCAGGATGTGCGCATCGTTCTTGTCGAGCGCGTAGACGGTGCCCGGGCGAATGGCGAAGACCCGGCCGGTCGCCACCTCCTCGACCTCGCCCTCCCCGGAAATGCAATAATTCGTCTCGAGGTGGTTCTTGTAGTGGAGACGAAGCTCGGCCCCTTCCTTGACGGTAGTGTCGTGGACGGAGCACCCCATCGCGTCATTGCGCAAGATGAGGCGCCGGCTCAACCAGCCCGGGCCGCTCACATCGCGCTCCGTGCCGAGAATTTCTTCGAGATTGCGAACGATCATGGCGATCTCCCTATCGCAGCGAACCGGCGCCCCGGTGGTCTCGATCATCGCATGAAATCGGCGCATCTCCCACGACGCTCGATGCAGCGGCTCTGGTCCCGTATATTGCCGCGAGGGAACCGGGTCGGGGGGAGCCTATGACAGCGCGCGCACTTGCGGCCGAAGAGGTCGGACACCCGCGCTTCGCCTTCGCGCCGGCGAGTGGTGTCGAGGTATTCGATCTCGACAGCCACAACCGTGCCCGCGAGGCGCTCGATTTCGGTCTCGCCGTCGCCGGTCTCGGCTTCAACATCTTCGTCATCGGCGAGGACCGCGCCGGCCGGATGACCGCGACCTTGGCCTATCTCAACGAGGCGCTGGCCAAGCGCCCGCCGCTCAGCGACTGGGTTTATCTCAACAATTTCCGCCATCCGGAAAACCCGACGCCGCACCGTCTGCCGGCCGGCATGGGGCGGCGTCTGCGCGACCGCATCATCGCCTTGATGCCGAAGCTGCGCACGGTGCTGACGGCGGCCTTCACGGGCGATGCCTACCAGGCGCGGCTGCGGGCATTGCGCGAAGCCGCACGCAAGGACATGGGCGGCGATCTCGATGCGCTGCGCCAAGCGGCGCAGGCGCACGGCTTCGAGCTGGTCCAAGGCGAGGATGGCGCCTTGCGCCTGCGTCGCGGCGAGGGAAGCGCCGGGATCGGGCCGGCGAGCCCTGAGGCCGACGCCGCCGAGCGCGAGCTGTCGACATCGGTCGCGCGCTTCCAGTCGCATGCCGTCGCCGCGCAAGCGCTCTTGCGCACGCAGGTCCAAGAGCTGAACCACACCATCGCCGACGACGTCGCGAGCACGATGCTCGAAGAGCTGGTTTCCGAGTTTTCCGGCTTTCGCGGCTTGGCGCGCTGGCTCACCGAGATGCGCGTCGACATTCTCGAAAACCCGATGCGCTTTGCGCATGCCGCGGGCGATGATGAAGGCGAGCACGATTTCGGCGATCCGCCGGAGCGGCATTTCGCCGTCAACCTCCTCGTCGATCACGGCGACGAGCCGCAGCCGAAGGTCGTCATCGAGAGCAATCCCACCTACGAAAATCTGTTCGGCCGCATCGAGTACCGGCAGGCGGAAGGCACGATCGAGACCGATTTCACCTTGATCCGCGCCGGCGCGCTGCACCGCGCCAATGGCGGCATCCTGGTGCTCCGCGCCGAGGCGATCGCCGCCAACCCGGCGAGCTGGGGGTTTCTCAAATCGGCGCTGCGCGACAGCGAGATCCGCATCGAGGAGCCCTCGCGCGGCGGGCCTCCGATCGCCGGCGCGCCGAAGCCGGGGCGGATTCCGCTCGATCTCAAGGTCGTGCTCGTCGGCGCGCCGCGCTGGTATGCGACCTTCTTCGAGGGCGACCCGGATTTCTCGACATATTTCAAGATCAAGGCCGACATCGATCCCGACATGACGGCCTCGCCGCGCAACCTCAGCATCTATGCGGCGCTGATCGGCGACATGGCGCGCGCGCGCAAGCTCGAGGGCGCCGCCGAGGATGCAACGCGCCGCCTTCTCGGCATCGCCGCGCGCTGGGCCGACCGGCGCGACCGGCTGACCGCGCGCTTCGAGCTCATCGAGGATCTCGTCACCGAGGCCGCGGTGCGGGCGCAGCAGGCAAAACAGAAAGAGCTCACCGACGCGGCGCTGGTCGCGAGCCTGATCGCGCGCCGCCATCGCGACACGCGGATCGAGGACCGCATCATCCGCACCATCACCGAAGGCGCGGTGATGATCGACACCACGGGCAGCGCCATCGGCCAGGTGAACGGCCTCACCGTCCAGGACATCGGCGACCGGCGTTTCGGCACGCCGGTGCGGATCACGGCGCGCGCTTCGGTCGGGCGCGAGGGCGTCGTCAACATCGAGCGCGACGTCGAACTCGGCGGGCCGATCCAGCAGAAGGGCGCGATGGTGCTGCAAGGATTTCTCGCCGGCCGCTTCGCGCAATTGCGGCCGCTCTCCTTCACCTGCTCGATCACCTTCGAGCAGAGCTATGGCGGCGTCGAGGGCGACAGCGCCTCGCTCGCCGAGCTGGTCGCCACCCTCTCCGATCTGGCGCGGTTGCCGGTCCGCCAGGACATCGCCATGACGGGCTCGGTCAATCAGGCCGGCCACGCACAGGCGATCGGCGGCGCGCGCTGGAAGATCGAAGGCTTCTACCGGGTCTGCATGGCGGCGCCGGGCGGTCTCAGCGGCACGCAAGGCGTCATCGTGCCCGAGGCGAACCGCGTCAACCTCGTCCTGCATGACGAGATCGCCGACGCCGTCGCGGCCGGCCGCTTTCATCTCTGGTCGGTCGCGACCCTCGAGGACGCGGTCGAGCTCCTGCTCGGAACGCCGGTCGGCGCTGCCGACGATGCCGGACGCTACCCGCCGGAGAGCGTCTTCGGCCGCGTCGCCGCGCGGCTCGATGCGTTCGACCGCATCCTCGCCGAGCGGCAGGTCGGGTCCGCGCGCTGAGGCGTCTCGCCCAAGGCACGGGCGGCTTGCGATGGATCAAAGATGGCCGCGGACATCCGAGGTAGCCTCGCAACTCGCACATGGCTTTCGAATTTGGAGAGACCCTGACCTCCATCTTTGCCGGGCTCCGGCGCTCGTCGTCGGCCGTTTCGGAAGGTTCCGTCGCGAGCGGCGAAATCCTTGGCGAATTCGCGCGCCTCTCGCCGCAGGAGGCGTTGCAGCGGCTGCGCAGCGTGGCGGACGGCCTTGCTCCCGACGAGGTGGAGCGGCGGTTGCGCACGGTCGGCCTCAACCAAGTGGCTCACGAGGCGCGTCACACGATCCTCGGCGAGCTCGTCAGTCGATCGGTCAACCCGCTGAATCTGCTCCTGTTGTCGCTGGCGGCGGCATCCTACCTCCTCGGCGATCAGCGCGCCGCGATCGTGATCGCCGTCATGGTCGTCCTCAGCGTCTCGCTCGGCTTCCTCCAGGAGCACCGCTCGAACAAGGCTGCGGACGATTTGCGCCGTATGGTGCTGACGAAGGCGACGCTGCGTCGGCGAGGATCGGGCGCGCTGGAACACATCGATGTCCCGATCGAGCAGATCGTCCCCGGCGACGTCGTCCTGCTGTCGGCCGGCGACATGATCCCCGCCGATCTAAAGCTGATCTCGGCAAAGGACCTCTTCGTGAACCAGGCGGCGCTGACCGGCGAGGCGATGCCGCTCGAGAAGTATGCTCACGCTCATGCCGATGCGACCGAGACGCCCTTCGACCTGCCGAACATCTGCTTCATGGGGAGCGCCGTCGTCAGCGGCATCGGCTGCGGCGCCGTCGTGCTCACGGGGGCTCGGATGGCTTTCGGCGATGTCGCGGGCACGATCGCCGCGCGACGCGTCCTGACCAGCTTCGATAAGGGCATCACTCGGTTCACCTGGCTGATGTTCGGTTTCATCCTGGTGATGGTCCCTCTCGTCTTCATGATCAATGGCCTCACCAAGGGCGACTGGTTCGAGGCGCTGCTTTTTGCGGTTGCCGTCGCGGTAGGGCTTACGCCCGAGATGCTGCCGATGATCGTGACGGTCAATCTCGCCAAGGGCGCGATGGCGATGTCGCGCAAGAAGGTCATCGTCAAGCGCCTCAATGCGATCCAGAACTTCGGGGCGATGGACGTGCTGTGCACGGACAAGACCGGCACCTTGACGCAGGACCGCATCATCCTGAAGCGACACCTCGATCTGCGCGGCGACGACTCCGCGCGCATCCTCGAATACGCGTATCTGAACAGCTTCTACCAGTCCGGCCTCAAGAACCTGCTCGACGTTGCCGTGCTGAAGCATGTCGAACTCGAGGAATCGCTC
>JBGPOZ010000126.1:0-13699 GCA_041488295.1 Allostellaceae bacterium
AGCTCCTTCACCGCGGTGATGCCGCCGTAACGCTTCACCAGCTTGCGCGTCTCGAGGATCGGCGTGCCGGGCGGCAGATCGACGCCCTTGCCGAGACCGCTCAGGGCCTTGGCGATCTCGCCGCGCGACGGCAGCGCCGTCTGCTGCGCGAGGGTCAGAGCGGCGGTCGTCCCGGTGGCGGGTATGAGGCCTTGCCGTCGGAAGAGCATCATCAAGACGAGAATGACGCCGAAGATGAGCTCGATCGATTGAATGAGCTCGATCTGCTGCAGCCACTCGACATTCACAAGCCGGCCGAGCGCATGCACCCACTGCGTCATATCCTGCAAGAACCAGGATTGGAGGAGCTGCAGGATGAGGGCTCCAAGCACGACGCCGGCGACGCTGCCCATGCCACCCAGCACGATCATCACGAGGACCATGACCGAAACCGGAAACATGAACATTTCCGGTGTCGCCGTCTGCAGCTTGGCGACGTAAAAGGTTCCGGTCGCGCCCGCAAAGCCGGCGCCGATCGCGAAGGCGAGGAGCTTGAGCTTGACGCGGTTGACGCCCATCGCGCCGGCCGCGATCTCGTCCTCTCGTATTGCCATCCAGGCGCGTCCGATGCGCGAGTCCTTGAGGCGGTAGCTGACGAAGATGAGGAAGAAGATCATCGCGATGCCGACATAGTAGAACGGCCACGAGATGACGCCGAATTTGAAGCCGAAGAAGACCGGCGGCGAGACGCCGTTGAGGCCCATCGCGCCGTTCGTCAGATACGGCGTGTTGCGGGCGACGATCGGCACGATCTCGCCGAAACCCAAGGTGACGATCGCGAGATAGTCGCCCTTGAGGCGCAGGGTCGGTGCGCCGAACACCAAGCCGAAGAACGCGGCGATGAACGCCGAGAGCGGCAGCATGATCCAGAACGAGATGACGAAGTGAACGTAGCTGGCGCCGCCATCCGTCACATGCTCGACGAGGCCGAGCCATTGGAAAGGCTCCCAGAACTCGCTCCAGGGCGGGGTCACCTGATATGATGAGAGAATGCCGTAGGAATAGGCGCCGATCGCGAAGAAGGCGGCATAGCCGAGATCGAGGAGACCGGCGAAGCCGACGACGATGTTGAGGCCGAGCGCCAGAATGGCGAAGGCGCAAGCATTGGCGGCAGCGTCGATGTCGCCGTCATTCCCGTCGATCAGCGGGAATAGCAACGCTCCAAGCATGAGGGCGCCGACCATGATGCGGCGCCGCGTCGCCACCGGAATCCGCTGGACCGGCGCGAACAAGCCTTCACGGGCTGATGGGGAAGGAGCAACCATGAAACCGGCCTATGATTTCTGCGGGGCCTGGAGCCCGAGCAATCCGGTGGGTTTGAAGACGAGCACCAGGATCAGGATCGAGAAGATGATGACGTCGGTCCACCTCGCCGAGATGAACTGACCGCTGAGGCTCTCGATGAGCCCGATTAGGACCCCGCCGACCATGGCGCCGACGATATTGCCGATGCCGCCCAGCACCGCCGCGGTGAAGGCGCGCAGGCCCGCCGAATAGCCAATGACGAAACTGGTGAAATTGTAATAGAGGCCGAAGATCATGCCGCCGGCGCCGGCCAGCGCGGAGCCGACGAAGAAGGCGAGGACGACGACCCGGTCGACCTCGACACCCATCATGCGCGCCGCCTCTTGATCCTGCGCCGTCGCGCGCATCGCCTTCCCGAGCCGCGAGCGACGGACGAAGAGGTGAAGGCCGACCATCAGCACCAGGCCGACGACCCAGACAAGGACCTCGCGCAACTCGAGGACGGCGCCGCCGATCTCCCAGTTGATGCGCGGGATCGGATTTGGATAGTTCTGAGTATCGGCACCGACCGTTAGCAAAATGAGATTGAACAGGATGTACGACACCCCGATCGTGCTGATCATCGCCGAGGTACCGCGCACGTTGCGCAGCGGGCGCAGCGCCACCCGCTCGATGAGAACACCGATCCCTCCGGAGACAAGCATCGTGCCCACAAATGCGAGCACGAGGACTCCGGTCAAAGGAAGCCAGGGGAGGATTGTGGTCTGACCAACCAGCCCCGTCGCCTCCAGGATCCAGAGCCCGACGAAGGACCCCACCATGAAGATGTTGAAGTGGGCGAAATTGATCAGCTCGATGATGCCGTAGATCATCGTGAACCCCAGCGCGAGTAGCGAGTACATCGCGCCGAGGCTCACTCCGTTGATGATCTGCTGCAGCAGGACGTCCTGGAAGGTCATGCCGCCAGATCCCAGCTAAGCGCTGCGCTGCCCGTTACGAGGCCGCCGGCGCTACGCCGAGGTACTTGTACTGTGTCTCCATATCGTCGGCCGGATGGGCCTCGTCACGATGGATCTGGAAGACGCTGATGACCTTGTTGACGAGATCGCCGTTCTCATCGAACGAGACCTCACCCTGCACGGTCTTCAGCTTGGTCGCCTGGATGGCATCGCGCACGTTGGCCCGATTGACTTCCTTGCCGCTCTCGGCAGTCCGCTTGATTGCATCGACAATGACGAGCGCTGCGTCATAGGCGGTGATCGTATAGTCATCCGGCGAGGTGCCGTACTTCTTCTTGAAGGCATCCATCATCGCCTTCGCCTGGGGGTCATCGGTGAGATGCGGCGAGGCAATTGTCGCATACCAGCCCTCGGAGGCCGGGAAACCGGCGCCCTTCAGGTATTCCGGCCCAACCATGCCGTCCCCGCCGCCCTTGGTCATCTTGGGGATGATGTCGTAGGCCTGCTTGACGAGCTTGACGCCGGCCTGGGCAACGCCACCGTAATAAAGCGACTCAGGATTGAGCTGCTTGATCTTGGTGAGGATGGACGTGTAATCGGCTTCCTTCGGATTGAGCTGGTCACGGCCGAGCACCTTGATGCCGCGCTTTTCGGCTTGCTTTTGGAAGGAATCGGCGATGCCGACCCCATAAGCACCTGAATCATCGAGGATATAAACGCTCTTCACCTTGAGCGTCTCGACGTAGTAGTTGGCCATGTTCGGGCCCTGGAAGGCGTCGGTCGTGACGGTTCGGAAATAGACCGCCTTCTTGTTCGGCCGGAACTGTGCGACGAATTTCGGATCCGGGCTGGTGATGTCCGGGTTCGTCGAGCTGGGCGTGATGGTTGCCAGATCGGCAGCGCTGAGGATCGGCGACATCGCCTTGCCCTCGCCGCTCATCTGCGGGCCGATATTGGCGACGACGCTCGGATTGGCGGCGAGCTTCTTGGTGTTCGTCGCCGCCTGCGCCGGGTCGTATTGGCCTGCCGTCGCAGTGCCGCTGTCGAGCACGATCGTCTCGAGCTTGTAGCCGGCGACGCCGCCCTTCGCGTTCGCCTCGTCGATCGCCAGCTGCGCGCCGTTCTTGATCAACGTCGCGGACTGCGCGTCCGCGCCGGTCAGCGGAAGGGTGATACCGATGGTGACCGACTTGTCGGCGGCATGCGAAGCCACGGCTCCCATGCCAAGAACGCCAGCGGCAACGGCCGCGGCGAGCAGCGTTCTGAACGATACATTCTTTGTCGTCACGGAACTTCTCCTCTCCCGATGGTTGGGGATCACGAGGAGAGATCAGCCCAAGCACGAGCACGCCGGCAGCGCCGGATTGCCGTGTCGAGTGCTCACCCTCCCCGTAGCCCGGCCGATTTCATATCGACTCAGGCTTAGACGTCGTTGTCGATCTGTTACTGTTTTCCACTCTTACCCGATTTTACGTCGAGGCCCAAGCGGAAACTGGATCGGTGTCGAGTTCGGAGGAAAAGCGCCTTGGCGGCTGCGGTCGATGCCGGACCGAGGGACGCGCAGAGCCGCTCAATGCCATCGTGAGAATTGCCGGCGCGAAAGCGGCCGAGATCGGCCGGATCAGTCCCCGTTCGCCGTCTCGCGCCGGCGGAAGATCTGCATCGCCACCTCGTCCTGCACGATGCGCTGGCGCCGGTCGACGGCAAGACGCTCGCGCTTCGAGCGATTGGCCGCGGTGATCTCGTATCGCTTCATCTCGCGGAAGGCACCCGCGAGCGCCTCGCGCGCCGCCGTCATCTGTCCCTCGACTTCGGCGAGCGAGTCGGCGAGCTTGCGCCGCCGCTCGATGAGTTCGCGCGCATAGCCGGGGTAGGAATATCCGGCCTCGAGCGAGGCAGCCGCCACTTGCTGCTCGCTCGTCAATTCCTGCTCGAGACGCATGCTCTCGCCGCGCAGCCGCTCTGCCAGGCGCTCGAGCTCGCCGAGTTGGCGGCGCTGCTCGTCGATCTTCCAGCGATTGACGCGGATGAGACTGTCGAGCGCGCTCACGATGCAACTCCCAAGATCTGCGCGAGCGCGCTGTAGCCATTCGCCAGGTCGGCGCGCTCGTCCTTGCGCTGACCCAGGAATTTCTCGAGATCGGGATAGCGCTCGATCGCCTCGTCGACGAGCGGGTCGCTGCCCTTGCGGTAGGCGCCGAGACGGATGAGCTCGGCCATGTCCTCGTAAGTCGAGAGATGACGGCGCGCCGCCGCCACCAATTCGGTCTCCGCAGCGCTGTTGCAATCCGGCATCGTGCGCGATATGGAGCGCAGGATGTTGATCGCCGGATATCGACCGCGCTCGGCGATCGAGCGCTCGAGCACGATATGGCCGTCGAGAATGCCGCGCACCGCGTCGGCGATCGGCTCGTTGTGGTCGTCTCCCTCGACCAGCACGGTGAAAAGCCCGGTGATCGTGCCACGGCCGCAGCCCGGCCCGGCACGCTCCAGGAGGCGCGGCAGCTCGGCGAAGACCGTCGGCGTGTAACCTTTGCTCGCCGGCGGCTCACCTGCCGACAAGCCGATCTCGCGCTGTGCCATGGCAAAGCGCGTGACGCTGTCCATGAGGCACAGCACGTCGCGCTCGCGGTCGCGGAAGAACTCGGCGAGCGTCAGGGTCAGATAAGCCGCCTGGCGCCGCAGCAGCGGCGATTCGTCCGACGTTGCGACGACGACGACGCTGCGGGCGAGGCCGTCGGGACCGAGATCGTCGGCGATGAACTCTTGTACTTCGCGGCCGCGCTCGCCGATCAGGCCGATGACCGTTACGTCGGAGGTGGTGTAGCGCGCCAGCATCGAGAGCAGGATCGATTTCCCGACGCCCGAGCCCGCGAAGATGCCCATGCGCTGGCCGCGGCAGCAGGTCAGAAAGGTGTTGATCGCGCGGACGCCGAGATCGAGCTTGCCCTCGACGCGGCGGCGGGCATGCGCCGGTGGCGGCTGGTTGCGCAGCGGGCAGGCGATGGCTCCCTGCGGCAACGGGCCCTTGCCGTCGATAGGCTCGCCCATCGCATTGACGACGCGCCCGAGCCAAGCTTCGGTAGGATACACGACGGGCGTCGTGTTGGCGACCTCGGCCTTGCAGCCGAGGCCGATGCCGTCGGTTGCGCCGAACGGCATCAGCAGCGCCCGGCTGTTGCGGAAGCCCACGACCTCGCAGGGCAACCGGTTGCCGTAGCGGCCGACGATGTCGCAACGCCCGCCGACAGCGAGGCTTTCCGGCACGCCGCCGAGCTCGAGCAGCATGCCGAGCACGGCGGTCACTCGGCCATAGCGCCGTTCCTCGGGGAGCTGCGCCAGATCGCTGAGAAGGTTGGGCAAACTCACGACGGCTCCCAGGAACTGCTGGCGCTTGCTTTGCGGCGGGGAATGGTTATTTCTGTCTCTTGCCGATGGAGACGGCGAGGCGACACATCTCGCCATCATCGGCAGCGGCGCTTAATGTTGGGTTAAACGACAGGCCAGTCGGGCAAGGCCGTTGGCCGCCGCGGAGCGACGCGGTAACACTCCGTGCGAAGAGCAACCGAGGAAAGTCGCATCTTTGGTGGCGGACTTAACGCCTTATTAACCAGCTGGAGTAACACTAATTAAAAGCGCGGCGAGGTCGACGGGATCTTCCCGGGGAACGCGGAGGTCGTAATGCGTGTACTTCTGGTCGAGGATGATTCGGCGACGGCTGCCAGCATCGAGTTGATGCTGAGATCCGAAAGCTTCATTTGCGACACGACCGACCTCGGCGAAGACGGGCTTGAGATCGGTAAGTTATACGATTACGACATCATCATTCTCGATTTGATGTTGCCCGATATCGATGGCTACGAGGTCCTGCGTCGGCTGCGGGCAGCGCGCGTCCGCACGCCGATCCTCATTCTGTCCGGCCTCGGCGAGCTTGACCACAAGATCAAGGGGCTGGGCTTCGGTGCGGACGACTTCCTGACGAAGCCCTTCGATCGCCGCGAGCTGATCGCGCGCATCCAAGCCATCGTGCGCCGCGCCAAGGGCCATTCCGAATCGGTGATACGGACCGGCAAGCTGCTCGTCAATCTCGACAGCCGCGTTGTCGAGGTCGATGGCCAGCCGCTCCATCTCACGGGCAAGGAATACGGCATTCTCGAGCTTCTCAGCCTGCGCAAGGGCACGACCCTGACCAAGGAGATGTTCCTCAACCACCTCTATGGCGGGATGGACGAGCCCGAGCTCAAGATCATCGACGTCTTCGTCTGCAAGCTGCGCAAGAAGCTGGCCGTCGCGACCAATGGGGAGAACTACATCGAGACGGTGTGGGGCCGCGGCTACGTGCTGCGCGATCCGGCGCCGAGCGAGGCGGCACCGCCGAAGCACGCATTGCGCGCCTGAACCTGACGGTCGCGCGCCGTCCTGACCCGGCCATAACCACGGTAACCCGAAGAGCGGGCGTCCACGACGCCCGCTCTCGCATTTCAAGCCTGTCTCAGCTTCAGCCGACCGCCAGCTTCGCCGTCGGGGAGACCGCGGCCGAGAGCGCATAGATTCCGCGATGGTCGGTCAACGGCGTCAGTTTCTCGCTGATGCCGAGCACGGTCTCGGCGCCGCCGAGATAGAGATAGCCGTCTGCCGCCATCTGCCGGCTCAACCGATCGAGCACAAGGCTCTTGGTCCGCTGGTCGAAATAAATGAGGACGTTGCGGCAGAAGATGACGTCGAAACGGCCGAACGGGCTCATGTCGTCGAGCAGGTTGAAGGGCCGGAACTGCACCATCGAGCGGATCGCCTCGTCAATCTGCCAACGATCCCCCAGCTGCTTGAAATATTTCACCAGAAGCTGGATCGGCAGGCCGCGCTGCACCTCGAATTGCGAATAGAGCCCAGCCTGCGCCTTCTCGAGAATATCGGTCGAGAGATCGGTGGCGACGACCTCGATGCGCCAGCCCTGAAGCTGCGTGCGCTGCTCGGTCAAGATCATGGCGAGCGAATAGGGCTCCTGCCCGCTCGAGCAGGCGGCGCACCAGATCCGGATGCTGCGGGTCGCGGCGCGCGTCCGCAGCAATTGCGGCAGCACGAACGCCTTGAATTGATCGAACGGCTTGACATCGCGGAAGAAGAAGGACTCGTTCGTCGTCATCGCCTCGACGATGTCGCGAACCAGCGCGGCCTCCGGCCGGCCACGCAGCGCGACCGCCAGCTCGGCGAGCGATTTGCGGTTCCATTTGCGCGCCACCGGCAACAGCCGGCTCTCGAGGAGGTAGGCCTTGTCGGGCGTAAGTACGAGTCCCGAGCGCTCTTTCAGGAGCGTGCTGAGGACTGTGAAATCGTCGCCGTTCATGCCGCGGGCCGCATCGCCAGCTTGCACAGATAGGGTGCGATCTCGGCGAGCGGCAGCACGGCGCTGCAGAGGCCCGCATTCGACACCGCGCCCGGCATTCCCCAGACGACGCTGGTCGCTTCGTCTTGTGCGAGCAAAGTTCCGCCCGCGGCGATCACTGCCTCTCCACCCCTCAGGCCGTCCTGGCCCATGCCCGTGAGGATGACGCAGGTGAGCCGGCGCCCATAGCTCTGCGCCAGGCTGCGCAGCATCGGATCGACCGACGGTCGACAGAAATTCTCCGGCGGCTCCTTAGTGAGACGAAGGATCCTCCCGCCTCCGGACGGGACCTCGATCACCATATGAAAATCGCCCGGCGCGACATAGACGCGGTTCGGCTGCACCGCCTCGCGATCGACCGCCTCGGCGGCGGCACATCCGGTCGAGCGCGTGATGTGCTCGGCAAGGATGGTCGTGAAAGTCGGCGGCATGTGCTGCGTAATGAAGATAGGGCGCGTGATTGCCCCCTTGAGCCCGCCGAGCAACCGGAAGAGCGCTTGCGGACCGCCCGTCGACGAGCCGATCGCGAGCGCATCGAAGGGTTCCACCGCGGCCCCGCGCAAGGTGATCGGGCGCACCGGGGGACGGCGGACGGCCGCTTCGCGCGATGGCGCTGCTTGGATCGCGCGCGTCGGGAGGGCGCTGCCGGCGGCGTTGCGCTGCGCCTGACCCAGTACCTTGACCTTTTCGAGCAACTCTCGCTTGAACGCATCGGCGCTCGTCAACGCGGCGGAACCGGGCTTGGCAACATAGTCGGCGGCACCGGCCGCCAACGCGCGCATGCTGATGTCCGCGTTGCGGCGGGTCAGAGTCGACGCCATGATGACTTTGAGGTCAGGTTTGGCGGCGATGAGCTGCGGCAGCGCCGTCAAGCCGTCCATGACCGGCATTTCGATATCGAGAACGGCGACTTCGATGTCGTGCCGCTTCAATGCGTTGAGCGCCATCCTGCCGTCGCCGACCGAAGCGACGACTTGGATCTGCGGGTCGGTCTCGAGCGCGCGCGTCAAGAGGCCGCGAATGACCGCGCTGTCATCGACGACCATGACGCGGTACGGCTGGGCGGAACGCCCGTCAGGCTGCCCCGATGCGCTGGGCGGACTCACAGCAATCCGACCTGCTGGAACTTCGCCTGGATGATGTCGATGTCGAAGGGCTTCATGATGTACTCATTGGCCCCGGCGCCGACCGCTTCCTGGATGTGCTTGATGTCGTTCTCGGTCGTACAGAAAACGACGACCGGCGCATCGCCGCCTTGCATCCGCCGCAGCGCGCGCAGGAAATCGATGCCGTTCATCACCGGCATGTTCCAGTCGAGCAGGATCGCATCGGGCATCTTGCGTTGGCATGCCTCCATCGCGAGCTTGCCGTCCTCGGCTTCCTCGATCGCGAAGGAAAGGTCCTCCAGGATGCGTCTGGCGACCTTGCGCACCACCCGAGAATCATCGACGATCAGGCAGGATTTCATGATTCGAGCTCCATCGGACGAACTCGACGGCGCCGATCAGGCCGCCTCCGAACGCGGCGTGAGCACGAGCAGGCGGGCGACGTCGAGCACGACCAGCAAGGTGCCGTCGAGCCGATAGATGCCGGCCGAGACCTCGCGCCAGCGCGGATCGAGGGTCGCCGGGTTGCGCTCGAACGTGGCGTTGGTGAGGCTCAGCACCTCGCCGACCTGATCGACCATCAGGCTATAGAGCTCGCCGCCATGGTCGACGACGACGCTCATGCGCGGCTTGCCGTCCTCGCGCTCAGGAAGATCGAGTCGCGTGCGAATGTCGATCGCGGTGACGATGCGGCCGCGCAGATTGAGCGACCCGGCGACCTCCGGTGGCGCAAGCGGCACGCGCGTGATGCGCTGCGGCCCGAGGACGTCCTGGACTTGAAGCACGGGAATTCCAAAAAGCTGCTCGCCGATTACGATCGAGACGAAATCGCCTCCCTCGCTCGAGCTCGCCGCTTTCGCGCGCCGTTGATCGGCGATAGCTGGATCGTGGTTCATGCGGCACCTTTTTGCAGGCTGAGCGTCTCCGACAGGGTGTGCAGCAGCGCGTCTCGGTCGAATTTGGCGACGTAGTCGTTGAATCCGACTTCGCGGCCGCGGTGCAAATCCTGGGGCGTCGTATGCGAGGAGAGCGCAACGATCGGCATGTCCTGCCAACGCGTCGAGTTGCGCACGGTTTCGGCGAATTGGAAGCCGTTCATCCCCGGCATCTCGATGTCGCTGATGATGATATCGAAATTCTCGCCAGCCTCGCACAGGCCAAGCGCGCGATCCGCCGATTCGACGGTCGTAACCTCGTACCCCGCAACCGAGAGGAGCGGCGCCAGGAGATTGCGGAAGAACGGAGAATCATCGACGACGAGAACACGCTTGCCGTTGTCTTCCTTAGCGTTCGAACCGAACCAATCCTCGAAGGCTAGGGTGAGGAAGTAGCCGGCATCGATGACGTCGGTCGCCTTGCCACCGATGATCGCGCTGCCGATATAGCCGTGCTTCTCGGCCGCGAGCTCGACCGCAAGGTGCTCCTCGACGATGTCGAGGATCTCGTCGACGACAAGCCCCATGCTGCGATCGCCATCGGCGAAGACGAGAACCGGTTTCCGGCCTTCCTTGTCGATGACGTAGCTGGGATCGATCGTGACGAGCGGCATGAGCTTGCCGCGGTATTGCACCACCGGCTTGCCGTTCGAGCCCTCGATCTTTTGCAGATCGATCTCTTCGAGCCGCGCGACAAGGGCGAGCGGCACTGCCTTCGGCCCGTCGCCGCCGGCGCGGAACAAGAGGAGGCTGGTCCGCTCGACGCCCTTCTCGGCACGCGCCGTCGCCTGCTCGCGAACGCCCCCCTCCTCGACCGTCTTCTCGCCGCTCGCCGCGGCGATACCATTGGGATCGAGGATCATGATGACGCTGCCGTCGCCGAGGATCGTATTTCCCGAAAACATCGTGATCTCGCGCAAGATCGGCGCCACCGGCTTCACGACGATTTCTTCGGTGTCGAACACACGGTCGACGATGATACCGAAACTGTAGGTCCCGACTTGCGCCACGACGATGAATGTCTCGTTGCTCTCTGCCCGCGGCTTGCCGAGCTTCAGGAGATCCTGGAGCGAGACGAGCGGGAGGAGGCGGTTCCGCAGGCGCAGGACTGGCGTGTCATGGAGATGCTCGATGCGGTTCTCCGAATTCGCCGCCGCGCGCACCAACTCGACGACGCTGATTTGCGGAATGGCAAAACGCTCGCCGGCGCATTCGACGATGAGCGCCGAGACGATCGCCAAAGTAAGCGGGATCTTGATGATGAAGGACGAGCCTTTGCCGGCTGCGCTCTTCAGCTCGATCGTGCCGCCGATCTTCTCGATGTTGGTGCGCACGACATCCATGCCGACGCCGCGGCCCGAGACGCTCGTCACCTGAGCTGCCGTCGAGAAGCCGGCCCGGAAGATGAATTGCTGGATCTGCTGATCGGTCATCGCCGCCAGCTCGGCCTCGGTCGCGAGTCCGTTCCCGAGAATCTTCTTTTTGATCTTGTCGAGCGGCAGACCGCGTCCGTCGTCGCTGATCTCGATGACGATGTGGCCGCCCTCGTGATAGGCGTTGAGCGTCACCGTACCTTGCTCGGGCTTGCCGGCCTTGACGCGTTCGGCGGGCAGCTCGATGCCGTGATCGGCGGAGTTGCGCACCATATGCGTCAGCGGGTCCTTGATCATCTCGAGGACTTGCCGGTCGAGTTCCGTCTCGGCACCGAGCATTCGGAGATCGAGCTTCTTCTTCAATTCGAGCGCAAGGTCGCGCACGAGGCGCGGCAACTTCGCCCAGGCATTGCCGATCGGCTGCATGCGCGTCTTCATGACGCCCTCCTGCAGCTCGGTCGTGACATGGCTGAGGCGCTGCAGCGGCGTCGTGAATTCGCTGTCCTTCTGACTGCGCAGAATCTGCATAAGCTGGTTGCGGGTGAGGACGAGCTCACTCACCATCGTCATCAGATTTTCGAGCAGATCGACATTGACGCGGATGCTTTGGCCGGCGACCGACGTCTCCTTGCCCGGCTCGGGCTGGCGCACCTCGGCGGCGTGATGCTCCTCCTGGGCCTCGCCCTCCTCAGCCTGGGCAGTCGACACGATAACACTCTCGTCGCTCGGCGCAGACGGCTCCAGCGCTTCGTCGACCGGCGCGGCAGCCTCGGCAACCTGCTCGATCACCGGTGCGGCGGGCGCGGCGTGTGAGATATCTGCGGCGTCCGGCGTCCCGCCGCTCGCCAATTGATTGAGCCGAGCGATCAGGTCGGAATCATCGCCGGGAGGCTCCGCTTCGGTCGCCTCGAGCGCCGCCATGATCGCCTTCACGCAATCGAGCGATTCGAGAATGAGGCTGATGGCTTCCGGCGTGACGCTCAGCTCGCCGTCGCGGATTTTGCCGAGCACGTTCTCGCCGGCATGCGCCACCGCTTCCAGACGCGGCAAGCCGAGAAAGCCGCACGTCCCCTTGATGGTGTGGACCAGCCGGAAAATGTTGCCGAGCAGCGCCGGGTCGTTGGGATTCTGTTCGAGCCTCACGAGTTCGAGATCGAGCACCGAGAGATTCTCGGTCGTTTCAGTCAAGAATTCGCTGAGAAGATCGTCCATTGGTCCGGTCCTGGCAACATCGACGTTATTTTCCACCAGTCGACGCAATGCCGCTGGACCGCTCGAAAATTGACCAAAACCCATTAAGAAGCAGTTAGCGCTTGCTAGGCTGTGGCTCGCGGCGCGGCGCAGGCTGGCCGCCGCAAGGACCTTGTCAGCGCGCGACGGCGCGCAATTCCAGTCGCTCGGCGGAAACCACCGCGTCGAGCGCTGCCGCCATGCGCTCGGCGAGGAGCGCGACGTAATATCCTTGCACCGTGCGCGAGGTCAGATCCTCGAGCGGCGTCCGCCGTTCCAGAGCCAAGCGCCCCTCCGGCGGGAAGTTGACGGCAACGCCTCTTCCGGTCACGACGATGCCGTTCGCCGCTGCCGGCGCAGTGATGCTGAGCGCGCCGCCGCGCGGCAGCGCCTCGGCCGCCAGCACGGCCATGTTGCAACCGAGCCTCTGCCAGTCGAGGGGCTGAGCCAGCGCCTCTGCGCTCCAGTCGCAGGCGACCTTGCCGTCCTCGAGAAGACCTGCGACCAGCTCGCGCGGCGGCGGCCCGGCGGTGCCGCCACCCGACAGCGGACCATAGGCGAAGCGATAGAATTGCAGCCGGCGACCCGCCTTGCGGGCACTCTGGCCGATCAAGGTCACGGCCTCGCGCACGAACGCAGGATCATCCTCGCCCAACAGCTCGACGCCATTCGCGATGGCGCCGGTCGGGCTCACCAACTCATGGCAAAGCCGCGCCGCGAGCAATTCGAGGATTCTAAGGTCTACGGTAACATCCATGGCGCGTCCGCTCCGTCAGTACGGCTGTTCTTGCCGCGCTTGTACCGCTATCTATAGTCGCGGTCGCGCTGACGTACAATCGACCCGGAGGCGACGTGGAGACATCGCATTTGCGACGGAGCGGATGGTGAGCCGCCTTGTTCCCGGCATGCGGGTGCGTCACCCCGGCGCACCCGATTGGGGAGTAGGCCAAGTCCAGTCGGTCATCGGGCACCGCGTTACAATCAACTTCGAGCATGCCGGCAAGCGTTTGATCAACACGGCGGTCATCGAGCTGCGCGATGCCGATGAGCCAAGCCAAGAGGTGCCGTGACGACGCTCCCAGCGCCGTGGCCGCACCGAACTCTCTCGTGGTAGACTGAGCGATGGGCGCGACGCACCAGGTCCCGCCGCACAGCATCGGTCATCGACTTCGAACCCTATGCGAATGCCATGCGGCGATCGGCCGATCTCAACGAGGTCTACCTCTTCCCGGGGCTGGAAATCATGAGATTCTGGAGCGACGACGAAACCTTCGATTTCGAAGACGTTTCGAAGGCCGATCGCGCGACCCTCGCGGCAAGCGTCTATGGCTGCCTCGCGCGGCAGCTTGCCGAGGCGATCAGCTTGGCGGCCCAATGAGGGGCGCGCTTCCCGTCGCGTTGCTTGCGCTTTTCCTCGGCGGACCGGCCG